>JBKQRG010000346.1:0-20676 GCA_052144015.1 Desulfomonilaceae bacterium
GGAGAGACTGGATTAAAGAGAGCGAAAATGATTTGCCCCAATCCTTACCCTTGCGCGTTTGATAGGGGAGTAATTCAAGGTTTTTCGCAGCGATTCAAACCCGCCGGCGCTATCGACGTGATCGTGCGACATGATGAATCGGAACCCTGCAGAAAAACGGGGGCTAATTCGTGCACGTATCTAATTTCTTGGATGTGAGCTATCACTTGGGAGCTGTCGTCTAACGATTCCTGCGCCACGCACTGGAATTTTCGGCAAAGTCATTGTTTTCGGCCTGTAACTTACCCATTCTTGAGTTATGCATCGAGGTCCCGTCGAGGCTCGTCTGTACGTTAGAACGCCTCGAACTGACATTCTGATAGGCACGGCCGCCGGCTCCTGCTGGTTGCCGGGCCTACTATTAGGATCTGTAATCCGCGTTGATGGTGACGTATTCCTCGGAGAAGTCAGTCGTCAATAAGCTGGCTTCTCCATTCCCACTCTTCAGGTCGAGAAGAACGGAAAATTCTCTGCCTTTCATAATATTATGCGCGGCAGACTCCCAGTCCCTATCCGTCAGTTTTCCGTTCTCCAGAATATGCATCTCACCAATAGACAGATCGATTACTCTCGGATCAAAAATAACACCGGAATTCCCGGCGCTACATACAATTCTTCCCCAGTTCGGGTCTTCCCCGTGGAACGCCGTCTTCACCAGAGGAGACTCAGCGATTTTACGAGCCACTTTGGTCGCAGCCGCCGTGTCGGGTGCTCCGCATACACTTATCCTGATAAGCTTTGTCGCTCCTTCGCCGTCGAGAACGATTTGGCGGGCAAGATGTTCGCATGCTTTATTCAAGAGTGAAGAAAAAGCTTCTCTGTCGGATAAATTTCCGGATAACTCAGGCGCGTTAATGCAACCTCCGGTCATTACGATTGCGGTATCATTAGTGCTTGTATCCCCGTCAATAGTTATAGCATTGAAACTTTTTGCCACAGCTTGCTGAAGGCACTCTTTGAGAAAATCGAGTTCCACCCGCAAGTCCGTCAGTACGACCGCCAACATTGTGGCCATATTGGGAGCAATCATCCCCGCGCCTTTTGAGAAACCCAACATGGTGAAAGGGCCGCCCGTTACACTGCCTTGTAGGAGCACGGTTTTGGGAACTGTATCCGTGGTCATAATTGCGGCGGCCACGTCCATAAATGATCTACCATCCAGGCGGGAAATCAATTCGGGAATCTCGGACGACATCCGATCTATTGGTAATGGATTTCCTATCACCCCTGTTGACATAGGAACGACAAGGTTGGAATCAATACCGAGGCCTTGAGCAACACGGCTTGTAAGATCCGAAGCATCTTTCAATCCTCTGTCACCTGTAAAAGCATTGGCATTACCCGAATTCATCAGAATGGCTTGACAAAGACCTGCCGTAAGGCGATCTCGAGTTATCTCCACGGGGGCCGCACGTACCAAATTGGTGGTTGTGACCGCGGCAGAAATAGCCGGTCTATCGGAGACGATTAAAGCAAAATCGAGTCTTGCAGATGAAGCTTTCTTAATGCCAGCCGCCACCGCGCTGAATTTGTAGCCTCTGACTATGTCCTTTTCATTCGCCACTGTTTTGAGCTCCTTTTGGGCTATGCTCTTACACCCAGCTTTTCAAGCTCGATCATAAGTTGCTGTTTATCATGAAAGACTATTCCGGCAATTCCGGCATTGATCGCAGCGTGAACATTTTCTTGAATATCATCTATAAAAACCGCACGGAAAGGATCTATGCCAAATTTCTGTATCAGCCTGGAATAGTATTCCTCTGAGGGTTTCATCACCCCTAGCTCATATGAGAGAGCAGCGCCTCTGAAAAAGAGAATTCTGGGGAATTTATTTATTATCCATCGATAATGAGCTTCACTGGTGTTTGAAACAAGCCATGTTCCATACTTCTTGGATAGCTCTTCTCCAAAAATGACCATGTCCTCGTTCAGTTCGAAAATGTCGCACCAGATTCGACAGAATTCCGCCTTTTCCAGCTCAATCGCGAGGCGATCGCACATGGTCTCATGAAACTCATCGAAGCTGATTCGACCGCTTTCGAGCGCCACGTCAGGTTCATGGAAGAGCTTGTTAAAATCTTGTTTATCATTTCTCAGTACGTCCACCAATTCGGGAGAAAGATATGGCGTCAACCGCCGCAACGCTACGTCCCAATCGAATCGTACGAGCACATTTCCAAGATCGAAGAGTACATCGTTAATTTGGCGTATCAATTCCAGTCCTTTTCAGTAGATTCCAAAATCAATTCCCGCGGCCAAAGTTTTGCCAAGCTCACGACATTTATCTAACATGGAAAGCAAGATCGCTCCACGAGCGATAATGGGCTCTTGAATTTTTCTAAATCGGTATCCCGCTGCTATCCGTTCAATACTACTCAGAGCGCCGGTTCCATCGTTGCCGGCCGAAATAACCACCGCGTAAGGTTTTCCCATCGTAAATTCTCTGATCTCTTCGTACGTGCGGTCGAATAGTTCTTTAATGGCGCCGGACATGTATCCGAAATACTCAGGAGAGCATATTACCAAAATTCGACATTTTTTCAGATCTACAGCTGTTACTTTGGATGCCGGAAGTCTTTGCACCTCGATCCCGATGATCTCACGCGCACCTTGCTCGACGGCGATCGCCAGCCGCTCAGTATTACCGGTCTGGGAATGATAAACAATGAGAAGTTGGGGCGCGCATTTCATGGTCGGAAATCAACATTCGGGATCATGCTCTGACATGACATAAAGCTCCCATTGAGATACGAAATCGGAAACCACTTCTCGGACCGATTTGGCCGAGCGTTCAGCTTCCAAGGAAATTGTTTCCCAAAATTGATCCAAGAAAAGGCAGTCTTCACCAGTAAATGCTAGAGCCAATGTGTTTCCGCAGGCACAATGCCGATGAATCATCGTGAAGGGTTTACCCATCGCTCCTCGGTAATCTTCCATGCTGTGGCCTCGGGCGTGGGTAGAGGAGATATAGTGGGCAAGATTGTGATATTTCCTCTCGCATAAAGAGCAGGTTCTTGGAAAGCGTTTCTCAGCTGCGCCAGCGTCCATAAACAATCGGATAAATTTCAGGAACGCGTCCTTACTCTCGACTTGAACTTTACTGCAGGAGGGAGCCATTTGATCTAAAAATACTCTACCTCTGATTGAAATGGCAAGTTTCCGAATCGGCTATAGGAGAGGCGTAATGTGCAATTCAGGGGGTCTTGCAGAATCTTTGTCCAAGCCAAAATTCCATTTTGTCACGTACCAAAAGCATGATTGCCAGGGTCAGATTGAACCGATTGTCTTTGGTTGAATCGGTCATCAACACATTCCCGCGTGAGGCGAAATCTCGTGATCGCTCCCTGCATCAGTAAATTCAGACAGCGTCATGAGAATTTCGTCCTCCATCCGTTTTATCAGGGGAGGAAAAGTGCTTACGTCCATTGCGGAGATGGCTATTCCATCGTATCTGTCACAAAGATTTTCAACGGTTTCTGATGGGACAAGATCTTTCTTATTGAAGACTCGCAACATGGAAATTCGGCCCAAACTAAGCTGTTCCAGCAATTTTTCTACGGCCGCCATCTGTGCTTCAAAGGCAGGATTAGCGCAATCTATTACATGGATCAGCAGATCCGCATCAGCAAGCTCATCCAGTGTGGCGGCAAAAGCTTTCACGAGCGTTTCCGGTAGGTCTTGTAGAAAACCCACTGTGTCGGTGATTATTACTTCGGTCTCTCGTGGGAAACGCAATCTGCGACTCGTCGGGTCAAGTGTGGCAAAGAGTTTGTCTTCCGCTAATATTTCTGATTTGGTCAGACTGTTAAGCAAGGTCGATTTTCCCGCATTTGTGTACCCGACTATCGAAATCACGGGAATGCCTCGTCTATTTCTCAGTTGTCTCCGCAACGACCTACGGCGTGCCAACTGATCGATTTGTCTTTCGAGGAAAACTATCCGGCCATGGATTCGGCGCCTATCCACTTCAAGCCTTGTTTCACCGGGACCTCGTCCTCCAATTCCTCCTGTTAAGCGCGACAAGGCGTCATCCTTTTCAGCCAATCTGGGCAGGGCGTACTTTAATTGAGCAAGTTCGACTTGGATTTTGCCTTCCCGGGATTTGGCTCTTTGAGCGAAGATGTCCAGAATGAGTTGAGATCTGTCGATTACCTTAAGTTCAGTGAAGTCGCCGATAGCCTTTACCTGGGCCGGACTCAATTCTGTGTCAAAGACCAGCATTCCTGCGCCTTTTTGTAAGGCGTCGATAACAATCTCCTTGAGTTTTCCCTTCCCTACAACAAAATGCGGATCAACGGCAGCCCGGTTCTGTCGAGCAGTCCCCACAACCTCGACACCACAGGAATCCGCAAGCTGAATGAGTTCCTTTAATGATTCTTCAATCTCCCATGTTTTCCCGGCGGCCTTGCCAATCAAATACACCCGCTCTCTTGAATCACCCACCTTGCGACCCCCTGCTGAACGGGTCGTTTCTTCTTCCAAAGATCTGATGAATTCCGTGAAATCCAGATCAAGGAGCGAAGGAGGCGAAGGATCGAATAATTGCCAGATTTCGCCTGATGGATTTTCGGGTAACAAATGAGCAATTCGTACCGTTGTGGGAAGACCATCCGAATCCATTCCCACGGACGCCAACAGGTCCAGTCTCAATAATGCAAGGTCGGTAAGATCTTCCTTATTCAACGGCTCATCTTTTAAATGGGTATGAATCAACCTAAGCCCCCGGAGACGACCTGCGCCGACTCGCCATCCATCCAACTTCGGGATCAGGATTGAACGATCATCACCCACCAGGACCTTGCGAATGTTACCCTTCCTGTCTACCAAAATACCTAACTGGCGACCGATTTCTCGTGAAAATTCCGTAAGGCGCCGAGCTGTTTCTTGAGTTATGACCCGATTTGCAGGAATCCTTGTCAGGATCAATTTCTCGATCCGAGTCCTCTGAGATGGCTTGAGACCGCGTAATGAACCGAAAACAGCGCTCAATTGCCGCCCCCGGCGCTTGTCGGCACGGTAAGTTTTTCTTTCGATGTATTTGTCCTTGTCAGACTTTTCTCCTTATTTCTGATTTTCGTCGGGTAGAATCTTCACTACTGCATAATTCTTCGGATCCAGATATTTGCGTGCAGCCTTGAGAACGTCCTCCGCCGTTACAGCTGAAATCTTCTTTACGTACTCTTTATCATAATCATAACCCAGACCGTATAGCGTATTCAAGGCGGTATTTTCTGCTCTGGACCAAGAACTCTGTAAATTTATAAGGTATTCACCTACAAGATTGCTTACGGACCGCTTCAGTTCTTCATTGGTGACGGGCTTTTCTCGTATCAGATTTATTTGCTCTATTAACCCTTGCAGGGCCCGATCAGCTTTTGGTTCGTCGCAAGCGATATAGAATGCAAATACCCCAGGATCCATCCCAGGCCGAACAAAAGATGTCACTGTATAAGCAAGAGATTCCTTGTCTCGAAGCTGAAGAAAAAGGCGGCCGCCTTGTCCGGCAAGGATATTATTCAGCACGTCAAGCGGGTACCTGTCCGGATCGGAAAAGGTAGTGCCTATGAATCCTAGAGCTAAATGTGCCTTGGCCCTCGGAATTCGAACGATCTTTTCTTGTACCCCTTTTAACGGCTTTTCTTTTGGGATAACCGGCGCATCAAGTTTCCTGGCTGGAACTTTGCCAAATATTTGGTCGATTTCATTCGAAACTTCTTTGGGATCCATATCCCCCACAACAGTAAGCACCATATTGGATGGAACCGCAAAATGCGCATAAGTCTGTTTCAGGTCTTCGCTCGTGAATCCCGCTACGGAAGTTAGGGTGCCTTCCTTTACAAATCCATATGGGTGGTCCCGGAATACCATCCGGCCGAGAACATTAACAGTATACGCTGTGGGGCGATCCGGCTCCGTCTTGATTCGATTCAGGATCAGCGCCCGCTCCCTTTCGAGCTTGTCTTGAGGAAAAGAGACGCCGCTATAAATGTCCGCCAGAAGTCGAAGTCCTTCTTTAAAGTTTCGACTGAAAAACGTTGCCGAAAGACCGAAAGAGTCATACCCCGAAAATCCGCCTAAGCGTCCGCCCATATCGTCCACTTTAGCTGCGATATCGACTTCGGTCAGCTTTGTCGTGCCTTTCGTCAGCATTTGCGCTATGAAATTCATAATTCCTTCATTTTCTTTGGTTTCATAGCGTTTCCCGCCCAAGAAAGCCATCCTAACCGATACGTCGGGATTGGAGTCATCCGGCATAAACACCAGTCTTATCCCGTTGGACAGAGTGTTGGTTATTATTTTTCCCGAGCTGGTTTCCGTGGATGAAGCAGTCGATGTTGGTCTGAAAGATTCGATAATTTTGGTAAGTTGGTCGATCTTGAAATCCGGGAGGTCTTTCTCCGGTAACAGGACTGACACGCTAACGTTCGGCGGTCTGAGATACCTCTCTACTACACTTGAAATCTGGTCCGGAGTGACTGCAGCATTGAGTTTAAGATATTTTTCTTCGTACGCCGCGTCGCCCATATCAGCCTTGAAGTTGCCTATGCTCCGAGCCGTTCCTTGGACTGTTTCTCTCGAATAAATGTGTTGGGATTCGATGTGAACCTTCGTTCGTTCCAGCTCTTCCGGCGCAGGGCTTTGTTTTCCCAATCGGTCAATTTCATCCATGATGGCTTTGGTAACTGTTTCCAAGTTCTTCGCATCGAGGGTAGCGGAAACTATCATTAGGCCTGGATCTTTAGGCGTGTAAGCGTAAGCTGAGATAGAATTAACGATCCCTTTCTCCTTCTTCAAGATCCGGACCAGTCTGGAGTTGTCTCGGGCGCCGAGCAAGTCACCTGCCAAATCGAGCGCATTGACGTCATTTCCCTTCACAGAAGGAATATGAAAAGCGATGTTCAGTCGTGTCTCGCGGGAGTTGCGGTCCCGTTCAAGAGCGCTTCTAATCTGGTTTTGAATCGGCTCCATCGGCCGAGGAGTCCTGAAGAGGCCGATAGGTTTAAGATCCGAGGTCATCCGCTCCAATTCTTTGTGCAGATTCTCGGCGTTCACGTCTCCCACTATGAGCAAGAACATGTTTTCCGGGACGTACCATTTTTTGCGGAAAGACAGGATGTCTTCCCGTGTAAATTTCTCTACGATTTCCTTGTATCCGATAACTGGGTATTTATATGGACTATCAGAATAGGCTGTGTAGAAAATTTGCTTTGAGGATTTGCGCTCGGGCCGCTCCTCTCCTTCCAGGATTTCCTCAATCACTACCTGCTTTTCCAATGCAAGCTCCTTCGGGTCAATAACGGGCCTGAAGACCGCATCCGTCAAAATATCGAGACCGTGAATGGTTGCGTGTGACGGCATTGTCACATGAAAAACAGTTTCATCCCAGGAGGTGTATGCATTTATTTCGCCGCCCAAGGCTTCAATTTCCGCGGCTATTTTCCCTACTCCGCGTCGTTCAGTCCCTTTAAAGGCCATATGTTCTATTAGGTGACTGATGCCGCCTTCGGGAACCTCCTCGTCCGCGCTCCCCACTTTGACCCAATATTGGATTGCCGCTACTTTGCGCGCATGGTCCTCTTTCACCAAAACCTCGAGACCGCTTGGAAGTATAAATCGCTGCAATTTGTCCTCCATTGCATTGGAATTGACAGGAATTATGCAAAACAGAATGAGTGCCAAAAACCACCCCATTCTGGGGGTGATATATGAAAGTAAAACCATTGTTATCTCCTTTGTTCTATATATTCTGCAAAGCTGTTATTCACTGAATCTCCGAGGCGCAACATCCGTGATCGGGAAAGCTGGTATAATGCCGTGACTTCCCGGAATATCGCGGATAAGGAAGCTAAATAGTCCTTTACTGTACAATTCAGCAGTTTCTCGGTCACCACAAAGGTTTATGAATCTTTTCTCGGGCGGGATAGGGCAGGGCGGAAGCTGGACTGGGTCTCTTCTCAGGCCCTCGACACGATCTCTTCGTTTCATGCAGACACAAAGTAGGTCGTACGCCGTCACTAAAGGTCCTGTCAAAATTCCTATGATTGGCACTTTAGCGACCACATACCCACGGACGATAACTCCCGTCGGACCAAGAAAACGATCCTCGATTTAACATTCGTCTCTACACGTTTGAATCACCGTGTCACTCATTTCGACAAAGGACTCAGCTGAACGTTCCAGTGTTTTGTGCGAGTTCTTTGTCCAGCCGCTCAGGGTATTAACACTATTTTTCCGTACGAGCTAGCGCTCATTACCTCGGTGTGGGCCCGCGGCGCCTCGGATAGAGGCAATTCAGTACCTATTATCGGTCGGACAGTCCGGTTTTCAAGCCCCGCAACTAGCCCCGCATGGATGCCGGCCAATTCAAGGTCTGAAGCATTGAACAGCATTATGCCCATGATCGTGGCGTCCCGTGTCATTGCATCCCGAGGGTCAATCTCCACTGGTCCCCTGCTACCTATCACAACCACGCGACCACCCTGGTCTAAAATCTTAAGGTCATTCCCAAGATTCGCATTTGCCAGCATCTCTAGAATCAGGTCTACTCCGCTGCCACGGTTCAACGCAATCACCTCGTCAAAATGACCGGCATTTCTATGGCTGACCGCATGGTGCGCCCCCTGTTCCAGGATCAATTCCAGGCCCTTGGTTGTACCGCCGGTCCCGATCACTCGTAACCCTGCAGCACGCGCCAATTGCACAGCTGCAATCCCAGCTCCGCCGGTGGCCCCGTGCACGAGCACGGTTTCGCCGGCCTTAGCGCCAGCACGATTGAACAGCGCACGATACGCCACGCCATAAGGCACGCCCATTGCTGCGCCCTGTTGGAACGTCACGTGCTTGGGTAAAGGATGAACCTGAGATTCCTTGCACAGGACCTGTTCAGCATAGGTTCCCGTGAGCGCTCCGGCTGTATAAACCCTCTCTCCCAATGCCACATCAGTGACTCCGTCGCCCACAGAAGCAACAATACCGGCTGAGTCCATACCGGGAGTAAAAGGAAGTTCGGGCCGTTTGGCATACTGGCCTGCTCTGATGTATGTATCGACAGGATTAACACCCGCTGCTTTCACATTTACGAGCACTTCACCGCGACCTGGCTGAAGGTCCGGAACCTCCTCCAGTCGCATAACTTCGGGATCGGCAAATTGACGCACTCTGATTGCCTTCATTATTGTCCCCCCTATTATTATGATCTAGTCGGAATTTGATGCACATTCGAGGTCTTAGGGCTAATAGACGACATAATCAATAACACACACTTTGTCCAGGTTTCCAAACATGAATTTCTTGCTCCACAAGACCACAAACCATCTGCTTGGACCATACTTTCTCGAAAAAAAGGAAATTATACCGAGGAGCGGCTTCCAAAATAGTCCTTTACTAATTCATCTCGGCTGCAGTGGGAATCCGGAACACCGCCACTCTGATCTTGTGATCTCCTTTTTTAAGAGTTATTCACCACCATTTGGCCAATCCAAAAGCTATTCCTAACTCGTGAGCACTAAAACTATTATAGTCATGGAGCAATACTTGCTCTGATTCCAGCCAAATCCTCCAATTTAGACCGAGGGGGCAATAATCCTGCAAATTTGTCCATGTACATTTCGGCCTGTTTTTTGAGTATTTTTTCGAGTGTTCTTCTTTGCTCCAGATCGACTCGCTCGCCGATATCACGTAGAAAACCGGCTAATTTAGCTTTCAGAACCAATGTCGGAATAGAAGGCAGGATTGCCGTATTTAATAGAGCGTCCAGCAAAGTAAATCCGCCGCCGACCACAATTTCCATTGCTATCACAAACGCGGCCCATAAACCGGACCAACCATAAAGTTTGACCTGATCCGAGACCGGCAAACCATCCTTAAACCGTTTAAATTCCGCCTCAAGAAGCTTCTCGACGCCCGGAAAAGCATCATGGTAGAGTTCGTGAATCTCGTTATCATGCCATCTTGGAACTTCTGCTAAAGCCACTTGGCAGATATCACTCAATCCGGGATCCGAACTGAGCATTTGGGCCACTCGTTTGTTCAATTGTGCGACAGCCGTTTCCAGTGGCCTTAAATTGGCAGCCCTTCTGACAGCATCCAACTCACCAAAACGGTCTGGAATTACTGCTTGTTTGTCCGGGGCTTGACTCGATTGAAAACTAAACCAACTAGAGACGTTCTCGATTAGCTCATGTATCGCTTCTCTTAATTTTTGTCTCGGCACAAAAAGCAGGTCGTACTTCACAGTTAATTGATTTAATCGTTCGCGGATATGCTTTTCCACATCCGGGGTCACCACCCTGTCCAGATCCGCTTGCATATTCCGCGTGACATCCTCAAAAATCACTTGAATTCCACTGTTGATCGTAGCAATTCTTTGATGTTCCGCGTCAAAAGACTGTTCGAGCATTTCCAGGCTGGATCTAGTACTGGCGGATAGTCGTTCCAGTTCAGCTTCACGTATATTTTTTACAAAATTCTTTTCTGCTACTTCGCCGAAAATAGCCGAGAAATGGGGGTCCTCCCGTAGCCCGGGAATAATTTCGGGGGCAATGGGCAGTCTATCGATTCGAACAGGTTCATCTATGAATTTCTCAGCCTTTAGAGAGTTCCGGAAATCATCAAAGGCGGTGGCGGATGTCACCTTATTCATTATGAAGATAGTTTTTTTGCCCCAGCGACGAGCACGCTCTGTCACTTCATGAACTGCGAGATCCCCGTACTTCTCCTGAGATGTCACAAAGATTATGATGTCGCTGATTATGAAGAAGCTCTCTGCATTCAATCGATTGGAGGGTTCGATACTGTCTATATCAGGGGTATCTACGAGTATGGACTTAGACAATTCAGACCTATGGTGCGCCACAATCTGTGTGCGTAGAAGACTATTGTTCGGGCCTGCTTCCGAATCAGGCAAAGGACATTCTGCGATTTTCCGGGCAGCATGTTGCGGAGCAAGAATAATAGCTCGCAACGTGCTCGGCCTTTTGTGCCCCACCTTACTTATGATTTCCCCGGCCAAGGAGTTGAACACGGTACTTTTTCCTGTTCCAGTACCACCTATTAATGAGACCAGGAGCGGGAATGATTCCTCAAGCGAAGATTTCCATGTCCAGGCCTTCAAAAGTCGTTTCGATTCCAGATAATCGGCTTCCAGAATGGACCGATGCGCTAGACGTTTATCAAATGATAGCTCCAGCATTTTGCAGGAAAACCTCAAGAATTATCCACGGAAGCCCTATGTTATAATCTTACTAAATACCAATCGTGGCAATACTATGACCGGTGAAACATTCGGGTAGGAGCAGATGACATTGGCCCGTAGTAGGATTTCAAACGACCTGTGCTTCTATGATTCTCCTTATTGCCGGAGGAATGAAAAGTCCTTCCAGATTAATTTTTCTTAAGGATCTTGCTAAGACCAAAATCTTTCGACGTCTCGAATCTTTTCTGTTAAGAAATATGATCGGTTTACCGGCCACAACGCAGTAACCGCCTTCGCATTTAACGCCGGTTGTTCCTAGATATTCGTATCTTAGTTCAATCCCGAGGCGGTGAGTAAGGTCTTCAAGGTGTTGCAAAAGAGCGGGGTCGTTCATATTGGCTCCTAACATGCTCTAATCGAGAACTCGTCTAATCTAAGTGGTGGCAATTGTCAATGCTTCAAAAGCTGGCTTTTGATGCGGCTTTTAAGCAGACCATCATTATTATTTTTTATGACCTTGCTGATTTCTCTTGACAATTCGGCTCAGTATGGATAACATTTTGCAATCGTTCGAAGTAGTTTCAACTATCTGAAACTTTTGATTTTTTTGGGGAGGTAAGTCATGACCAAATCTGAACTGGTTAACCGAATGGCCGAGGAAGCAGGCGTAACCAAAAAATCAGCCGGTGCCGCTCTCAACGCCTTGGTCGGTGCGATCCACGACTCTCTAAAGAAGAAAGACGGCAAGATTCGTATTGCGGAGTTGGGGACATTCAAGGTTATTAAGAAGAAAGCGCGCACGGGCGTTAATCCTCAGACGAAGCAGAAAATAAAGATTCCCGCCGGTAAAGTGCCCCGTTTTAGCGCTTCGCGGGCCCTCAAAGAAGCCGTCAAGAAAGCCAAGTAAATGCTTGGAGGTGAGGACCCCATATGAATAAATCAGATCTCATAGTAGCCTTGGCCAAAGATGCGGATCTGCCGCTGAGAAAATCAGAGGAGATCGTCAATCTGGTATTTGACACAATGTCAAATGCTTTGATTCAGGGGAATCGAATCGAGATACGCGGCTTCGGCTCGTTCATGGTCAAAGAATATAAAGGCTACACAGGTAGGAACCCAAAAACGGGCGACAAAATCGCAGTTAGTGAAAAGAAGCTCCCGTTTTTTAAGACTGGTAAAGAACTTAGAGAAAAGGTGGACGGAACGGGGTAGCGACAAAGTGACGGTAAGCGTTCACCTTTGGCGTAGTGGGCTGCGCGAACGCTTACCCCTGCCCTCACGTTGTTATTGATTCTGCCGGTCACAACCACTATTATTGGAAGTTACACCGCAGGTGAATTCGGCGTTGTTTTCTGCGCATCTGTAGTCGCGGGGAACGAGTCGCCCAGGAATTACCCTGTGTAGTGAATTAATTTCCGCGCCGGTTGTCCCAGTGGATATTTATAATGACACCAATCAAATTGCCGAAATCCTTTACAAAAACGGATTGCTGGATGAAAGTGGTTTATTGAAGCTCCAAGAGGCGGAGCTTTATATAAGGGATCGTCTCGCCCAGGAACGCGCCAATCAATTAAAACAATCCATTCCGCACGCTCACCAAACCACTGTCGTAGAAATCATACTCGGCATGAAATTAGCTGGTCCTGCAGGACCTTTGGAGGACCATCAAATCATGCAGGCCCTTGCCGAGGAGATGGGGTATCCTTTTGTGCGACTTCAACCATTGGACCTGGACCCCGATTTCGTTACTAAGCATTTGCCACAAAAATTTGCCGATCGTTTTTTGGTCATACCCATAGGGGAGTCGAACGGAAAACTCAGGGTGGCCATTTGCGATCCTTTTCAAAGAGAAGTCCTTGAAGACGTCTCGCGCGTCACGGGAAAAGAGCTGGAGGTAGTGGTATCCTCTAAAGCGGATATCATGAAAATTATTCTTGAATTCCACGGGTTCAGAGGTTCAATTAAAGCCGCCGCTGAAAAGCACGTCAAATATTTCGCAGAATTGGCCGATCTGGAAAGGCTTGCTGAGGTCAAAAGTCTCGAAGACATCTCAAAAATTTCACACACGGATAAAAATATCCGGACTGCTGTGGACGCGATGTTCCGACGGTCTATCTCGCTCAGGGCCAGTGACATTCACGTCGAACCTAAACGAGGCAAGAGCCTTTTGAGGATGCGAATAGATGGCACATTGCACGACATAGACTGGCTTCCGGGAGCGCTCCATGGGGCTTTCACTTCTCGCATCAAAGCGATGTCGCACTTGGACATAGCCGAGAAGCGTCGGCCACAGGATGGTCGAATAAAACTGACTATGGATAAACGCGAAATCGAGATTCGAGTTTCAACGGTCCCCACCGCGTTCGGAGAGAAAACAGTCTGCCGAATTCAAGATCCGGATCTATTATTCATGGATCTAGAAGAATTGGGATTCAGTCCGTACGATCTCACTACGTTTCAAAGTTTCATTTACAAACCTTATGGAATTATCCTGGTCACAGGACCTACAGGGTCCGGGAAGACCACCACTCTATATTCCGGTTTGAAAGTTCTCGCCACACCTGACAGGAATATAACCTGCATAGAAGATCCCGTTGAAATGGTGTTTGAGCGTTTTAATCAGATGTCTGTTAACCCGGCAGTCAGTATGCTTCATAATCCTGAGGAGAAGATGACGTTCGGTCCGCTGCTGAGACATGTTATGCGGCAAGATCCGGACATAATAATGATCGGCGAAATTAGAGACGAAGAAACTGCTTCTTTGGCTGTTCAGGCTGCTCTGACCGGACACTTGGTTTTTAGCACTCTGCATACGAATGATGCGCTGACCGCGATCAATCGCATGCTTGATTTGCATGTGCCAAGTTTTTTGCTGTCAGGCACCCTGGTTGGTTTAATAGCTCAGAGGCTGATGCGTAAGATATGCCCGTATTGTACCGAGGAATATTCCGTTAGCCTGAAAGATCTGAACCAAAAAGGGTTCAACTTTGAGGGACCGGAAAAGATTTTGCTTAAGCGAGGCAAAGGCTGCCATCAATGCAGAGACACCGGGTATTTCAAAAGGGAAAGTGTGTACGAAGTGGTCGGAATCGACGATGACATGGCTAAATTGATCTCCGAGCAACCGGAAATGATGGCTCTGAAGGAGATGGCCAAGAAGAAGAAGTTTAGAACATTGTGGGAGAACGCCATCAGAAAAATGCTAAATGGAGTTACGACCTTAGAAGAAGTCCTTCATGTGGCCCAACCTGATCCCCATTTCAATGAACCTATTCATTTACGTAAAATGAACGGTTAGCCATTACGTGAGCTGTTCAAATGAAACTTAGTGCAAGACAATGGCTAATCCATGGATCGTTATTTGCTGTTACGCTGATCACGACCACGCTTGCGGGAGCTTTGTACGCGAACGACAAATTCGACTCTATTATACCTTTCTTGTTACGTGGCTGGGTGTTCTCAGTGCCATTAATGGCAATTCTGCTCACTCACGAGATGGGACATTATTTGTTCGGGAGGCGTCATTATCTTGACGTCACCCCGCCGTATTTTATTCCCGCCCCTCCGCCGTTAGGCACTTTCGGCGCGTTTATTCGGATTCGATCACCCATACCCGACCGGCAGACGCTGATTGAAGTCGGAGCTTGCGGGCCTATCGCCGGAGCACTGGTGGCCATTCCAATGTTGATTCTGGGATTGGGCTTGTCAGAAGCTAAGCCCGCGCTTGAGCCGGCAAAGGGTTTCGAATTGGGGTCTTCGATTATCCTCGAACTGTTTTCGTTTATAAGATTCGGACACTTTACTAGCGATGCTCATGTCGTACTACATCCCACCGCGTTGGCAGCCTGGTTTGGGCTTTTCGTCACCGCTATGAACCTCTTGCCGATCGGGCAGCTTGATGGGGGGCATGTGATTTATGCTTTATTCGGGCCTCGCTGGGCAGGTAGAATTTCTATTGCAGTTTTTGCGCTGTTGATTCCATGCGGATTGCTATTTTGGCCCGGTTGGTTTGTTTTTGCGCTCTTGGCTTTCCTGCTCGGGTTAAGACATCCTCCGCCTCTCGACCCGTACGCTCCATTGGAACGGAGCGGCTATTTGCTCGGATGGTTCGCCATCCTGCTGTTCATTTTGGCGTTTATACCTGTGCCGATATCAATGATCGAATAGTACGGATCCTAGGTGGGATGCAGCGAATCCAAATCGAAGATTCTTGGAATAAGGTCCCCCTGCACCACCTTCAAGAACTCCTATTCGTCGTACCGCTGACAGACATTGACAGTACAGACATGTTTGATCTATCGTTGCTCAAGTTTATCTCGTCAAACAAGGCCGGGGTAGCTCAGAGGCCAGAGCAGCTGATTCGTAATCAGCAGGTCATGGGTTCGACTCCCATTCCCGGCTCCAATAATATTAAGGCATTATGGATCGGCTGGTTCACTCCTGTTTCACTTTGCTGCACCCTTGCTGCACTCCGAAAAATGTCGGATCATATGGCAGTAGGCCTTGAGGCTCCAATCTGAATGTTCTTCCTTGGCCGCCCCCTGAATCTTGCAAGCAGGTCTCGTGTGCGCTCTGATAATTTTGCCGGGAGCACCCTTCTTGGGGCAGGCAAGGTGAGAAGGGCCGCTTGAACGGGTCTGTTGCCAGGGCGGTTGCGGAACCATGCCGATTTCGGAGGTGTGCAGGAAAAGACAGGAGGCAAGGGAACGTCGAACCATGTGTGTCAGGTCCAAGGCTAGCACCATTAAAACAAAACTTGGGGACCCGCGCAGCGACCGCATTCCTTATTCTTTTCTTTGCGGCTTGAGTGGACCGATTCCGGGGGCCAAGAGCATCTCCTGTGATCGGTCAGCTACGAGTGCTACACTCCACGACTGCAAGACAGCGGCATAAGTCGGGTTAAGTTGTGTTTGCTCAAACAACTGTTGGGAAAACAAGTTGACATAATCCCCGCACCTAAGATAGGCTCAGTATAAGGTGACAGGCCCCCTATGTGGGCGCAGAGTACCACCTCACATTCCCTCTTCACAATACAGATGGCTGCAAATGGGGTCTGGGGTCATAGAATGACCGCTCAAGGTGCCGTGGGTTTTTGGGCCGCAATTCCCGTTGAAGGAGGTAGTAACAATGGGGAAGATCGAGAGAATATGTGCAGAGGCTATGTCAACCGCAAGTGCGATCATAGTTGCCCTAGTACTGTTTTGTGGTACGGATTCGGCTTTAGCTGATTCAGACCAGTGGAGACTTTGCGATAGTAAACCGAATGCTTGCTGCTGTTGTTATGGCAACGGATTCACAAACTGTAAGATGAAGTACTCTGACGATTGCCGCCAATCTGGTGGGAATATGTTGCTTCCGTATGATCCGGAGGCTGCTAAGGCTGGAAAAACCAGGTGCCCACGGTGCTGGGATTAGCCCTTGCCGTGAATCACGTTTGGCTGCCACGCGGGGCTTGCGGAGATTAATTCCTGGGGAGAGCCTTGATTTTAGCGCAATCCTCGCACGCGGCGGATGGCACGATTTCTATCGAAACACTTGAACGGAGGCGTTTGAGCAATTCCGGGATGGCGATATTTCCTCGGATCGTGCTTTGGCCCTTTTCGATTGCGCGCTGTGCCCTAAAGCACGCCAGCCGCCAATCTTCGCATCCGATGTTGACACACTCGTCACTGGACTCACAGGTAAAGTAACTTGCATAGGGATTGTCATCTCGGTCTCTGAACCAAAGAGCGATATACGTGACGGCGGACAATGGCCTTAATTTTGGGTCTCGGCACAGTGTCCGTACGCGATCCGTTAGTTCACACAATTCTTTAAAATTCATGCCCCCTCGAAAACAAACGACCTCTCCCGTTCGATCCCCTGTTCTTTCCTGTTTGTTCCAGTAACCCACGAAGTGAACTTCACGGCGAGTTACTTCATCCTCTGGCACGAATCCTCGAACAAAGGTGTATGCTTTCCAGTGGAAGTCTCTTATTGCAGATCCGTAATTCATGACTTTCAATTCGTCACTTTCCGGCACCTTAGTTTTGGGGTTCATTATTCGGTGAGGAATTACAGCTATGTCTGGCGAATACCTGCGCTTGAAATCACTCCTTTGGAGTTCTGCTATCTCACGCTGGTTGCGCAAAACATCAGTCTGGTTACCGATAATTTGCCATTGCAGATAAGCCATAAAAAATATAGCACAGATGCCGAGGAGGAGGTTCACAGAGTGTATGGAATCCTTGGCATTAGTCAGCCATTTTAAAATACGCGCTGGAAATCCCTCGCCCCGTTGGCTGCTCTGGCCGCGATTGGGCTGTGGTTGAGGGGCCTCATTTGATGAGTTGCTATTGCTCGCAATCGTGCACGGCTTTTCGGGTTCCTCTTTCATTTTTTCACTTCCTGAATGGCCATCAATGATTCTTCATAAGGAAATCGTCAGTATCTTGCGCCTGGATATCAGCGATCAACTCCTTCGCATTGATTCTTGGCTTAGACATGAGACAGCCCCTCTCATCCGGTTGTCGGTCGTGGACTCCTTCTGATTGCGGCCAAATTATAACAGGAATGAATGGGGAATTTCTTCATTTTTGATTTCAGTGGAATATGACGACCAGCCGTCGATGGTTCTCTTTAGTTATGAGCCTCGGGCCGAAAGGCGGCTCCTCAAGAACAAACCTTGCGAACCCGCGAGAGCGACCGCATTACTTATTAAGGCATTTTCTCGCGTTGCGGCCCGTCGCTATAGAAAGCTCCACATGGGTATCTTAATACCGAATGGTTGAGGTGTTGTGCTGATCCAACCACTAGTACTGTGATATATTTTCCGAAACATACCGGGAGTTATTTTTAGATGTGGTCAATCTTATTCATCTTACCAAATGTAAGCACTCATGAGCCTGTTGGGAATGAGTACATTAGTATAGTTCCCTTTAGCGATCCTCGGGTTGTCAAGATCATGTCCAGAAGTGTTTTTGCAAGAGCGCTCATAGAGAATTTCGAAGATCAGTTTGGGAGACCCATCCATCCATCAGCCTTGATTGTCAACGATGATGCGCCAGATCGTGTTAGGCATCTTGACTCTGTAACCGGCTTTAGGAATGCTGTGGCATTATCAGCTATTATTGAGGGCCATGAACGCAGTTTGTTGGCAAAGGCATCCGTGCCAGACCCTCTCTATTCTGACTACTTCGATTTCTATCCTATAACAGTAAGTCGCCTAGATGACGGCTTCATTACGAAGTCTCCCGCCGTTCTGGGATTTGACGATGAACATCGGGAATTTAGGGGGCAGATGTCACCAAGCATCGGGCTGTCTGGAAATTTGAGGAGAAGAAGCCATGACTTCCTTTTCAAGTTGCTTCAGAAAGCCTGGGAAAGAAGATTCATGAAACAAACACGCGACGAATGGTCGACTAGGACACTTTTCCGGTCCTTGGAAATGGCATATCAGGCAGCTTCCATGCCTTTTAAGAACAATTCCACCATATACGATTATGGTTCGAGTTTAAGCCTTTGGGTCAGCGCCTTTGAAATACTATCACATCCTCGCACAGGCAAAGCTAATTTACTGTCCGTTTTGGCCCTTTTGCAGAGCGACGATTGGATGCACAGCGCACTTAAGAAAAAGATTTACAAAATCACGTACCGAGGGAAAGACCACAGAGTTAATCTTGTCCAAAGGTTATATAAAGAGGTATACGATGCACGGAATGACTTCTTGCATGGCAATCCGGTTAAAGAGCGTCGACTACACCCCTTCAAGAATCTGAGCAAACCATTTATCACAAGATTTGCTCCGATAGTCTACAAGGTAGCTTTGTTATTTACTCTGAGTAAATTTAGGCGAAGTCGAAAGCACAGTAGTGACACATGGGAATACTGTAAAGAGTTTCTCGATGAATCAAGACTCTCTAAGGCAATTTTGAGTTCCAGGTAAACGTAGAGGGGCCAAGAGGGGACTATTGGTTGAACAATCAATAACATGGCGCGAATCTAGGGACATGGCCGTAGAATCAGTGACAGCGGGGTTGGCTATTACTTTAGCGGAGTACCGACAACAAACAAGTAGACCATGACGAAACGAAAATATAAAGAGCCGTGTTACTACTGTGGCGGGCTAGCTTGTTCACGCGAACATGCTCCTCCCAAGCAGATGTTTAGGGGGTTCAGTTGTGATTGCATAACTGTACCATCTTGTGATGAGCACAACACTTCTAAAGGAGGCCTTGATCAAGCTATTGTCGCCGCGCTTCTCATGCCGCTGTGTAACCGCCGGGGCAGATACTCTGTGGAAGCTGAAGTTCTCAAAGCTATCCAAATTGCGAAGCCTTCGTTTGAACGGGCAAAGCGAAAAGTAGTTAGGACTCCACTTCTGAAAAATCCCCCCCCCAGGCCTCGAAGATTTTCCAGACGTGGCGTATCTTGACCAACAAGTTTTACCTTGGATACGTCAGCTTTCAGCTGCGCTAGCGTATGACGGAGCCCAGGTTTTTGATTCAACAATAGAGTGGCCAACGACTGGCGTTTGGAGTCCCGACTACATCCCAGCAAAAAGCCCAACGCCCTTAGAGCTGGAACAGAGAATATCGATTATTCAGAAAAATACCGAGATTGACGAACAGCTTAAACAATTCAACTGGGAGGACGGTTGGTCCGCTCATCCTCGGCCATACCCTAGCGCAATCTATACCTTTCAATTGTACTTCGGGCCAGATCGGGAGATGATCTTCAAGCACAAATTCTACAACTATTTTACATGGTATTCATGGTTTTATCCTGCACCAAACACCATAGCTAAGCTAAGGAAGAAATTGGCAAAATAAAGACCGCCCCAACAGAATGTGCCGAACTGATAGGTCACAGGCCGGAAGGTGGCTCTGCAAGAACAGAACTCGCAGACCCGAGTATGTATTGTCTCCCTTTGCGGCCCGGCGTAGACACAAAGCAAAAGGGAGTTCGGCCCGAGCGGGTCGAGAGTTTTCTATTGAAATAAATCCGTAAGCATTTCCCAGGTAGCGACAGAGTTCGGGGTACACCATACTTAATTGCCTTCGATTGTCCTCTTTGGTCCAGGCCTTTTTCTCCTCAGCCTTCGGCCAATTGTCTTCTCCAGGTGACCAACGAGGGGATGCGGGGTCAGGTCTTGAAAGTTGACATCAAATAATCGACCTAACAGGGCGAATTTACGCTGTGCGGAGGGAGCCGTATAGCGAAAGAAAATCCTACCGCCGCTGTTTTCAGAAAAAGTCTTTGGTTGTGAGGCGCCCCGACCATGGCCAAATATCAGGCTCCAGTATTGAAGTGGCAGTTGGTCCGGTAAGACGGATCTCTAGCCCGAGTTTCCTAGTTATGGAATCACTGACCATTATCTTGGGTATATTCGGGAGGTTATGCCGAAAAGTTCCTTACCCTAAAACGGCGTTTTCGTTTTGTCTCAGTCCCAGGATCTCGATGAT
>JBKQRG010000347.1:0-4513 GCA_052144015.1 Desulfomonilaceae bacterium
GATGGGCGCTCGTGTCTATACAATTCTCTCCAAATAAACGCGAGGAAAAAATCGAAACACAACCAAAGATCGTCCCCCGAACTCTTCCTGTCCCCCCGCATAAGTGAATGCTTACAGGATGATCAAGGTTCGGCTTGATTTGTACTCTGATCTTCCCGATATCAATGCCGACCCGTCCCAGATCGAACAGATACTCATGAATCTGGCTGTGAATGCACGTGACGCCATGCCGGGAAACGGTAAACTCACCTTGAAGACAGAAGGGGTAACGCTCGACGAAGAGTATTGCAGGCTTCACGTTGATGCCAATCCCGGTGAGTACGTTCTGCTGGAAATTTCGGACACCGGCCATGGGATGGACGAGGAAACCATCCAACACATATTTGAGCCGTTTTTCACTACCAAGGAGATGGGGCGAGGTACGGGGTTAGGACTGGCTATGGTGTACGGAATCGTGAAAAAGCACAACGGTCACATCACTGTCTGCAGTGAGATCGGCAAGGGAACCACCTTCAAGGTTTATCTCCCCGCCATACGGGTCGAAGTGGAACCCGAGATTGAAGACAGCAGCATAATGCCCGCAGTTGGAAAGGAGACCGTTCTGCTGGTGGACGATGAAGATTTGGTGAGTGAATTGGGTGCTCGAATTCTGACCAAGCACGGATACACGGTACTCAAAGCGGCCAACGGCAGAGAAGCGCTCGATCTCTACAAGAAAGAACGTTCACAGATATCGCTGGTGATTCTCGACCTGATCATGCCGGAGATGGGGGGCAAGGAATGTCTCAAGGAGCTCCTTAAGATTGATCCCCAGGTAAAGGTCCTTGTAGCCAGTGGATATTCGGCGGATGCGTCAGTGAAAGAGACGATTCAAATGGGCGCAAAGGGATTTGTGACCAAACCCTTTCGGTTGAACGAACTGCTCCGAGATGTTCATAAAATGCTGGACGATAGCTGATTTGATTTTCAGAGTTCTAAGGCATCTCGGGGCTGGTGTGGTTCCTCGATCCGCAACCTTGACATCTCCTCGGCGGCGGAACCTTCCAAGAAATTGGCTAAACACCCCTTTTGTTACCCTTTCCAGAAAATCAGTCAGAATTGATTACTCGAAGCCTCAGTGGGTTTCTCGGCAGGTCTTTAGGACGCGGCCTCTTTCTCAAAATAGTATCACCCATCATGGGAGCAGGCCAAAAGTCGCGACTTTCTTCTATTGAAGCCATAAATACGGTGTTTGGCATAGTAGAACAAGCGGTCGAAATTGTGCAAAAAATCTAGTACCCATGCCATGATAGGCTTAGCTCTGGGTTTTCAGCCAACTTTGCCTCGGCCAGGATAAATTATCGAGTATTCATGAGGAAAATCAAAGAGTATAGGGGCTACCTCCGTTCTTGCAGTACGTGTGACGGGGTCACCCATTAAGAGGCCCTCTGTCAAGGAAAACACTCCTCCTGGCGAGGAAACAATTATTGTTGCCCTGCTGAGGTACGTCCGTGTTGCGTACAGCCTCCGTCAGCGTCTTTTCTTCGCCTTTGCCGGTATGTTTTCCCAGGTGGTGTCAATTGATCTGTCATTGCGAGCGAAGCGAAGCAATCTCTATTCTAGTGCATGTCCGGACCAAACCCGAGATTGCTTCGTCGCCTCGCTCCTCGCAATGACACGTTGGGGGTTATCATAGCAAGTCAAGCCTGAACAAAGGATAAGATGGGATCCTGCAGCGGCGTACCACTCAGTTAAGTGTAGGGCGCTGCCGGTGGCCGCAGTTTCTTTTCCGGGCATTCGTTGACTCCATAAGATGTCGGCCACGGCCCGACCTACCCAAGAATCTACCATTTCGTAGTATCTGCATCACCCTTGACTCACCGCCAGCCATCTAAGAGTTTTTGCCTGAAGGGGTGCGGGGGAATCCGGCTTTTTTGCAAAAAAGCGGGTTCCCCCCGCATCTTTGCTTTCCTGTCCCAACAGCGGGTTCCCGGTGGCCTTCTCAGCGCCCCTTCCCATTGCTCTGAAACATGAGTCAGGAGCAGACTTGATCCGACTATGACCTGACAATTGAACGATCAGTTTTCTTGTGCGTCGGTCAAAAGCCGCGGAAATCTCACTGGCTCTCCGATTGCTGGGTCGGCTGGTGCAGGAAAATGTCTCGTTGGGGCACCGAGAAGATGATCCCGGCCCGGTTGAATTCCGCGAGGATCGCACGATTGACTTCGTGCAGCGCCTTTCCCCTTTCCCTGGATTCCCGAATCCAACACAAGAGTTCGAATTCGAGCCCTGATTCTCCAAATGCCCGGAATCGCACGATCGGACCAGGCTCATCCATCACCATGGGATTTTCCCGAGCCGCCTTCAAGAGAAGCGCTTCCACCTGGTCTACGTCGGAATTGTAGGCCACGGAAAGCTTTGTCCTAACCCGGAATTTAGGGTCAGGAGCGCTTTCGTTGATAATTTTCGAATTGGCCATGATGGAGTTTGGAACCGAAACGAGGATGTCGTCCCTGGTCATGATCTTGGTGCTCCTCAGCCCGATGTGCACGACCTCTCCACGCTCACCTGAATTCAGCACTATGTAATCGCCCGTCCTGAAGGGTCTATCGAGAAAGACATTGATGCCACCGAGGAAGTTGGCCAAGGTGTCCTTGGCGGCCAGGGCTGCAACGATTCCCGCGAGACCGGCTGACGCGAGAAACGGCGTGAGGTCGACCTGCCAGATCGACAGGACCGCGAGCGCTCCCATGATGCTGATAAGTGCCATGCCGATGTTCTCGGTGAGGCGAAACACCTCCGCTGCGTGAGGATGAGATTGGCTGAGTCGCGTGCAGAACAAGGAAAGGATGCGACCGAGAGCGATGGCCCATATGATGGCCAGGCACGTCTTGGCCGCCCCGGCTACGGCAAAATCCGCGACCGGCGAGGGCATGAGCCACTGGATTTCCGTGATGACCCCAAGCAGGACCACGGTCATCCATAGCGGTGGGTGGACGATTTCGAGGAGCTGTCCCTCTATCCCCATGCCCGACCATCGGCATACGGCCCGTACCGCACGATGTCCAAGAACACGAAGCACCCAGGCAGCGGCGAGCGTCCCCAGTGCAATGACAATCGCGCCACGGATTGAGGCTTCTGCCATAGTAATTCCCATGCGGGCCAGCAATTGGCTGATGATTTCCATCTGTACCTCGTGTGAGTGGCACTCCGGCAGGACCACCGTATCTCCTGCCCGAAACCGCAAAGAGAAAATGCACGGATAAGAAGTATCTCATCGACTCGGGCCGCGGGAGCACTGTCGCGAGAAACGGCCCGGCAGTCAACCCGGCTCGAATATTGTCTCTCCAAAACTTCGATGAAGGGTTACGTCAGGTCATGTGCTTTAAGTATTTGAAATGATCTCCGGAGGTTCACCGGTCCCATCACGATGAAGGGGACAGGGTAGCGCCTAATTCGCTATTAAACCCTAAAACGGGCTACTGAATTTCCTTTTCGTTTATTTATCAAGGTTAAACAATTCGCGCGCCACCTTCAACGTCAATTACAGAACCCGTGGTATAGCCGTTTTGCATCAGGTAGAGCATCGCCTCAGCGATATCCTCAGGCATTCCGATACGTCCGACCGGCAAACTCTTTGCAACGCCGGCGAACATGGAATTCCGCTGTTCCGCCGGCATCGTATGATATATCGGAGTATCGACTAGACCTGGAGAAATCACGTTGACTCTTATTGGCGCGAGCTCCACAGCAAGTGCTCGACCAAGAGATTCTATAGCTCCGTTGTTAGCTGCGAGGGCTACGAAGCCTTTCGAGGGCTTTCGACTAAATAGTCCGGAGAACAATATTATGGAGCCGCCAGGATTTATGTACTTTGCCCCGTGTTTGGCAGTATTGTACTGGACCCAGAATTTGCCTTCCAATACGCTTGGCGCTAAGGACGTTTCGGCTTCGACAAAAGATGCTGGTAAAACATTTCCTCCAGCTGTCACGACGAGATGATCCAGGCTTCCTAGTTTGCCAAAGAATCGACTGACGTTTTCTTCTACGGTGAAATCGAGAGCGTGCCCCTCAATTTTTCCGGTGATCTGTTCTAATGCGGCTCGCAATTTCTTTTCCGAGCGCCCTATGATGATTACATGAGCGCCATGGTCCGCAACGGCTTTTGCGCCGGCCAGCCCGATACCGGAGCTGCCACCCACTATCCACACTTTTTAACCTCGGAGCATTTTTATCTCCTTCCTGACTTATGAAATGCGGTTTCTTAATCAGAGTAGATTTCTACACATCTGTTCCCGATGCGGTGCATTGGCGGCAACAAGCTCATAGCGGCTTAATAAAATCAACTACTTTTGGGTAATTTTGAACCTAATATCCCCTTCCCGCATCCACATGAGTGGACCGGGGAGGTCAGGTCATCTACTTTAAGTGCGGCGTAGAAACCCACGTGCTCTGCACGTGGTCAGAGTCCGTTGGCTCTGCCGGTAGTCCACGGACGGCTGAGTCTCCAAAATCGGCCCGTATTTTCGTGGAC
>JBKQRG010000348.1:0-17934 GCA_052144015.1 Desulfomonilaceae bacterium
ATGCCACTATAAAATGACTGTCAACTATATTATACATAATTACATGCCGACAAAGTCTACTTACGCATGCCGCTTTCCCCAATCTTCGCCAAAGCTTAACCCCTCCCGCCTCTCAAAGATCCGTCGATAACGCGGGCGCCAATGCGCGAGCATGAAAGGTCCTGCTTCATTGGTTTGAATCACTGTATCCGCGGCAGAAGGCACAAGTGTGGGCGCAGTCCTTTGGGTCTGTTCCGCGAAACTCAAACTGGGGTGGACTGATACTGCGATCAACGAAATCAAACCAAGCAACATAAATCCTTTCACAAATTTCATGGCTGGGACTCCTTTCTCTTTTCATGTTGTGGCACGCAAAGGATGCGCTCTTTTGCTGCGGTTAGACGAAAACGTGCCGCAGACGTTATATGACAACGTCAGAATTTTCTTGTGATCGTTATCCTACTTGTAGGGAGTCAGCCCAAATGGTGGTACAGAATTATCTATAAGGTCAAGACATCTCTAATATTTTCCGAGGACATTCTCCAGGATCTCGAGTGCGTGGTAGGAAAAGGCCGAAGCCGTTGGCCAATTATCCAAGGCGCTTGATCAACCTCCAATATCATCACCTGCAGAGGCTGTTGGGGTCGGTTGTTACGTCACGGAATCATATCCCCGGATGACGCCCAGGAGTTATTTCTACTTCTGTATCTTTCATCCCATTGCATTCGAGCTTCAGTCGGCGGAGGGATAAAATCGGATAAGGCCTTCAGACCCGGAACATAGCGTAAGGCCCAACTCTCCTCGTCCATATCGGACCCGGCCTTGGCCGGTACGGCCCACTTCACTGCCGAGCATGACGGAAGAAGAAAAAAACCCACCACCGCCGCCAAAGACAGGATCGCTATATATTTCATGAAATTCCCCTGTTCACGAAGGGTTGATGCAAGGCAACCGATTCGAGGCGAGGTTATACTTGTTATCTACTACGACCACAAGAGATTTTATTGATCATCAATTATTTTTTTTCAAACAGGAGGTGATGACTAACTTTGCTTTGAAAATGGTTGAAGGGGGGGGCTATATTTCAATTCCTGATCCATCTTACGCTAAGGGCTACAATTCAAGGAGCAATTTCAAAATTCCCAGCAACTCCTTTTAATAATAAGGACGAACAGAAGATTTTCATTTTCAGTAGCGGAGTCAGGTCGAAACCGAGCAGCATAAATCTGTCCTAAAGGTCTTTCAGATCAAATCCCATTGCCTTGATTGTGACCGGATCAATCGGCCGGTTCCTATTCTTCAGATATTTTGCAATCTCTAGTCGTTGTTCATGGGTGCGATTTTGGGCAAGATCAGTTTTTGCCGATATGTAGACGGGTTCAATTTCGATTACTGCACAGCTCTTGTATGCGTGCATCTCCGGAGTGACAGGCTCAAAATCCTGAGCGCCTTCATGTTTGGACACCAGAGCATTAAGAGCCGCAGTTTTCAATGGCCCATGCGGAATAACCCGCGCTTTGCCGCGAATAATCACACAATGATACAGTTGGTGAACTTTACAGACCGAACCTTTCGGATTAAGCAGCGTGTCAAGGTACGCCAGCGGAACGTCCACTTCAAAGCACACTTTTGGCTCTCTCGACAAGTTGTCCAATTTTTCTCCCACAACAGCGGAGTGAAAGTAAATCTTCCCCTCACGCCATATGAAGTTCACTGGAGTAATGTACGGATAGCCGTCTGCTCCGCTTGTGGCCAATCTGCCAATATTGGTCGAAGAGAGAATCCGGTTAATTTCTCGCGGATCGGTAACTTCGCAATGTCTACGCTTCATTTTCTGAGGAGACCTCCATTGAATGATGGACCCGTCCCAGAACCAATGTAATCCCGCCCGCTATAAAGTATGCGGAAGCGGCCAAAATAAGTAAGTTACGAAAACCAATTGTCATGGCGAGCAGGACAGCGCCCGATGCTGAAATCACTGACGTGAAACCGTTTATTGCCCAAGCTAAGGGCAAAGCCGCTGGGATTCTGTTTTGAAGGGCTGTTATGCCCAGCGGAAAGGGAATCCCCATGAGACAAGCCAGCGGGGCCAGGCAAACCAAACCGACTCCCGCCTTGGCTATAGTCGGAAACCAAGCCGCCGCCTCAAATAGTGGTGGGAGTAGCTCCATGTAAATAATTATCCCCAGTCCAACCAAAAATGGACCAGCCAACGATCCGCGCCCCAGCTTTGCTGAGAAAAATAAAGATCCGATACTTCCGATCCCGGCAAAGGACAAAAGCCCACCCAGAACAAGCGCAGCAGCAAGGACCGGATCACCCATAAATCGGGTGAACATCTGAATGAAACTCATTTCGATGAACATGAATCCGGTCCCCAAGGCTGAAAAGAAAACAATAACGAAGATGATCCAAATGCGCGGGGAGGACTTCTCTTCTCTCCTGAGCAGCCAAATTGGCCCGGGAAGTAGCAAAGCTGCAACCGTAATAGTAAAGCAAGCAGAAAGTATAAGCACAAGAAATCCCATTTCAGCCCGAGCGGGCCAAACCGGTCCAAAGGCATCGCGCAATTTGGAAATAGATTGCAATCTGAAAAAATCATAGAAGAAAGGGCTGTCGTCGGTAGCGGGCCGGACATAGGCGATCCATTCTCGAAAAAACTGTTCCCTTTCAGATGAGAGCAGTTGCATCATAGCGTGGTGGTACCATGAAATCGAAGTGTTGGCGGGACCCGCCGAAACATGGGTCTTGTTTGTTCGTTCGGGCTTGATTCCCGGGAACCATTCGGTTTCCCAAGACATTTCCCGGCACGCGTTGCTAAACTTCTCAACAGTATCACTTTGGTAAGGTCGCTTGCCCACGAGAGTGCTAAAACCCAGTTCATCACGGGCCATAAGAAAATGGCGGCCCGCATCTTTGACTCCTTTACTTTCAAGCGCCTCAATCCACATGGCCGCTATTTTGATATTGTCTCTTGCCGGATCCTCGATACCCCTCGTCACGGCTGCCACTCCTGAATCTGTCAGCAAGTCCAAACAGCGACCGAAGCCCTCCACTGTGGCCAAATAGTCTTCTCGTAAACCTCCTATTCCTCCGGATCCGGGTGAAAAACCTTCCAACGCGGCTAAATGTATAATGTCGAATGTTGTCGTTGCATTGTCCAAAAATGCCCTTGGTTCCATCGCGATAGACCTAAGTCTAGGGTCATCCAGAACATGGTTTTTGTGGCGTTCAAGTGCCTCAAGAATATTCTTGTCCCCCTGAATCACATAAATCAATTCCGCGCCGCTCTGGCGAGCCAGCCACACATAGTTGCCTCCTGTCTCACCAAGAATTAGCACCCTCTTCGGACGAAGGAGCTTGTACGGCAAAGCCGCTAAGGTTTCCTGTAAAAAGCTGGCTTGACCGATGCTGTTGATCGAAAGAATTGATCCTATTTCAAAGCCGTCCCGGAGGATAAGATCCATGTTAGGAGGGGCCGTGACAGACCTCAAGGAGAGCAAGGTGTGGAAAGAAGGGCTGGAAAAAACCTCGATTGTGCCTCGAGGCCCATCGCGCCTAAAAATTTCTTGAGCATCGCCTTGTTTTTCGAGTCTATGAACATGCGATAAAGCTTTGAATTGGTCGATATTTAATGAGAAAAACTCGGCTGATCCGGTTAATATTATGGTGCCAAATAAAACCAGACAAATTGCCACGCTAAACAAAAAAATCCTGCGGTAGTCCAGTGCTATCAGCGGCATAGTAAAAAGCGAAAAAAGCACAACCGATACGGCTATCGGCACAACTATCGCGTTGGCTGGCATTACAACCAAAAATCCGATCCCTACCATGGCCCCCACAGCGCTTCCTGCCAGATTGGACGCATAGATCTGGTGGACATTTTTTCCGCCCGCCATCAAAGCCAAGCCGATTAGAGTCCCTGCCAACAGAAAAGGGATCGAATGAATCAGCCAAAATATGCACCACCATCCTATGGTCGGGATGATCGCTACTGGGGCAAAGTAAACATTAAGAGGGAATTGTTCTCCTAGCCAAAAGCAGATTGGCAATAAAATGCCGAATAACAATATCCCCCATGGAAATATCGAATGATAGTGGAGTTCGAACCATTTTCTTCGAAGGGCGAGAAGTACTCCGCCGCCACCAAAGCCAAGGAGAGCACAACTGATTACAAGGAAAGAAAAGTGATGATATCGGGATATCAGCAGGCATCTCATAAGCGCCAATTGCCAGCCGATCACAGCAGCGGAGACAACGAAAACCGCGGGCAGTAGTCGTTTGGTGTCGTCTTCTATTCCGGCATTCACCTTTGTTCCGTTCCCCTAATCAGCGGAACGAATCTCACCAATTCCAGTGTCTTGGACGTGCGCCGGCCTTCTTCGTCCTTCGTGATCAGTAGCAGGCGTTGCGTCTCAAAACCGCCTCCTACAGGAATTATCATGCTGCCGCCGGGCTTGAGTTGCTCGAATAAAGGGGGCGGAACGTGAAGCGCCGCACAAGTAACAATAATTCTATCGAACGGAGCGGCATCTTTCATTCCGTAATAACCGTCTCCAAGAACGACGTTTACTGTTTTATACCCGAGATTCTGCAGTCTATCCTTGGCGTTTTGATATAAGGGCTTAATTATTTCAATGGTGAAAACATGAGGTGTGATTTCCGCCAGTATTGCAGCCTGGTACCCCGAGCCCGTACCGACTTCAAGGACCTTCATGTCAGGCCTTAATTCCAGAGCCTGCGTCATCAAAGCGACGATGTAAGGCTGGGAAATCGTTTGACCATGTCCAATCGGAAGGGGAGAATCCTCATATGCTTGATTTGTCATCGACTCAGGAACGAATAGATGACGGGGGACTTTCAGCATAGCTGCCAGGACGGCCTTGTCGATGATCGTCGTTCTACCCAACCCTTTGAGCTGGGTTTCGACCATCCGCGTCCGCTCCCGTTGTTTCTCAGAAATAGTCTGAGTCGATGCGATACCTTTTTCACAGATTATCGGGTCACTACAAATAAGAAACGCGGCAACTGAAGAAACGAGCAGGGGTATCGACATTTTTCTATTTCGAGGCATCGGTCTCAACTGAATTCATTTGTTTCGGACGCGCTTTGCTCAATTTGGGATGAAACCAAATATTTCTCCATAATCAGCGCGTCATCTTTGGTAACAGTGTAATAGTTCTTTCTAAAACCTATCGAATGGAAACCACATTTACGGTACAAGTCCCTGGCCGCCGTATTCTTCCGTGCAACTTCCAAAATGATGCGTCTGAGCCCTTCTTTAATACATAAACTCTCAATTTCCGCCATTATCAATCGGCCAAGACCCTGATGCCTTCTCGATGGATGTACGGCGATGTTCAGCAGATGGGCTTCATCCAGGACTGCCCAAAAACAAACGTAGCCCACAATGGAACCTTCAATTTTAAAAGCCACTAAACGAGAATTCTGATTTTCCATTTCTTCAATAAACATATTTCGGGACCACGGAGTCGGGAAGGAACTCTGTTCTATAGTAAGCACGGCTTCCAAATCTTCGGGTTGCATCGGTTCGGCATGCATAGACATACTGCCTTAAACTGATTCAGATACTTATCCGGCATATCGGCTTACTGCTGTTCATGGAAATGCAATTGATTGCTCAACAGGGGGTATATATGGCTGAACGGGTTAAATAGCCTCACGCAACTGATTAGTGTTTTTGGATCGGGGCGATGAGCACAACCGTGCTGTCAATTCCACTCAGGTCGTCGCCGCTGTATCAAGGTTCCCTATTCCCCTAGAGCGCTACATTCCGATGTCCTGGAAAGTCCGGTTCTCGCATCCCGGTATAATTAGACAGATTCTTCACCAGCCCGTCTTTTGAGCGGTCTTTGTCTAAGGAAATCTCCGGCTAAGAAGATGTTTTCCTTTCCCGCCTCTGACGCTAATTTGGCTAACGTTCTCAAATCATGATCCGATCTGGAATTGATAGCCTTTATAACCATGGGAAGATTGATACCGGTTACAACTTCGACTTTGCCGTCCTCGAGAAAAGACAACGACAAATTGGTAGGGGTACCCCCGAAAAGGTCTGTAAGGATTAAAACGCCCTCACCTTGCTCCACACTCTTTATCGAATGAGCAACTTCCTCTCGCAATAGATCAGGAGAATCAGTAGGGCTTACAGATATGGCCAATAAGGATTCCTCTGAATTAAGACCTATGAGTCGAGCCGTGTTAATGAACTGAGGTCCCAATTCACCGTGGGCTATTATGATAATTCCAATCATGATCAGGCTTCTTGATTGTTTTCCGCTTCAAGTAAAACTTTCAACGGGTTATATCTCTATGTCTAACTTGAACATTATTATATCCGTTTCGGATCAGGAGCTTGGAAATGTATTCCGCAACACCTACTGATCGGTGACGTCCTCCGGTACAGCCTACCGAAATGGTAAGGTACTGTTTCCCTTCTCGTATGTAAAGAGGTAAAAGAAATACCAGCAGGTCTTCCACTTTTTCCAGGAACTTTTTCGCAGTAGGCTGTGAAAATATCCAGTCTGTAACCTCAGCGTCACGCCCATCCTTATTTCTCAGCTCTTCAACAAAGTGCGGATTCGGAAGAAAACGTACATCCAATACCAGGTCCGATTCCATAGGTAAGCCTCTTCCGAAACCGAAGGAGTTCACGACTACGTTCAGGGTATCACCAGGAAATTCTTGAAAAATTTTCCTGATTTCCTCTCGCAATTGATGCACGGTGAGGTCGGAAGTATCGATCACCCAATCGGCCTTTTCCTTGATTTCAGCAAGTTCACTCCTTTCCCGAGTTATGCCGTCCACTACGCTGCCTGATATTGCCAACGGATGCTGTCGCCTGGTTTCGCTATATCGACGAATTAGGACTTCGTCTCTGGCGTCCAGAAACAAGATTTCCAGTGACGTGCCGGAAGATTCCAGTGATTTGAGAATCGCTGAATACCTGGGAGGAAAAGTCCGTTGGCGTAGATCTATCACTAGAGCAAGGCGAGTAAGTTCTCCTCCGCTGGATTCGGTCAACTCGACCAGCTTTGAGACTAAATCCAAGGGTAAATTATCGACACAGAAAAATCCCGCATCCTCAAGCGTTTTGGCGACTGTTGATTTTCCGGATCCTGAGAGGCCTGTGATTATGACGATTTTTCTTTTCATCACGGGTTTACCGATCCACTTTCTTTGAACCGCTTGGCCAAAAGTTCAATTATGATAAACAGATCTTGCCCGGTAAGTACCGGTACCCTTACAGTAAGCATATTTTTGCCCAGAATATCTGTCTTGCCGGTTTCCGGAACTATTCTGCCTGCATCAATTCCGGGATCATATTCCTCAAGGTCAATTACAAGATCGATTCGTGAAGATGAGGCCGTTGCCTGAGGAAATAATTTGTCAGCGTTGAAGATCCCCAGTCCTCTAATCTCAATCCTCGTGTCCTCTTCGAGGGACCTGCCCCAGAGATCTCCATCGACCCCCCGGACCACTTCCACGAGATCATCGGAAACAAGTTTGTGGCCTTGCCGCATAAGATTAAGTGCTGCTAAGGATTTCCCGGAACCGGGACGACCGCGGATGAGTACTCCGACACCGTGAACGACAACTAAAACGGCCTGGACTCTGGATTTTTTCATAAGCAGATAAATACCACCAGTTAAGGGGATGATCAAATCTATCGGACTTAAAGCGCCAACGCACTAAAATATTGCGTACCGAAAAACATTGACAGGCGAGTATATATAATATAATTTCTATATTCAGATTTACTAAGGTGCTAGAGAGGTCAAATGCTGTTTAGTTTCAAGAAAATTACACTAATAGTAATTGCCGGCGCCATTCTTCTATTCGCCAGCCCCACATTGAATGAAGCATCGGACTTGGCATCCGGTGCGAACATTTACATGTTTCCGAAGCCGCTTGGAGTCTCCGACATGGTTTTGAAAAATCCATTCGGTAAGACCGTTTCCCTGCGCGATTTCAAAGGTAAAGTCGTGCTGCTTCATTTTTGGTCAATTCAATGTCCGGCATGTCACATAGAAGAACCTCAGCTTGATAAAGTAAGAAGGACTTTCGGGCCATCGGGTCTGGAGATTCTCGGCGTAAATCTGGTCGATCAACCCCAGGCCATAGTTAACCATTGCGCTTCCAATAAACCGCCTTTTCCTGTTCTGTTCGACGGAGGTGGCGGTTTCAGTCTTAAGGCATTCAATCTCGCAGGAAAAACAACCGCTTTTGTGGTGAACTCTAGACAGGAAGCTATTCTTGAGGTACCAGGCTTTCCAACGACATATATATTGGATTGCCGAGGCGATGCAGTAGGTTTCAGTGTTGGCGCTGCACGCTGGGACCACCGGAGCGCTGTATCACTTATTCAGGGCTTAATAGCAAATAGAAGAACCTGTTTTGCTGATCTCTCTAGAACATTCGGAAATCTCTTTTGACCAAAAGCCGTCCCCACGTAATTGATAGGATATGAACACAACTCCATTTCCCTTGACAACTGATTTTTAGATAGTTAGAGTTTTCATGCAATGCAGGCGCGTAGCTCAGGGGGAGAGCATCACCTTGACGCGGTGAGGGTCTGGGGTTCAAATCCCCACGCGCCTACCATGCCGGGCAAAAGGAGTTTTCCTCCGCCAAGTCCCCTTAAAATAGGAGGGATTTCTATAGATGAATTTTAAAGGGTTGCGGGACTCATCCCTGGTTTCCAATATATATCTGCTAAACGTATGAAGCCCTCCATAGAGATCGAAGTAAACGGGAAAAACAGATCTTACCCAGCCGGTGTAACCCCGGAAGAAATTCTAACGGAAAATCCTGATCAGAATGGCCGCGAATGTATAGCAGCCGAGCTGAACGGCCTCCCTGTAGATATTTACTCCCCTCTTACCGATTCGGGAAAATTGTCGTGCATCAACACGAAATCGCAGAAGGGGCTTGAGATTCTGAGGCATTCCACCTCCCACGTCATGGCCCAAGCTGTCAAAGAACTCTTTCCCGAGGCTCTAGTTACAATCGGACCAGCCATTGAAGAAGGATTCTATTACGATTTTGATACTCCTCGGCCATTTACTCCGGAAGACCTTGAAAGAATAGAAAACCGGATGAGAGAGATTGTTAAAAGCAAATTGCCCTTTCGCAGAATGGTATTGCCAAAAGAGGAAGCAATCCAATTTTTCCGGGAAAAAGGAGAACCTTATAAGATTGAATTGCTGAATGGAATTGAAGCCGATGAGGTAAGCCTTTATTCGCAGGGAGGATTCACGGATTTATGCCGAGGTCCTCATATTCCGGATTCCGGTTTTATAAAAGCGTTCAAGCTCACCAAAGTGGCCGGAGCTTACTGGAGGGGCGATGAACGCAATCCAATGCTCCAAAGAATTTATGGCACCGCATTTCCGTCTCAAGAAGCGCTTAAGAAATATCTCCATTTTCTCGAAGAAGCAAAGAGGAGGGATCATCGGAAGCTCGGCAAAGAACTGGATTTATTTTCAATATCGGATGAGGCCGGGCCTGGCCTGATCATTTGGCATCCAAAAGGCGCAATGCTCAGGTATCTTATTGAAGAATTCGAACGTATCGAGCATCTGAAACGAGGGTATCAGATGGTAGTCGGCCCGCAGGTTCTCAAAAGGGACCTTTGGGAAAAATCAGGACATTTCGATAATTATCGTGACAATATGTATTTCACCAATGTAGACGGAATTGATTACGGCATAAAGCCCATGAATTGCCTGGCTCACATGGTGATATACAAATCCAAGATCCGGTCTTATAGAGATCTTCCTTTGAGATTTTTCGAACTCGGTACTGTTTTACGCCACGAAAAAAGCGGCGTATTGCACGGATTGCTTCGCGTCAGGCAGTTCACACAGGATGATGCACACATCCTTTGCACTCCCGAGCAATTGAATGATGAAATTCAGGGAATAATTAACTTTGTTCGGGATGTGATGGGAATATTTGGATTTGACTATACTATGGAACTTAGCACCCGACCGGAAAAATCCATCGGCACCGATGAAGATTGGGAACGGGCTACAGAGGCCCTTAGCAGGGCGTTAAACGAAATCGGCGCCTCTTATGACATTAATGAAGGTGACGGGGCATTCTACGGCCCGAAAATAGACATAAAAATCAAAGACGCTCTCTCCCGCTCGTGGCAATGCGCTACAATTCAATGTGATTTTACATTACCTGAGCGATTTGATCTTACTTACGTGGACTCGGACGGAGGGCGCAAAAGACCCGTAATGATACATCGGGTCGTTCTAGGTGCGATTGAACGTTTTTTGGGCGTCTTGATAGAACACTATGCTGGGGCATTTCCCTTATGGATTTCACCGGTGCAGGCCGTCATCATGACGATTACGGATCGCCAGCAGCCCTATGCAAAAGAGATTTTCGCTAAACTTAGGGCAGAGGGGATCAGAATAGAGGAAGATCTCCGTAATGAGAAGATTGGGTTTAAAATTCGAGAAGCCCGCAACCAGAAAGTTCCTTATATGATAATTGTAGGTGATAAAGAGGTAAGTAGCGGGCGTCTCGGCGTTCGCAAAAGAGGCCAGGAGGAGACAAAAATTCTTACCCTGGAAGAATTTATATCGGTGTTTCGTCAGGAGGTAGCAAATCGTTCATGACTCAATTTAATACCGCAACTGCCGCAGAGGTTTTATTATCAGGGGGGCTCATTTCATGAGAGGAAGGCCGAAACCTGTAGGTACTGCAGAGCCCTCCGTGAGGGTAAACCAAAATATTCATGCGCCACAAGTGCGGGTGATCTCTCCGGAAGGAGAACAACTTGGAATCATGGATGTGTATGAAGCGCTTCGAAGGGCCGAAGAATTCAGCTTGGATTTAGTGGAAGTGGCCCCTGGCGTAGACCCGCCGGTATGTAAAATAATGGATTATGGTAAGTTCCGCTATGAAGAAAGCAAAAAGGAACATGAAAGAAAAAAGAAACAGGCTACAGTTGTACTAAAAGAAATAAAGCTCAGGCCCAAGACTGAGGACCATGACTTGCAATACAAGGTTAAAAACTTAAAACGATTTATCGAAGATAAATGCAAGGTAAAAGTTACAATAATGTTCCGAGGTCGAGAAATCACCCATCCCGAGATGGCGCGACAATTGGTCGACAGACTCCTGGAATTGGTGACTGACTTCGCTGAGGTTGAGCAGACCGCCAAATTCGAAGGGCGAAATATGATTCTGATATTGGCTCCTAAATGATTGTGAATATTCGTTTATTAGTCGGAATTCTAACTACCGAGAGCTGGGACGATGGATACGAATGAAAAACGTGAGTTCACGCGGGTGCCATTCCGGACCGAAGTAAAGCTTAGCGCGGCCAGTAAGACCATTGTATCCAACAAGCTAGAGAATATTAGCCTTGGTGGCGCTTTCATTTCTTCCGAGGAATCTTTTCCGCCCGGGACGATGTGCCTTCTCGAGATTAAACTGACCGGTCCGGCAAGTCTGCTGAAAATAGGGGTTGAAGCTAAGGTCGTAAGAGCGGAAGACCATGGGATGGGGGTACGGTTCAACAGAATGGATGTGGACAGCCTGATACATCTCCGTCATATAGTAAAGATTCAATCCGAAGACCCCAATGAGGTGGATCTGGAATACAGCCAAAAATTGCTTCAGATTGAGTAAAATTACGTGTAATGGATTGGACTTCATCTGACAGTGGTGAGTTACCCGACAGCTGCTAGGGTGTCAGGTCGTAATCTGTCCAGATCCTTTTCATCCGCCAGATGTTTGCTTTCTAGGAAGGTCTGCATTGGAGTTTTTCCGAAACAGTACTTTCCTGAGTGTGGTCTTTCGATATTGTACCATTGCAGCCACGCATCCGCATCGAGGGCAGATTACCGACCAGCCGCCGTGATGGAGAACTCCTGACAGATCTGACTGCTTTTTTCCTTGGTTTCGTTATCTTCCTCGCTAATTCACCATGGGTTTGGGTAAGCGGTTTCACGAAATGGCCGGTCACTGAATTTAACAAATCCGCGTATATGACGGCCCCGATGTATGGATATGCACTCGCACATTTGGCTTGGTTCCACGGCCGGCGCAAACCTGATTGGACTACTTGGGCAGCCAAGTTATCAATGATTTTAATGACGCCAGCCGGTACCTTTTCAGGACAGGCGATTCATCATTCAAACCTGGTCAAAATAATTAAATTTTCGAAAAATTGGACAAAATTTTCAGTCCATTCTCTTGGCTTTTTTCCGGATGGAACTGCAGTGCTACAATATTTTCCTTGGCCACTGCGCAGGTAAATTGTATTCCGTATTCGGTTTCGCCCGCTATATCTGCTTCGTTTTGAGGCACAACATAGAAAGAGTGTACAAAGTAGAAGTAGGACCCATTAGGAATTCCTTGAAAGATTGGCTCATTGTTGCGAAATAGAACCTGATTCCATCCCATGTGAGGGATCTTGAGGCCCATATTTCTGTCGAACCCTTTGACTACGCCTTGAATAATTTTAAGTCCAGGGTGAACACCGAATTCCTCCGACTCGTCGAACAGTAACTGTAACCCCAGGCAGATGCCGAGAAATGGACGTCCAGAGCTGATAAATTCAAGGATCGGTTCAATAAGATTCAACCGCGTCAGGTTTCTCATGCATTCCGGGAAAGCCCCAACCCCGGGTAGAACCAGGTGATCGGCATTTCTTATGGTGTCCGAGTCTCTTGAAATAATGGCTGCTGTGCCCACTTTTTCAAATGCTTTCTGAACGCTCCTCAGATTACCCATTCCATAATCGACTATTGCTATCATGCTATCTTTGTCGACCTCCGAGCTAATAGTATAGCTCTGAAAGGAATTGCTGACCAGCCTGATCTGCCGCCCGACCAGCGTGTCTGAGCCCTGTCGATGCCATAGCGGTCCGGTTCAATTGTAAGTGAAAAGCGACTTGTTCCGTCACCCTGGCGAATGCCGGAGTCCAGGCGTTGGACTGCCGCGCAACCGGGAAAAATATCTGAATTCATGCCTGTGCAGGAATCACTGGCAAAATGTACTCGCGCGGATCGAAATTCCAAACCAACCCACAACCCTCGACCGACGTTTCCTGATTTACAATTATTCCAGAACGCCTTTGGTGGATGGAATTTCATTGATCCTGGGGTCGAGTTCCACGGCTTCCCTTAGTGCCTTGCCGAGGGCCTTGAACAATGCTTCTGCCGCGTGATGGGGGTTTTCCGCTGTGTGAACCGTAGCATGGAGCGTAATACCTGCGCGATCCGCCAGAGCCTGCAAAAAAACGGGGACCAGGTCCAGGGAGAATTCACCAGTGCTGCGTGATCCCAATGGGTTTGAATACACCAGATACGAACGACCCGATAAATCAAGCGCGACCGATGCCAGAGCCTCATCCATCGGAGCCATGGCAAATCCGTATCGGCGAATACCCTTTTTATCGGCCAAAGCCTTCCGAAAAGACTCTCCAAGGCAGAGCCCCACATCTTCAACTGTGTGATGATAGTCCACCTGCAGGTCTCCCCCCGCGGAAACATCCATATCAAAGAGCCCGTGCTTACTTACGTGTCTCAGCATATGGTCGAAGAAGCCGATTCCCGTGGCAATGGATCCTTTACCGGTGCCGTCCAGACCAAGGCTTACTTTGACGTCAGTTTCCGTTGTCTTCCTGGCTACAGATGCGGTTCTCACGATAATGCTGCTTTCGGATAGATTTGTTTAGATCATAATATCTGTTTCACGGCGAATATCAGCGCCCAGCTTCCTAAGTTTCTCCTCAATTCGCTCATATCCTCTATCCAGATGGTATGCTCTATGTACTTCGGTGACCCCTTTGGCAGCCAGCCCAGCGAGAATAAGACACGCGCTGGCCCTCAGGTCTGTAGCTTGGACGTGCGCTCCCGAGAGCTGCTCCACGCCTTCCAGCTCGGCCGTTCGTGCCGATACTTTGATGCGTGCGCCCATACGAACAAGCTCTTGGACGTGCATGAAACGATTTTCGAAAACGTTTTCAGTTATCATACATCGTCCGTCTGCCAGCGCCATGAGAGCCATGTACTGAGCTTGAAGATCTGTAGCAAATCCCGGATAGGGATTGGTTGTCACATCGCTGCTTTTCATTCGCCCGTTGGCAATGACTCTTACTTCATGCTCACCGATTTCCAAATTCAAACCCGTTTGCTCCAGTTTCTCCAAAAGCGGCAAAAGGTGAGCCGGCTCGCATTCGCATACTCGTACGTCTCCTCGCGTAATGGCGCCTGCTATAAGATGAGTGCCGGCCTCAATACGATCGGGCATTATTTGATGCTTGACGCCGTGTAGTTGATCTTTTCCTTCGATAACTATGGTTTCGGGGTTCGAAATATCCACGCTGCCGCCCATTCCGTTTATTAAATTGGCAAGCTCGTTTATTTCCGGCTCAACTGCACAATTGCGTAGCACTGTGGTGCCCTCTGCCAATGAGGCGGCCATCATGAGGTTTTCGGCGCCTGTTACAGTCTTTAGATCAAAAGTAAAATCGGCCCCTCGAAGCTTCCGAGCTTTTGCATGGACATATCCGCCTTCGAGTTTAATATCAGCTCCCATTGCTTCCAGTCCTTTGAGATGCTGATCAATAGGTCGGGCCCCGATGGCGCACCCGCCCGGCAGGCTGACGACAGCCCTTCCTTCTCGTGCCATAAGAGGTCCCAACACCAAAACTGAAGCCCTCATGGTCTTTACCATTTCATATGGAGCCGTATAGTCAATAATTTCGCGGGCCTTGATTTTCAGCGTACCGGCGGATAGATCGTCAAGCTGAACTCCCAGTTGCAGCAAAAGCTGCTTAGCCGTAAGAATGTCTTTGAGGCAAGGAACTCGGTGCAGATCGATTTCCTCACCTGTCAGGATCGAAGCGTACATAAGCGGCAGTGCAGCATTTTTAGCCCCGCTTGTTTGCACTGATCCTTCTAGTCTGTTACCGCCTCGGATTACTATTTTTTGCATTGGCTGAAATCCTTGTTAATTAGAGTCCCGACGCCTAAATAATTATCAAAATCATGCAACAACCAATCATAATTCATGTATGGCTCTATAGCATCTTCAGAGACCCCGCGCAATAGATGTAAGGATGTAAGAACTCATATGCCGGGAGGTCCCGCCCTGTGATTGGAAGGGAAACGAAGGGGAAATCTCCAAATTCGAAACCTTCGCTTCGCTTGCAATGACAGGTCCTGCTCGAAGCATTTTCCACAGGTGAATGAATGATGGAACAGGTTGAGAGTAATTCCTCAGTTACAAGCGGCCAAAGAGTGTCATTGCGAGCGGAGCGAAGCAATCTGCCAAACTTCGGGGATTGCCACGGCCTGACGGCCTCGCAATGACAAATCCACGCCCCGCGTAACTGAGGGATTTCGGTTGAGAGCAAAATGACCTTGCCACATTTAATTTTATTTGCTTATAATTGCTGTACAAATTTCTGCAATCGGTTCGTTATAATTAAGAACGCTTACGTGATTTCATCCCGTTCCCGGGAATTGATGCGGAGGGAGGGAATGGTAAATCCGAGAGGGCTTCTTGGCACCGTTGTCGTTTTGATTTTTGTCGCGGGTGCGCCGGAAGCTGATTGTGGGGTGGGGCCCAGGCACACTTCGAATGGCCAGGGACGAGTCCTGGAAGTAGTTGCTCCCAATCTGCTCACAGTTAAACTGGTCAATCCGGACCGAGTACTTCATGTTCGTCTCCTGGGAGTTGGCTCACCGAGAAATCGGGATCGGACAAAGACTCTCGATCATGAAGTTATTACTTATATCCAGAAGAACGCCCTGTGGAATGAATCCCGTAAGTATGTGGAATCGCTTGTTCAGGGTAAATTAGTCGACGTCTGGACTCGAAAGTGGGATCGAGTTGACGATAAGCACAGGCTGCTTGCCTATATACTCGTTCCGAACGGAGGGTCGAAAACTCTCGACGTGAATGCTGAAATCATCAGAAAAGGTTTTGGCTTTGTAACCAGAGATTACGTTCATGTCACCTTTGCCGATTACAAGCGATTGGAACAGGAGGCCCGGAAAAATCGGCTAGGAATCTGGCGTGGGCTTTTGAATCGTTACTCCACATTAACCAAATAATTGCATCGGCCTAGGCTTGGAACAGTTCATCTCGGAATGCAAAAAAAAATCAATCCCAATTATTGAAACAGGTTTCGATGATTATTTGGCGGATGAATCCCGTTTTCGAGGGCACGCGTCCGCGCTGATTCGCGCCCGAGAAATCCGTCATGTAGTGGAAACCGTAAAGCTCGCGGTCAAATACACTGTCAGGTTGACAGTTGTGTCGGGCAAGACGTCCCTCACCGGGGCGCCGGTTCCTCTGGGTGGAGTGATAATCGATCTTGCGGGACTGGATTCCATCGATCCTGAGGATCCATCCGAAGTTGGTCCAGGAACTATTCTTAAACGCTACAGGGATCATTTGGACAGTCGCGGCTTATTTTACCCACCCGACCCCACTTCGGCAGATTCATGCAGTATCGGCGGAAATGTGGTTTGCAATGCCTCGGGCGCTCTCAGCTATCTATATGGGCCAACGCGCGATTATATTCGCGGCTTAAAAATAGTTCTCCCCACAGGGAACCTCTTGGATATTGAGCGAGGCGCCGTCACAAGCTCCGCTGGATTCTTTAATATTCCAAAAGAATTGTTGATGGGCGACAGTCCCCAAGAATTAAAGATCCCGGTCCCTACAAGAGGATCGCGACCTTGGAATGTCTGTAAGAGTTCCGCAGGCCTGTACTCTTCGGAACCCATGGACCTGGTGGATCTGTTCATCGGCAGTGAAGGTATTTTAGGTATAGTAGTTCAGATCAGAACAAAGATACTCCCGAGAAGAAACCCCTATTTCGCACTCATGCTTTATACCGCAAATCGTGAGCAGACGGTTCATTTAGTGACTTTGCTGGACTGGTTCAAGCGCTGTTTTCATGATGGTGACTACTCTTCTAAAACGAAAATAGATCAAAAATTAACGTATTTGACACGTAAAGCCGGGCCTCCTTACTGCGAGCAGTTCAGCAAAATAACGCCTGCTTGCATGGAATGGTTCGGTGCCAGCGTAGCGGCTTTTCTTTCACCGGAACAGTCGCACAAAATGAAAGAATTCTACGGCTGTATGTATGTCGAACAGGAATATCCCATTGGAGAGGAATCCTTGGACAGAGCCCAACAATGGGCTGAGCTTATATCCTCAATTAACGACGGCCAATTGATCAAAATTGAGGCAGAGGTCGCTCTGGATCAAGCCCAGATACGCAATTGGAGAGAAGAAAGAAAAAAAGTACCGGAAAAACTGAATGAATCTATAAGACCTGGCAGGGTCAAAGTGGGAATGGATTATGCCGTGCCAATGGAAAAACTCGGGGATTTGCTCAAACTATATGATGATTTGCTGCCGGCAGGAAAATCCTACGCATTCGGACATATAGGCAACGCCCACATACATTGCAATACGATTCCCGAAAATGAAGAAGAAGCAATTAGTTCACGTCAGATTGTCCGCAAAATCGGGGAGGAAGTCTGCAAGATGGGCGGGAGCGTCTCGGGCGAGCACGGAATCGGCAAGCTGAAACACGAGGCCCTCGAAATGATGCTTGGACCCGAAGGTATTAATGAAATAAAAACAATTAAAAAGCTATTCGATCCAAATCTGATACTGAATATCGGCAATATGGTAACAATTGACCGCTAGAAACGATTCACCGCATATCCGCTGAAAAAAGCTATATAGCAAGTGCCAAAATTGATGTCCGTTTGACAATGAAGTCGAAATTCTGAACGAATGCGATGGCGCTGAAAGTTGTCATTGCGAGGGCGTCAGCCCGTGGCAATCCCCTCAGCAGAAGCTTAGGAGATTGCTTCGTCGCTTTCATTCCTCGCAATGACACGACGAGATGAACCAGGATCGTCTCAAATCGCGCCA
>JBKQRG010000349.1:0-3207 GCA_052144015.1 Desulfomonilaceae bacterium
AAGCTTCTACTGAGGGGATTGCCACGGGCTGACGCCCTCGCAATGACAACTTTTGGCGCCATCACACTCGTTCAGAATTTCGAGTTCATTGTCAAACGGACATCAATTTTGGCACTTGCTATATATATGAAGAAATTGGTAGTCTTCAAAACGATCCAGATCGCCTCCGCTCGCTAACAAATTTTCCTCATCTGAGAATTCCCTGATAGAATGCACAACCGTATGAAGCAGTACCTCCGAGAGTACTCGAAATGAATGTTTACTGGAATCGATGGATCAGCCCATTCATTATATGAATGAAAAGGCAACCAACAGAAGGAACGAAGGATGGCAACTCTGAAAAAAGGTGACAAAGCGCCGGATTTTGATTTGATAGACCAAGATGGTGGCCACGTGAAATTGGCCGATTTCAAGAGCAAAAAAGTTTTATTGTACTTCTATCCAAAAGCCGACACATCCGGGTGTACGAAGCAGGCCTGCAGTGTACGGGATTCACGGAACGACCTCAGAGACCTGGGCGTCGTGGCACTGGGGATAAGTCCCGACGCCGTCGAAGTGCAGAAGAAATTCGACAAGAAGCATTCCCTGGAATTTCCCCTCCTGTCAGACCCCGATCATAGAGTGGCGGAACGCTACGGCGCCTGGAGTGAGAAGAAGATGTACGGAAAATCATTCATGGGAATCATCCGTTCGTCTTTCCTCATCGATGAGGCCGGCAAGATTATTGGCGCATGGTATAAAGTGGGCCCCCAAAATACCGTTCCGGAGGCCAAAAAGGTTCTGGGGACCTCTGCTGAACAGACTGGCGGCGTTTGAGGGTTTGGGCGTCGAGCTTCTATTATTGCGAGGGCCAGTAAACAGCAACTACGAAATCTGATTGCGCTTTGAGCCTCAGTCCCGAGTAGCGGATGAGTTCGCTCAGGTATCCACGACCGATCACGGGACGGCGCACACCATGTTTAACACAGCCTGGCGTTTCTCTCTCAAGACAATATCCATGGCTCGTTCCAGCGCAGGACGTACCTGATCCGGGTCGGTAACCTCCTCTCCGTATCCTCCGAATACTTCACAGATCTTGCTGTAGTCAAAAACGGGGTGAAGTTGGCTCAAGGGGAAAGTGTTGGTTCTGGATGCCCAGCCATCGGGATGTGTTCCGAGGGTAGCCTGCTTGACCGCCGCGTAGCCCTGGTTATTGAAGATGATCACCAATATCGGTAGATTCAGTGATGCCGATAACATATGGCATGCGCTCGGAACCCCAAAGATGTAGGATCCATCCCCGATCGTGGCTACGACTGTGGAATCCGGTTGAGCAAGCTTGAACCCTAGTGCGGTTCCTAGCCCCCATCCCAAGTAGCCGCTATGTGGAACTCCGAAGTAACTCCCTGGGGGAAGACCCATGTTCTCTCGCATTCCATTATCGTATTCGTTCACTACAACCGCGTCTCTCCCCACGATCTCTCGTACACAATGAGACACCCACTTGAAATCAAGGGGTTTGGCGCGGGCTCCTTTCAGCGCAGCGGCCTCCCAGTTGCCTACCATTTCCTCATGTTTGGAGCGGAGTGATTGCTGTCGAGCTTCGATCAAGGAAAGATGCCGTGTCGGTGAGTGCGCCATAGACCTAGCCAACTCTTCTAGAATTACAGCAGGCTCGCCTTGAACGGTAATATCCGAAGGAAACGAGCGAATGGGATATGTGCCGTAAAGCGGGTCGATCCCGGCCTGAATGATAGTCGCTGAATCGGAGGGCGCGAAGACGTTCGGGAACCAAGGTACATCGCAATCAGTCACGACGATTACGTCGGCTTCTTTCAGATAAGGCGCCGGCGTAAACCCTAGATGGCAGAAATGGTCACGCGGGAAGTTCATGTATTCCGGGCTGAATGAGACAACGCCGACACCTTCAGTTTCCGCTAGCCTCACCAGCGCTCGTACCGCTCTGTGCGATCGCCCTAACGCAGAAGTTATGATTAATGGGGATCGGGACCGAGCTAAACACTCGGCCGCAAGCTCTATTTTGGCCGGATCCGGATAGAAAGTCGGGAGATCGTAGCGCGGCTGTTTATGACACAGCAACTTGCCCGGCGCCGCTGCAAGTATTTCGGGGGGCAACGTCAGGTAGATCGGCCCCCGCGGCTCTGACATGGCGATGGTCACGGCTCTGTCTATGACCGTCTCAAGTTGGCTGGGATTTCTTAGCTCATAGTCCCATTTTACGTATTCTCGCAGCATCCCCGCTTGATCGAATGATTCTTGCCCCCAGTGAATAAAAGCTGACCTGGACGATGGATCGCCTTCCTCGGAAATCGCAGTCCGACCAGCGAAGAAGAGCACCGGAACTTTGCCCTTGCTTGCATTGATTATGCCTCCTAGACCATTTGCCGTTCCGACCCCCACGTGCACCATCGCCACTTGCGGTTTGCCCGAAGCTAGGTAATAACCATGGGCCATGCTCACCAAGGGGATCTCATGTCCTACCAGGACCGGTCGAGGCAATGCCTTGCCAAGCTTTTGACGCAGGGCGAACGCGTCACAGATGCTGGCGAAATCGGTGCCCGAATTTGCAAAAAAATATTCAACTCCGCGTAGCGCGAGCAATTCAAGTAAGGCCTGCGCCGTGGTTTCCGCGTCGAGCTTAGTCATCTCTGCCGCGGTTACATTCATTTGTAACTCCTTTTGAATCGTATAGATCCCGAGCTCTGGTTTGGCAGAATCCGGAACTATTTTACCTGCATTATATCATCTCTCCAATGCCGAAGGTTTTAGACCGGCGAGTTCGTCGAATGAAGTACCCCACCTTTTCAGGCGATTTAGCGAGAATTGGATTTTCGGGAGCCCAGGAAGACGACTGGGTCGCGTGCCGGCTTCAAGCCAAACCCGATTAGAAGTCACGTATCCATAGACGATCTTTTAACAATAAAATCTATTACTACTCGAGCAAACTCTTCTGCGCGATCTTCCTGAAGGAAGTGACCACCGCCCTTTATGATCGTGTGCGGCTGCCCCTTAGCGCCGGGCACTCTTTTCTGAAAGATTTGCTCGCCACCTCTGGTGATGGGATCTCCGTCGCTGAAAGCAGTCAGAAATGGCTTTTTGAACCTGGACAGGACCTCCCATGCCTCTCGATTCGCCTGGGCGGCTGGATCCTCCGGAGAAATCGGTACCAGGGAAGGGAAAATGCGAGCGCCCTCCTTGTAGCTTTCA
>JBKQRG010000350.1:0-9118 GCA_052144015.1 Desulfomonilaceae bacterium
CCGTGAACTCCCGCAAAAACGAAGCGCGTCAAATGCATGGTTCCCTCGACCCGAACTTCCAGCAGCCCTCCCTGCCCCCAACCATGATATGTTACGAAGGAGTCAGTGCGAATCACAGAACCTGAAATCTTTCTCGACATCCAAGGAGATCCCACCAGCTCGCACCGCGCCTTCCACCAAGGGAAGAAAACGGCTGTTTGTAAGCCCAGAAACGGACCATAATACGTGGAATCGTCACGTGACGACAGATTAACTCCTGAACTGCCCGGTACACCAACTCCTTCCAGGCTCCAGGACTCCCGCCGATAACCTGCCGTAACGCTGAATCGATAGCCCTCAGCGTTCCAAAGATGGCAAAGTCCGGCCGCTTCCCAGCTATTGAAAGTGGGCTTTGCATCAAAAAGGCTTTCCGGTGCAAGCATTGTCAAACGTTGAACTGCTCCAGACTGTTCCAGCACGCTTGTCAACCCAACCAGTCTTCCAGACATAAACGTGAGTGGGGAAACCTCGACATTTCCCGCTAGAACGGGAAGATTAAACTTCGAATCGAGTCGAAACAGGTAATCCACTTCGCCCACGCCCGCTAATTCCTTTAGTGAGCTCCGGACAGCCTGCTCGCCGAAAAGGAATTCGACCCTAAATGAAGAGTCCACTGTGATGCCGCAGGGCAAGCTTTGCGCTTGGAGGCAAGATGCGCCGAAGAGCACTCCCAACATTGGCACCAGTATCTTGAGCACTGTGCGCACAGACAATGCAACCCCGGATTACATATAAGAATAACTCAGATTGATTATAGACCTTTATTTAGGCAGTGAAAATAGAAATGTGCACTAACCCTACAACGCGACTTAGGATTCTTGGCAGAGGTGAAGAAGGGCTCCCCTCCTGTGCCGCCGACAAATAAGGCGGCGCTATGCGGGACCCAAGAGGCGAGACCGTAATTGATTGATATCAAGTCACAAACTGACCGCCGGTTATACAAGTTGCGTTGTAGTGCTAAATATTTGATCGGTTTCGAGCGAAGACCGCCCACAGCCAGACCTGATATACCAGCCCATTGATGGATGGAAACGAATGAATGAATAAGTAAGTGCTTGTATATACATATAATTAAGTTTGGGTTCGTTCCGGTAGTTACTCATGGATAGATTATCTTTCAGTCAGTCAGTCAGTAATGGATTGGTATAGGCACATACATACAGTGGATACCGGTACTCAGCCACTACCTACCTACAGAGTAGAAGGCGGGAGACCGGCGGGCAGTGCTACTAGCTACTATACTACTAGTACTTCTTTTGGCATGCCTGTACCAATTCAATCATAATAATATTGAGTTAAGCCTTGCCCGTGTCCTAACCGAAGGAGTTACCTAGGTTTTCTCTCTCAAGACACTAACCGATACCCGCCCTTGTTTGTCTGTGTTCAGGCATCCATGGCCTTCCAACACCGCCCGATAGGCATAGTATCGAGACCTGGCTATGTCGAGAGTGCGCTCACAATCCCTAATATTCAGGTCGATCCGTCTGCCCGCTTCCTCGCATCTCATCCAGATGTACAGCCACAGCTTGGCCGCGGCTCCTAGCTGCAGGATTGTGAAGGGACTACCCTCGTGGAGGTGGTACTCCTCGGCAGACTTCATGGTGCTCGTGATTTCCTGGATAGGAGTGCTGTTGATGAGACGGAGTAGCGTCTTGACGAACTCATCCGTCAGTGCAGGGTTCTTCGTGGGCATCTTGAGAATCCGTATCAGAGCTTTCTTCTTGACCACATGACCCCGATACTTGGGATAACCTTCGCCCCCGCGATCTTCACCGGAACCTGATTTTAGCGCCTTGACCTCTTCGCTCCATTCCTCAGCGAGGATCTTGGAATAATGACCCAGGTTGTGGCGGCGGTGAGGGTAAGGTATTCCATATTCAATGGCGTCCAGAATCTGCATCAGGTTGAAGATGTCGAACTTGATTTGCCACAAGTCCTTTCTCTTCGCCTTCTTCGTATAGTGCAGGCGGCATTGCTCCCAATTACAGTTCCAGGAATCGCATGTGAAAGCCACGGTCCCTATGTACTGGTTGTAGGCCCGGAACTTGTTTTGGTAATGGAGTCGTCTCAGTCGGGCCGGAGTTTTGCCGAACCACGGGTGAATGGGGCAGGTCGTGTAGAGATTGCCGCTCGTGAAAATTTTGTGGTGGCTGCGTAAGTATTCGAGGGTCTTGTCCAAGAGAGTCCAGTGCTTCAGGGCTTGGGCTGAAAGCTTACCGGTCTTGGGGTCAAGGAATTTCTCTTCCATCCTCCGCAGGTCGTAGGTACCGCTCTCCGTTGAGTACACGTTGGTGTGATTGCGCGGGTTCAAGACTCTTGCCCCATCACCGTAGTGATGCACAAGTAGGTCGAATATTCTCGCCTTCTCTTGTCTTTCCTGCTCAGAAATCTCCACTAAGCCACCTCGAGGAAGCGGGGACGTTCCTGTTATCCGAACGTCTCCCTAAGTTTCCCCGGACTGGCCAACAATCTACCACAAGACATGCCTTCTCCGAGAAATGAAGAATTTCGCGCCTAGAATCGATTTTGCGGGACTTTCTGTTTTGGCATGGGAAAATGTATACCCGTAGTTCGATCTAGTGTTAGCGCGCGAATAGCAACGCGAGGACCCAACACATTTGTTATCTTTTCAGGTCATCGGTTAGATTTGTATAAAACTGGCTTTATGAGCTACTTTGAGCCCGTAGAACCTCTGTCGGAGGAAGACAAGATTGTGAAGTCATCGGCGAGAAAATGTAAGCCTCAGAAAAAAACTGCACCTTTTTTCTAGCTAGTCCTGTAGCGACTTATCTATACTTTTCTAGTCCTAAAAGCATCATATGTATCATCGAAAACGCGATTGGAGATTTTTTTGTGTACTATATACATAGTAAAGCGTGTGCGAAAGAAAGGAGGGACAACAAAAACGCACATGACTCAATGTTTAGACCATGTAATTGTTTTATTCTACAAGATATTTTACTTATTAGATTGTAAACCATCCTAATGACATTTCAGATCAACAAGTTAATTTAGAATGTTACCCAACGATAATAGCGGTGTGAAGCAAGATAGGCAGAAGGAACTATTTCAAACACTTGTTGCGTGCAGCAGCCATTACCGAAGTCGAAAAAAACAAAAGAAGGATTTCAAAGAAATGGAAGATTTGAAAAAAACACTATGCAATTTTATGGAAATGGCGAGACATAAGCTTTTAAGGGCCGGTGATTTCGATCCGCTATTCGTAATAGTCAATCCCGATAGAAAACCGCGGTTCATGACTCGCAATATTCAAACAATGGCAGATAGAGACGCTCTAAGAGCGCAGGTCAGAAAAGTCATTCGGAAAACCAAGCCTATTGCAGCGTTCGGGATAGCATTAGCCTGGAGTGTGGGTCCGGATCATCTTCAGAATTATCAAGGATATTTGCAAGATCACCCCAAACGTCAAGAGGTAATCACGGCTTGGGCAAGGGACGCCCACCAGCACCTGATGGGACGTCAAGAAGTGTACCGATCCGGAAACGATATCAGTTTAGGCGAAGAGAAGATATCCGAAGGTGGTGAATCCTGGCTCAGTGACGGTAAATTCTACAAAAACGATACCATTTACGTTCGTTTGATGCGTGGTTTTAATGATCTAGAAGACATTTCCTGCGAAAGACAATCTTTCCTAAATGAAGCCATTTATTGTGCAACCCTGAGATAACTGAGAGCTGACCAAAGGGGTGGGACATAGGCAGTTTCAAAGAGCCCACCCCATCTTCCCTAATGTAGAGCCTGGTGGACCGCCGCGATAATCTTTCTGCAAATTTGCCGAAAGATCCGACGAGCAGAATGAACCTGAAAATCGATTGATCGCGGAATCTCATTCCATTCTCCGCTGTGACTCTGAAATTTACAAGCGAAAGGCAGGAGGCAATTTAATGAACCCCGTAATTGGTAAAACACAGGGGCGTTACGTCTCTGGAAAAGACCAGGCAAAGCCTGGTAGAAAAAAGGAGAAAAGAAAATGGAAGACCTATGGGAAAAAGTTGAAGACGTTCACTGCGAATTTTGCGGTGGGATTTATGACTGTGCGTGTTGTGGGGAGATCGTCTCTCACTTTCCTCAGTACGTGTATCGCATATTAGTCCAGTTGGCAAAATTCAAAATACCAGCGGATCAATTGTTGAAGTTTGTCGAGTTTGCTGATGAGAGGGAGCTATGGCTCAGAATAGGACACTGGACAATTTGTGAGGCGTGCGAAGACCTATACATCGACTTGACAGATTATGGAATTCATCATCACAAATTTGGAAACCGGAACGTACTGGAAGTATGGCAGGGGAATTATGAGGAATGTGAACTTGTATATTCCACCATTTGGATCGGAAGGGACGATTTAGTTATAGAGCAAGGTACAGACATCGTGGACTGTTCCCAGCAATGCGGCGCTTCCTGATTTTAATTCCAAGTCTCGACTTAAGTGTACCGAGATGCCGCAGGTTACAAATATATATTTGAGTAGTTTCATTTTCTATATTTTTTCGCTCTTCAATATTACCACCCGATTGTGATTACTTCCTGAGTATCATCCTGATTTTGATCCAACGGCAAAAAACTTTTTCGCAGGACCCAATTGTGAGCGGTGCCCGTTGCACACGGGACCGCTCTGGTAAAGCTCCTCCCCCGCTTCGTCCAGCGGGTCGGCGGAGCACAAGCCGGGCATAAGCCCGCGACTCGGCTGGGTTCATCCGAGCCGAAAAACAACTTGTTGGAGGACAATATGAAAAATCGAATGAAGGGAACATTGGACATTCGTCAAAACGTGGAGAAACTGAAGAAGCCACTGTCTGTTGCCTCGAATTTGATCGATTTTTTTTCAGAGGAATTCCTTGAATTTATGACTCACGATGATTCAGTGGAGACACGAAGGAGACTACGGACAGTCCGGACAGCAGTAATTGATAATTTGGACCAGTTGCTGAACGTCCTGTATGTCATTGACCCTGATCTGGTTTTTAAGTGGCAGCTTGGTTACTATGATTCTGACGAAAGCGATCCTGAATAGTCTTCGTCGTCTTGCCTTGCACATCTTCCTAGATTCTAAATTATTTAATTTTTAGTTCCTGTACCAGTCTACCAGATGAAGCGCATTTGCGCTGGCCTTTGCCGCCCGTTTTCTCCACGGCGGCAAGGCACAAGCCGGGTGTATTCCCGGAACCCCAATTCAAAAGCTACCGGCGATGGAGGTTGCCCGGTGTCTGAAGGAAAGTTGGGAAAGAAGAAGAAAAGTAAAGGAGCAAAAAGTATGGAAGCAAAAAATCTAGAAGAAAAAGAATCGAAAAACCTCAGCCCAGAACAGGCGATGCTCGAATCGGTCTACGAGTATCCTCTTAAGCAATTGGGGGAGGAGGAGAAATCATCGCTTCTCAAGTATGCATCAGACATTCTTGGGAAGGACGGACAAATTGAGGTGAAAAGACTTATTCTCGAGAGAAGATTGCCCATCATCGTGGGTAACGACGGAAACTGGTATACGGACTGGTTTCCCGAAGAATTCGTTGCACCCGTTGTACAATTGTTATCTACGGCCCGATACGTGTACAGCGATTTACACGAGTCCACATCTCCCGAATACGACTTGAGAGACCGCTTGAAAAGTGCGGTTTTGGGAATGAGAAATCAGCTCTATCGATTAGCAATGCAACTTGCGAATGAGGGTGAACATTCTTCAGTTTTAGAGCGTCAAATAGACTGTTTGGAGAACCTAAACATGAGGCTACCGTTCTCGCCCGAAGAACTGTCGGAAATATTGAACTGATCCATTGTCCTCCTAATCTCCATGTGACCGTGTCTTCTGCTAAATAGTCGTTGAGTCCTTTATCTGTGCCATTTCATCCAAGCCCCGCTGCCGTCACCTCCACGGCAAACGGGCACAAGACCGGTGTAATCCGGCAACAAAGCCTGGCGCGGCCGGGCGAGAAAAGAGAAGATGGAGAAAGAGAAATGGTAGAAAACCGGTCGGCCAATACCGACCCACAACCTGAGGTAGCGATGCCTCAGCTCATGGATGCTCAGGATGTTGCACTAATACTGAAAATTGCTTCTAAGACCGTTCATAAATTGGTGAGAAGAGGAAAACTTGGATGCGTGCAGGTCACGGAGAAGGATCGTCGTTTTACGCGAGAACAGGTGCAGGCGTACATTGATTTGCAGAGTATCGACGTTCGAATTGACAAGAAGAGTGCCAAGACCATAAAATCCCAGCCACCGAAAGGAGGTACGAAATCGATTGGGGTTTCTGGAACGGATCTCAGAAAGGAGATGCGTTCATGGTAACAAAAAGAGGCAAGAACTATTTCCTCCGTATTAGGCCATTCGGAGGTAAAGAGATTGGCGTCAAAACCCAGGCCCGGAGCAAAACCGAGGCCAAACAGATTGAGATGGCCGTTATGACAGCGTGCAGATCCGGTGATTATCGGGCACTCGATCCTCTTTCAAGGGAAATATGCGTGCGGATGTTCAGGAACCAGGCCATGGAAGTACCGTCAAGCCTTTTGGCGGAAGAATCGGGACTGCCTGAGCTAACCCTTCGGAAGGCATTCGAGATTGTTCTGAAGGACCCGGAAATCCATGACAGCGTTAACCGCGAGCGCTTGGAGCAATGCTTCGGTCATCTTGCCGACAAATGGGGGCGGGATTTTCCTCTGAAGTCGATTCGAGTTCCTCACATCAAGCTGTATCGCATAGATCGGCTGAAAGAAGGAGCGGCTCCGGCCACGGTGAATCGTGAGAAGGCGGCACTGTCGAAGATGTTTCAGATTCTCATCGAGCATGATTTGGTAGACCATAATCCGGCCAGGGACGTTAAGAATCTCTCGGAGAAGTCCGGGGAACGCCAGGTCTACATAGGTTTCATGGACTTTCAGTCAATTCTGCAGGCTCTGCCTACGTGGTATCGTCCAGTCGTACAGACTGCATACTACACCGGCATGCGTCGTGGTGAGATAGTGGGCCTTCGACGTGACCAAGTCAGTTTGGCTAAAAGAATCATTCTGATTGGCCCAGAAGACACAAAAGAGGGGCAATGGAAACGGGTGCCCATTCACAGGGACCTGGTTGCCATTCTCGATGAGGTTATGAAGGTGCGTTCGATTGGAAGCGACAAGGTCTTTCTCAAGGATGGACAGCCATTCACGAGAGGCAACGGCAGAAGGCCGTGGGAGGACGCTGTAGGAGAAGTTGGACTCGATCCTGCTCCTCACTTTCATGATCTTCGCCATACCTGGAAGTCCAATGCTAGGCGTTCAGGGATAGACCCGGAGATCCGTGAGAGTATCATGGGCCATTGGTTCAAGGAGAAATCCGTAACTGAGCGATACGGCCGAATCAGCGACGAAGAGCTGCTGAAAGCCATAGATCAGATGACCTTCGATCACGGAAAGACGGAAATCATAGTGGCGAAGGGGAAAAAAGAAAATCCCGATAAGGGCGGCCTCCCTCAATCGGGACATTTGCGTACAAGACGCGTACAAAACGCCAACTGACGGAACGAGGGTTAATGATAACCCCCTAATATTCCTGGCAGTCCCAACCGGTTTCGAACCGGTGTCTCCGCCGTGAGAGAAATCTGACCTTGTTTTAGAGACGTGTCAAAAATACCTTTTATGCTGAGGATTTAAAGACTTGTCCTTTTCGGGCATGAACGTGTTTGAGACTTTTTTTCCCTTTTTAGGAAGATTTTTTCCAAAAATGGCCCCCACGAGGGCCCCCATGAAGAGGGGTCCAGGTTTCCTCTCCTTTCCCATCACCTCGCAGAATTTTGCGATTACTCCGACGATGTGAGCCGCCATAATAGCTGCAAGGCCGACCGCTCCCGTACCGAAGATAGCGATGCTTTGACCTTTTGAAACTCTCAACGAGTTGATCACAGTGCCGGCTCCGGTCTGCATGCTGCAACCGAGCGGAGCCAATATCTCCATAGGTAAGTCTTTGGGAACCTTGACGAGGTTCTGTTTAGTGGCTAGAGCGTGGGTGGCGAAGGAAGACTGACCAAAGAAATGCCCGCGCATGCCGCTGCGGTGTATAGCATTGCTGCAGTCCAGACGCTCGAAACCAAAGTTCGCCTCCCAGAAGCAATCGCAATCCGTCGGATGTCCGCATCGGCATTGCTTGCAGCGGCCGCAGGACTGGTAGGAGAGCACGACATGATCACTACACATGGCAGCATTCGCTCGCATGTCGCGAAACAGAAACCAGTGTGCACAGCCCGTGAGGTTCCGACTTCAACTAAATCGGCGGGCCGCTTCCTTAACAGACTGAATCTAACCTAAACAAATGATAAGACTCACCCGAGGCCATCTATGAATTCGGTCCCTACTGATTCCGTTTCACATCGGTAGAGTAAGACGGAACTCGCAGAGCTGACCTAGTGTAGTGTCTCCGCAAAACCTTTACACCTGAAAGGCCCAGGAGACTTATCCTGAAAATTCGACCGCAAGACAAGCTGTAAAGCTATCATGGAGACACCATACTAGCCACGTTACCCGAAATCCTACGATCTCAACCCAAAAATAGAGACCTGCTCAGCCCACATGACCGGCAGCGGATTTTTTTCGTGAACCATGAGTTTCCTCTTGACTGCCACCCCAAGAGATAATAGAATATGTCGTCAGGTTCAGAATATAACGTCTAGCGGAGAAGCGAATGGATAACTTGCTATTTGCCGAGGTCGGCAGTCAACTTGAAAACCTTACACGTCGAGAGCGACAAAATCTCCGGCAGCGCGGAGGGATACTCGACGCCGCACTAAGACTCTTCTCGGAAAAGGGGTATAACAACGTCTCTATGCACGAGATCGCGGGCGAAGCAGAGTTCGGGATCGGAACATTATATAAATTTTTCACTAATAAGGAGGATTTGTACAAAGCCCTTATCATGGAGGTGGCAGAAACCTGGCACCGGGTTTTCATGCAGGCCCTCGAACAAGAACGGAATCCTCTTCGAGCCATCAAGAAATACATCGCCGTTCGTCGGAAACTCTTTTCCGACAATCTACCCCTCATGCGCCTGTATTTTGCCGAAACCAGAGGAGCGAGCTTCAACATAAGAGCCG
>JBKQRG010000351.1:0-13539 GCA_052144015.1 Desulfomonilaceae bacterium
ACCACCACCTCTAAGAACATGGGGTGGGGCCTGGGGCGGGCGTTTTTGAAAAAACGTCCTCCCCAGCAAGTCTTCAAAAAGGAGGCAAAATGCCGGAGCCGAAGTATCCAACTCAGGAGGGGCTTTGGTCCAAAGGAGTTCGTAAAGAAGAGAGTTTCGCAGGGGTCAAGCTGGGGACGCCTTACGAAAAAGCGGTCGAGAATTTCAGGCGAGCAATTGAAGGCCGACACGATTTCGACCCCGCGGTTCTTTTTGTGTGGGGAACCATGCAGGCCAAGGCTGTTCTCAATATTTTGATGGCAGCTGAGGAGACCTTTGGAGAAGCCGGTCAGGCGATGGTGCGCAAAGCAATCAACAAGGCTGGATATGAGGCAGCGGAAGGTCTGCTCAAAAACTCGACATTCCCGGAAGGTTTAACGGATATTGAGCTGGTTTCGTACATCGTTACTGGAGTCAATTGCGTGCTATATGCGTCTTTGGAGAAACCTTGGATAACATCTGAGACCCGTTCCGAATTCGACATACTCTGGTGCCCGCATCAAGACATTTATGCTGCATTCGATTGCAGGGTTCAGCGATACTTTGTCGAGGGGATAGTTGAGGCTATGGAAGCTAACGGACTGGGACGTGTCATCCCACTCGTGGACAAACTGATTCCCAAGGGCGCCGAGTGCTGCCATTTTGCAGTAGACCGCGTCGAAGCTGATGACGGAAAACATCCGTGGCACGCCTATTCCGAGCAGTTGGAAAGAAGAGCGCTGGAAAAAATCAAAGCGGACAAATAAGTTTTGGCGAGGTGAATTTCTAGTAATTCCGATGTGGCTGAGGTAGAATTGGATTATGAAAGCTAATGTCTCTGAAATCCTGAGTGAAGCCCTAAAGCTCCCCCCTGAAGCGCGTGCTGCAATTGCAGGATCACTGCTTGATAGCCTTGATCAGATAATAGATGAAGGTGCGGAAGCAGCCTGGGAAGACGAGGTCCTGCTACGTCTTAAAGAGATTGATGAAGGCAAAGTCAAGCTAGTGCCCTGGGCAGAGGCCCGACGACAAATCACGGGACAATAGTGGCACGCCGAATGGTTCAATTCCATCCCGAGGCTATCGCCGAAGCGCGGGCGGCCGCGCAATGGTACAGGGAACGAAATACGTCTGCTGCTGATGCTTTTCTTTCCGACAATGGGCGCCTGATCCCGATTGACGGATTTGATGACATGATGCTCCAACTTTCGATTCTTGATTCCTAAGGAAGAAGCATGGCAAAGCATGTATGTCCGTGGTGGCTTGGATACTTATTGGCTTGTCCGATACGTCGGTGGTTTCAAAACCCTGAGAAGATCCTGTCTCCCTATATCAATGAAGGAATGACTGTGCTCGAGATCGGCCCTGGAATGGGGTTCTTTACGATTCCAGCGGCCCGAATGGTAGGCGCTGGCGGCAAAGTCATAGTCGTGGATGTGCAAGAGAAGATGCTCAAGGCCCTTGTCAAACGAGCCAAAAAGGCAGGTGTAGCAGACCGGATCGTTCCCAAATTGATTGAACCGGACAGCATCGGGGTGTCCGAGCCAATTGATCTGTGTCTTTTATTTTATGTCGTCCACGAAGTCCCGGATCCGGCTAGTCTATTTTCCCAAATCAAGGCCATCCTGAAGCCCGGCGGCAAAGTGCTTATCGTGGAGCCCGTGGGATGGTACGTGATTGAGAAAGGGTTCCAGGAAAATTTGGCCAAGGCCTCAGCCGCGGGTTTGAAGGTGATTGGAAAACCCCAAATACGAAGGAGCCGGTCCGCGCTTCTTGCATTAGAATAAAACGACCTAGTGCATAGAGAGACCATAGATTAAATGCATTGACAGCAGGCTGGAATCCCGCGGGACAGCGGGACTGCTCCCCAGTAAGAATTAAGCAAAATATGACAGTACATAGCTCTGGTATACTTCTATTCAGATTCAGAAGTGATAAGCTCGAAGTCATGCTTGTCCATCCGGGCGGTCCGTTCTGGGCGAGAAAGGACGAAGCAGCCTGGTCAATCCCCAAAGGTCTTTTCGATGAAACAGAGAACGCCCTGGACGCGGCGAGAAGAGAATTTAATGAAGAGACCGGGCTCGAAGTGGACGGCAAGTTCATTGAATTGGGAGAAGTCAAACAGCCGAGCGGAAAGATAGTCCATGCCTGGGCGCTCGAGAAAGATCTTGATGTAACAAGAATAGAAAGCAACTCTTTTACAATGGAATGGCCAAAGAATTCCGGAAAAATTAGAGAATATCCGGAAGTCGACAGGGCCGACTGGTTCGATTTGGACCAAGCTAGAAAAAAAATATTAAAAGGACAGGTTGCATTGCTGGATCGGCTTGCGGACCTGATTGCAAAGACTGACCTCCAGTAGTCTATTGGATTGGTTCCGTTTGTTGGAGGAGAAATGACATTCATGTGAACTCCTAAAATATTGCGGGGAAGCTACGGAGTAGCGATAGGTTCGCCCGCCAGCACACGAACTGAAGTGAGAAATTATAGGAGTTCTTTGCTGAGGGACTGGGGCCGTATTGCAAGAAAGAACTCTCCGGCTGAGGAAAAATCAACACCGGAATGTGTACAAAGCTGACTGGGAAACAGTTCGCGACAATCAGAGAACATTATAAGAGTTTTTGGGGAGGGGGCTGGGGCCACTCGGCGTGGGGCCAGTAATGCGCCGGAAATGCCACGCCGTTGATCAACATCGCACTTGCTTGAGTCTCATTTATCGCCGTACGCGGAGTACTTTTTGCAAAAACGCCCTCCCCAGAAGCTCTTCTCCTTAGCCAAACAAGAACCTGAATTCGCCTCGGCAGGCTCCTTTAGTATGCATTATGCAGCGATCCACTCTGGGATGAAGTTCATATTTCAAGCCAAGTTTATCGAACCAGTTCGCCACTCGGTAGATTACTCCGCATTCGTAGTGATCGATGACTCCAAGTCGCGTCATGCCAATATATGCGAAGCACCTTTTCATTTCCCAGTGCGCAACGTTTTCTGATGGAAAACTGTAATCAAAGCCCATGAACTCTCCCGTGAGCGTTCCGAATCCCGCTTCCAGGAGTCTTTTGACATCTTCAAAATTTTCGATCTTTTCAATCGCGAAGGCTTTTCGAACTCTGTCTATTTCTATCGCTGCAAGTCCATTTATGGCACTTTTATTGAGTTTGTTGGCCTGTTCGATGCCGAACTCCTGAAGACAATGGTAGAACCACATCGCATCATGAGTCATCCAGCATTTGAGAATGAGTTCCTGCAACTCTTTTTGGTTCAATTTTTTCATGTGGCGCCTCTTATGCAGGGCAGACGTGAGTCCGCTGTCACTTGGCCCGTTTGAGAACCGCAAAGGCTTTTGGATTCCCGCTTGAGCTAACCATGACCGGCAAGATGCCGGTCCTACTGGTCCTGATAACGCTCTGGTGTTTTACGCCACAGCAGCTCTCCGGAGCGACGAAGAAAAATATTAAGAGTTTTTGAGGGGGGTGTTGGAGGGAAGCTTTTGCAAAAAGTTCCACTCAACAGCTCTTCAGACTCTTCCACTTTTACCCCTCGTGGACACGCCACATGTCTTCGTCTGTAAAGCATTTTTCGGCTTCATCCACATGCAGAGCATCTTTTTCTACGTCTCGAGTGTCGTTTTTGCCCTTGAGCACTTCATTATAGTACTCGTGCTGGATGAGAAGGCTCATGACCTCATTGGTCCCGGTCCAGATCTGCGACAGCCGAGAATCTCGCACCATCTTTTCGACAGGATAAATGTCCGTATAGCCGATCCCGCCCATGATCTGCATGGCTTTGTTGGTAACTTCCCAGCATGTATCTGTGCCGAACTTCTTTGCTTCACTCACGAGCCGCCTGGCATTGGGAGCTCCTTCATCAACCGAGCGAGCAGCCAAATATACCAGGCCGCGAGCAGCATCCAGACGAGTTATTGCATCAGCCACCATGAAGCTCACCGCCTGGAAATTCCGAATGGCTTGGCCGAAGGCATGGCGACGATTGCTATACCGAGCCGCTATCTCGAGAGCGGCTCGCGCCGCGCCGAGACTTGCCGCGGCCGAGGTCATTCGTTCCGGTATCATCATCTGATTGAAGACAACTCCACCACCGTTCAATTCTCCGATCAGATTTTCTTTCGGTACGCGCACATCACGAAATACCAGCCGCCCGGTGCCTCCGCCTCTGGTTCCCATTAGTCCGTAAATGTATTCTGCCTTCACCCCGGGGCTGCGTTCAATTATTAGAGCGCTGATGCGATTGGATTTGTGTGACTTTTCATCGAAATTGGTGCGGCAATAGGCCAGAAAAACATCCGCCTCGGCCGCTCCGACAACAAAGCGCTTTTGACCGTTCACAACAAAATGATCGCCGTCGAGCACCGCTCGACTTGTAGCGCCAAAGAAATCCGACCCGCCCCGCGGCTCGGTCAAAGCTTCCGCGCTTATGAGCTTCCCTTGCAAAATTGGGCGGAGGAAGCGCTCTTTTTGCTCTTCAGTGCCGAAAGTATGAAGCGCCTCGCCCACTATGGATGGCATGACAAACGCGCATCCAAGCGCGGTCCCCAAAATGCCCGCCTCCTCCTCGGCGGCCACTTCAGAGGTCCATTTCAACCCTCGACCTCCCCATCTCGGATCAAAGCGGAGCCCCAGCAGATTTCGAGAGGCCAGTTTTTGGACGAACTCGCGTGGGTATTTGATTTCTTCACGATCCATAGCTCTCACAAAATCCGAAGGGACCTCATCACGAACGAACTGCCGAACCTCCTGCTGTATTGATCGATCTTCATCAGTCATAAGCACGTCATAATACATGGCACACTCCTGTCGATGTGATGGAATAATAGGTTGTGCATTCGCCGGGAAAAGCGGCTGCCCCTCAATTTTTCAGCTGTTCCAGGCGCTTGATCAGCTTCGCCTTGACATTAAGCAGGTCTTGTTCGAGGAGGCGAAGCTCATTTATTCGCGATCGCAGTTCAGCGAGCTTCTTGTCACCGTAAGCGAGGCTCTTTTCTATCTGTGCGGTTTCACTCATATCGACATCGGTCATACCGATCATTTCCTCTATTTCATTCAATGCATAACCGAATCGCTTGCCTCGCAGAATAAGCTTTAGACGCGCTCGGTCTCGCTTACTATAGATTCGTTGATTGGCTTTGTTCCGTTTAGGTGAAATGAGGCGCTTCTCTTCATAGAAGCGTATGGTGCGGGGGCTGACATCGAGTTCCAGTGCCAGTTCCGAAATGGAGTAGAACTCGTTTCCCGGGCTTTCCCTAGGCCGTTTCATTGCTATTCCCGCAGCTCGAAGCTTTACGTTAACGTAAACGTTAACCAGTCAGGTCACAATTTGTCAAGTATTTTAGTTTTACCAGACGATTATTTCGGGGGCATGAGGGAAGCATTCATCCAACATATCAATTGTAGCTGTACAACTTCTCCTTCCTAATCTTGGTGATTGAACAGACTAGTGTCAAATATCGATTAAGAGCGCCTCCCGGATGTGTTAAAGACGTTTTGCCTGAACGCAAAAATCCCTCTGAATGCTTTTTCCATGCAAACAGGGGGATCAATAACGCTGAGTCAACGTTGGACGACTCACGGAAATTGATGCATAACTGAAAGTCCGGAATCACCACGGACGCCGGGTCCACCACCGCTCCAGCGATCACGGAAGAATCTCATGTTGCCGTCATAATAGAAACTGGAACTCTGGCTCGACGCTACATTACCAAAATTAAACGGCGGGATACCGGTGTGCTCCAAGCCCGTAAGCGCTTCCTGGCCTGTTGAGCCCGCTTGTGCGGGAGCAGCCCACATATTGTTGTTGTCATACATTTGGAAGGGCCTGTATTGCTGAGCAGCAGCAGGTCCTACCGTAAGCGCCACCGTCATCATGACTGCCAGAACCGGTACCATCAGCGCTCTATATGTCGATGTTTTCATTCCTTATTCTCCTTCTTAATTCTCTCGTAATGTATTGGTTCCCCCTTTATCTGCAATTACAGGGGCGGTACCATTTACGGTCATGTTGGACACTGATTTCAGTGGTGTCAAATCGCGAGGTTTGACCTTAATTGTCGATTCGTGAAATGTTCACATGCTGGTCAAAATTATTGTGATTTTGCTATTATTAACGTAAAGGAGCAAAAACGTGGGGGGATGAACTGGACTTTAAGATCCATCGCAAAGACCCATCAATTCCATCAACAACTGCACATCCTTACGTGCAAGCTCGATTTCGAGCGGACGAAAACTGTCATTGAATTTCTTTGGGTCCCAATCCGGCGGAGGTGAGCGCCAAGCCTCTCTGTGATTCTGTAATGCGGCCGCTCTGGTCAAGAACTCGTCACACGGGCAAAACGGTCCATAAACAGAGCGTGCATCTTTGGCCAGCTGTCTCAGAGCACTTTTGTAGCGTTCCAATCTTTTTAAGGGATCTGCGCAATCTCTCAATATGCTAACACCATGTAAAACAAATTCTTCGACGATCTTTTCGCATTTCTTTCCTGCAAGTACAGACCCGGATGTCAGAAGAAGTAAACATATACTCGCTGCAATCACGTGAAAAACATAATTGGTTATTTTCCGAGCTCTCAATTCTTTTCCTCGCGTTTTCGTCTCGCGATTCTAGAAAAAGTAGTGGTGAAAAGGACACCCAAAATCAAGAAGCCCAGTTGAACAGTTTCGTATATCCAATCCGCCGCTTCACGGCCCTGGAGTTTGGCTACATTTACCAGACTATTGGCCAAAAATACAAATGCCCAAGCCGCAGTAACTGTGAAACAGCCCCGAATAAAGCTGGGAGAATCCCATAATTCCTTTGGAACGTGGTCGCGAGCGTAATCCTCAGTAAAAGGTTGACCTAGAAATATAGACAGAAATGTGGCCATAAATAGGGTTCCGCTCGCCAGAAATCCCAAATGACGAATTACCCACATATTTTCAAGCCAAATCACCGACACAACAGCAAAAGCGAAGAAGGCCACGCCCGCCCACAGGATCATGCCACGATGAAGCTTGGTGATCCCCATGATAATCACCAAGAGCGCGGCCGTAGCAATTCCGATTTTGAGCCACAACATTGAGTGACCCAGCGAAATGATCCAGAAAGCGATCCACGGCGCAAAAGCCAGAATTAATTTGATGGCATCCATTTAACTAACTCACTGAATTTGTAAGGGACCGTCTATTTATTTTCACCGGAATCTCAGGAAAAATAGACATCACGCAATTCTTTTCAGTCGATATTCATCTCTGATTTGGTGCAACTTCGAAATATCATTCGATCGTTAAAAACGGATTTGTTTTAAGGCTGAGGTGGCCTAAGGTCTCGATTAAATCAATTATTCATATCGAGAGACTTTGATGCAGCTCTATCGAATAAGACCGGCAAAATCTGTGAGACACTTTTTCATTGAAGCGCAAATAAAAATCGGGACGGTTCTTCCGGGAAACCTACAATTGAACGATTCTGAAAGGCCTTTCTCTGGGTCCTTCTTCTGCGCGCGCTGTCTATCGGGTACCCGGGGTAAAATTAATGATGGTCGGTCCAGTACCTGCTGGAGCGAAATAGCCGGCATCAGCTCCGCGTAACGGAGCGGGCATGTAGCTCCACAAATAACCGCCCACCGACTGAACCGCGGACGCTCCTTTGAAAATTAATCCATCTTGACCCTGCTGTTGTTGCGCCTGCTGTTGGGCACCCGGCTGATACTCAGGCGCCACAAACGTCGGTTGTCCGTACATATTAAAGAGACCGCTGTACGAATTATCATACATTGGAGTTTGAACTCGCGGGGCACCGTACGGCTGAACCTGTGCCGGGCCATATTGTTGAGCCTGCGGAGTGCCGTACGTGGGTTGGGGTTGTTGAACCTGCGGAGCGCCGTACGTGGGCTGGGGCTGTTGAGCGCCATACATCTGTTGCGGAGCGCCGTACGTAGGCTGTGCTTGTGGTGCGCCATACATCTGTTGGACCTGTGTAAACGCCAAATTAGCGCAAGCGATTATTATCAAAATGAAGATGCCAATTATTGTCTTCATGAGGACGACCTCCAGCAACACTCCTGCTACTGTATATCCATAGCACAAATTCTCCTAAAAATAAAGGGGCTTAGAGTCTTGACAAAAGAGATAGAAATATGGGATAATTACAGAGCTTCACCTAACCGGAGGTTGACCTAATGACTAAAACGCTTGCAGCGATAATTTGTGGATGCCTTATTGCTGGGCTGTGCTCTGTCGCGTTTGCCGATAACGCTCCAGAGCGTTCGGCTGTTTCGCGATACGGCGGCACTCTATACAAAGGCGGATCACAAGTTCTTGATAGAAGCGGAATGCTCGTGAATAGCTGTTTGAAAAACACCTTCAGCCTGTTCAATCCATGCTTGGATTTTGTGAAAGGTTGCACGACGAGAGTGCTTTCTCCACTGGACAAGGGTTTTGCCTATGCTGAAAATGCTGTAGCCAGGCAATTGCCGAAGAGGAAAACCGTTAGGGCGCCTGAGGCAGGAAAAACAGCGCCCAAAAAATAATTCGCAGGGGATTTATAAAAAGGGAGCTGCAAAGAGAGGCTCTTACTGGGGTGTAGCCTGAAGTTTCCGGGCTACTTTCTCTTTGCTGAAAATGGAGGGTGTATGATCAGGAGGATCATAGCGGCCGCCCTGCTTTTGTTTGCAGGAGCCGCTCCCACGTACGTCTGTGCAGATGACGAGCCGAACCCGTACGCGATTCCTATATGTGCAGCCATCATTAATGAAATGACGGAAGGCAAGATCAGCATCAGTAAAGCCAAAGAGATATCTTTGGCTATAGCTCATGCAGGAAACAAACATTTCGGCAAGGTCACTTGTGGCGACATGTGGCTATATATGGCAATTGTGTATGTGGAGAGTGGTTTTAAAAACAATATAATTAACTATCAGAACTGCCGAGGCATGTTTCAGGTCCACGCGCCCTCTTGGGCAAGCAAGTTCGGACTGAAATATGCAGACCTCCTGGACCTTCAAACAAATGCGGATTGTGGAGTCGCTGTATTCAAGTACTATCTCGAATTATACAAAACACTTGTGTCAGCCCTAAGCGCGTATAACAGCGACCACCCGGGGGCAGCAAGAGGGTACGCATGGGCAGTTCTGGGGACTCGCAAGAAAATTAAAAAGCGTTACACAGAACTTTACAGAGAATATAAAGAGACGGCTCTGTTAAGTCTTGGTATCGGGCAGCCGGAATCCGCGGATGGTAAGCCTCACACACTTGCGGCATGGTAACTCTGGGCGATTGAAGCGCAAATGACGAACTTTCATTCGGCACAACGCTCTTCTTCCTAAAATCTCATAAATTTTAAATGGCTTAGCGGGGCGGTCCGTACATGAAGGGGGCAGCCACGGAGGATAAAAAGTCCCAGGGGTTAAGAATTGTGGGGTTGTGGTCCATCGGGATGAAAGGATCATGCCCGACCGGATAGCAAGTCGAAGGTGGCCCCAACGGGGGAGCAACGTATTGTGGTATGCAACTCACGCAGCCCGCAGATGCAAGCGTAGCCACCACAAACAGGCAAAAAATAAGCTTACTTGCAAACTTTTTCAAACTAGTCCCCTGAGCATTTTGAGCGGCTTGATTCTACTCCCATTTCTTTTCTAGAGCAAGAAAAAAGGACAGATGCAATAGCGAGGTTCAATCTGCACCTGTTTGGGGACCCTTCATCTCAAAGACGGATTGCGCTCCTGGTGTGGCGAAAGTCTTGCCGGTTGAATCGACTACGAACCCTTCCATTCCGGGAAAAGACTGCAAATATTTGAGACCGTGTTGAGCGCCCATCACGAACATTGAAACGGAAACCGCTTCTGCAGTAGTTCCATAAGAACCGACTACGGTCACTGATTGCAGCTTATCGGCTGGATAGCCGGTGGATGGATCAAGTAAGTGGTGATACCGTTTGTCACCTTGGATAAAGTAGCGCTCGTAATCTCCTGACGTCACAATGACTTTGTCCTTTAAACCTGCTGTGGCGATAATGCCCTTGGGATCTCGTGGGTCCTGCACTCCGATTCGCCACGGCTTTCCCGGTTCACGTTCGCCGATTACCAGCACATCACCCCCAATATTGACCAACGCTGATGATATTCTCATTTTCCTAATAACATCAGCTGCCTTATCCAGGGTGTAGCCTTTGGCTATTCCACCTAAATCCAGAGCCATGCCGGATTCAGGCAGCGTAATGGTCCCCGCGTCCGCATCTATTTTGACCCGATTCCAACCAACCTTGGCGAGACCATTCTGAATTTCGGCTTTTTCAGGCAAACGCGGCTCCCCTCCCCCGCTGAATTGCCATAATTTGCAGACAGGCCCTATTGTCGGATCAAATGCTCCGCCGGATTTTTCAGCAAATTGGAAACTCATCGTTATGAGTTTAAGCAGTTCCGGGTCCGCTTTGAAGGGCCCTTGTCCGGAGGCAGCGTTTATTTCAGTCAGATTCGAATTTTTGTGAAAGGATGTTAAATTCTCAATCCTTTTTATCTCCTCAAATATGGCTTCAGCTGCGCTGGGTGCGTTCTCGCCTTGCCCGGATATCGTGACCTCGACGAAAGTGCCCATGAGGACTCGGCTGGTCTTGTAGATCCGGGAATTTTGGGTCGAGCACGAAGCAATCGACAAGATCGCCGCCAAACTTGTGGCCAGTAAGAAGATACCGACGAGCCGGTTATTGCGAACAAAACCTGCCGGCGCTTTCGCGCGTTCTCTTGAATTGTGAGACGATTGTTTCATTTTCCCTTAGTGGGTCTCGTGGACAAGTATTCTGTATGATTTTGGATCAATTTAATAGGAACTATCATTGTGAAGAACGGAAACATATACATGGCAGCGAGTGTCGGGGATAGCGGGCCGAAAAAGCGGGATGAAAAGACAATCACCAGAACGTTGTTCATAACAGCCAGGCAGATTCCGGCTGAAAGCATATCCGTGTGTTTAGGGCTCACGATGAACCCGATGATATAGTATATAACCGACAACAAGTACGCAAGCGCTACAGCTACCAGGACTTGATCGAAGTTTTCATAGAAAAATGATGAATATTGAGAGAATACTCCCAGATTGATTATTCCGAAAGCCATCAAGGAAATAGGAAATCTGCGTACGTCCAAGGCCGCCAGAACACCTGGAAAAAACCTTCGCATGAACAGGACTGCGATGATCGGCACAAAAATTACCAGGGCTAATATGCGAGCCATTAATACGAGAGGAATTGTCACATCCGCACCAGCCAATATCTTAACCATCGCTGGTAGCGACACCGGAACAAGAACCGAGGTAACAACCGTCATGCGTGCCACTTGAGCCACTTCGGCATTAAGGATATTAGCTATGAACGGAGCCACTACACCAGTGGAAATCCCGGAGAGTAGTAATATCGGAACTGCATAATCCGGAATAACCCAAAGGGCTACCCAGTAAAGCACCGCCGGCAATACCACAAGCTTGATCAAAACCAGCTTGCCTAAGGCTAACAGTGCCTTTGGCGAGGTATCCAAGAGAACGCTAAAATCGATTTTCATGAAGCTCAAGAAAAGTACAAACATCATGAAGTACAAGATAGAAGGCTCGAACCAAACTCCAATTTCAGGAAAAACTACTGCAATGGACGTCGAACCGAATATGACTACAAACAGTACTAAATCGTTCAAGCTCATGAATCCAACACCTGGCTGCGGAAGATCCGATATTTTAATGAAGAACTGCCCGAACAGAGCCGGCGACTATTCACTCCCTATGAAACTCTGCTACTTTCCGATGCTCGTCATCCGTGTTTGTACACAGGCAGCTTTCCCGTTGAAGCGACCCTGGAAAGTACCACTAATTTCTGGTAATATTATTTATCAGTCCGAGCGGGCTTCAAGGCCACTTTGCCGGGAAATCATCGGCTGTAGTTTCCGTCATTTATAAGGCCATATGGTGGACGGCGCAAGAGGTTAACTCATGAAAAAAGGATTCTGCCATCATTGCGGGAATGAACTGGAATTTGTGGAAAAGGTGTTCAGAAACGATACGTGCGACAAGTGCGGTTCGGATGTGTATTGTTGTCTGAATTGCTCCAATTATGATGAATCCGTGGCAGATCAATGTGCAGAACCCCAGGCCGAACGCGTTTCAGTAAAGGATCGCAGAAATTTTTGCGAGTACTTCACGTTGAGGGAAGGCCGAGTCTCAGGAACAGCCGCCCAAAAGGCCGAGGAATCCCGCAAGAAATTAGAAGCTTTGTTTAAAAAATAGACCTGGTTTCAAAATTACCCCTGCTTTAATCCCTCAGAATCCACCTCTTTTTGGCAGGTAGTAGAGCACAGCGGGCACGGCATCATCCAGAACCCATTATAAAGGCATGTGAGCCAGGTTCTCAAGCTCCTTCATCCTCTACCACCCTCTTCCTCTTCTGATTGGCTCTCAAAATCCGCGAGAATTCGGCCTGACCGGTTCTTCATCCCAATTTTGGGGGGAATTCACTTTGTTCTATCTTGTACAGCTATACCCGACTTCGAATCACCGTGGTGAACACTCGGTTTACATATTGATTCGATGTTTTTGGAGAACAACTTTGTTGCGAATAAGGCTTGGATGAACCCCAAGTCGTCGCAAGCTACGGCCAAATCAATATCAAACGCGTGGTCCGTACCGTGTTTGCGCACTTCCTCCGATAATTCGGATTCTAGTTCGCCTCCGGAGTAGTGGCAATCATTCCGCCTCTAGTAATCTTGGTCAATGTCATCCTCTTCGCGTTCGGCAGCCAAATCTATCTCTTCCTGTATATCAGCGGGGAAGCTTTCTCGAGGGGCTTCAGCCCAAAGGCCTTCCAAATCATAAAATTCACGGATGGGCTTGCGGAAAATGTGTACTATAACGTCTCCATAATCGAGCAGTGCCCAGTTACCTTGATTAACGCCCTCAGCGGATAAGCGATCGACCTTGTCTTTTTTGGCGTCTTCAACAACACCCTCAGCTATGGCCTGCACCTGTTTGGCGGAAGTGCCTGACACAAGCAGGAAATAGTCTGTTATAGACGTTAATCCGATGAGACGAACCAGAACCGGTTCCATGGCCTTTTTCGAAAGAGCGGCACGCAACAACAAAAATGCTTTGTCTTTCGAAGACATTAAAGGCAAGCTTCTGTCGGAATTACCCATAAGTAATTATTTCCTATAGAGTTTTCTCTCAATAATATAAGATCGAACAGATTCTGTCACAAGATATCGAACACTTTTGCCCTTACGTAAGAGATCGCGGATCCATGTGGCGGAAATATTTAAACCCTGTATATGAGAGGGGATTAGATGGGTCGAGCTTTCGTGGACAAAATCATTCCCTTCAGAATGAAATTCATTCCTCAGAGCGGCGGGAACTTCGGACCAGGCTGCCCGAAAATCCAGACCAGGACGTGTGACTACAATAAAATTAGCTAACAAAAATAATCTTTGATAATCTTTCCAGGCGCTGATTTCTTTCAGCGAATCCGTACCCAGAATAAAAAATATTTAGAAGTCTTTCT
>JBKQRG010000352.1:0-21720 GCA_052144015.1 Desulfomonilaceae bacterium
TCTTCCTCGTAGCGTGCATATTTTATGTGGCATATGTTGTTACCGGGTTCCTGGCGCGACCTGATTGGGTGGAGGTAGTTCAGGCGACCACGACACCGACCATTAAGTTTGAGACCCCATTTCTGGTGATGTTGGCGGGATTGGTGGGGACGACTATTGCTCCCTGGATGCAGTTTTATTTGCAATCCGCTGTCGTGGACAAAGGTTTGGCGGCAAAAGATCTGGGCGCAGCGAGGCTGGATGTAATAATAGGGTCCATTGTGGTCAGTGTGGTGGCATTTTTCATAATCCTGACCTGCGCAGCAACCTTGTTCAAAGCGGGAATCCAGGTGGAAAAGGCCGAGGAAGCCGCAATGGCATTGCGTCCTTTGGCCGGAGCATACTGCACCTGGCTTTTTGCATTCGGTCTGTTTAACGCTTCAATGTTCGCGGCCGCCATTCTGCCATTATCAACTGCTTATACGGTTTGCGAAGCATTTGGTTGGGAATCGAGTCTGGACAAAAAATTCTCGGAAGCACCACAATTTTATGGTCTGTATTGCTTTATAATCTTTTTTTCTGGCCTGATCATTCTCATCCCCAGCGCACCCTTAGTGACAATTATGTTTTTTTCGCAGGTACTAAACGGTCTCATGCTGCCAATAGTTCTTTTCTTTATGTTGCTGCTGATTAACGATGCTCAGGTGATGAGAGACCACAGGAACGGACCGTACTGAATGTTATATGCTGGCAACGGTGTTGGTGCTGACACTGCTGAGCTTGGCGACTGTGGCTTTTACCATAAAAGATCTGTTCTGAATCAAAAGAAAGACTATACAGGTTTCCGGATCAACAGATTTGGCAAGATGTACAGTTGCTTTATGCCTGTGTCGCTGTAGCAGCCGGATCGACTTACAACGCCAGACGCGCGATCATATTAGCTGACGCGTCAACCAGCGGGAGATTATTGTCGCACAAAGTATATGGCTAATAATTAGGCCAGGATGTGTCTATTTATTAAAGTAATATGTTGACTTTTAGGCTGGAATCCTCTATATTCCTGAACTGTGAGAACGACGTTCGGCCAAAAAGCCGAAGGTTCAGCTTAAGACCTCTCCCCTGGATGGACACCCTCCCTCCCCCATAACCCCCCCACCCTGGGACTAGTTAATTTGCCTAATCGGGTTTCTACTTAAGCCCACTCTTTTCGTTCACGTCAGCGGCGGTCAGAGTACTGACCGCCGCTGACGCGTCCAAGAATTGGGAGCGGCATATTGCCAGTCCTATCATAAAATTGCATGTTCTTTAAGGTTGAAATTGATGAACGAGTGGATTGTTTCCGCGGATTTCAATCATTATAATTATTGTCTCGACTGAACAGGTCAAGAAGGCTTCTCATCCCTTCTTGAACCTGCGTTAAGCTCTTTTCAAATAAGTTGACAAGATTCAAATACTCTTCCTCTCCGGGATACTCACCAATAATATCAACTTGTATGGGATGTTGGAGCCAATAGTAAAAACCTCTATCATCTTTGTGCAGATCGCCGATTCCGACCTTACTGATTAGCGTCTGCTTCAGTCGACAGGGGTCGGGAACTCGAATGCAGCCCGCGGAGACAGCGCCTGTTGTTTCCTGATTAATGCCGGACCGATTCGGATGTGCCGAAGCCTGAAAGCCGTGAATACCAAGTTCATGATAACGCCGGCACCGGCCTCCAGTTTCACACAACAGTAACGGGGCAAAGAAGCCATTGTACAGAGCCGGGACACGCTCATTCTTGGAGCTGAAAAATACTACGTCCGGATAACAATAAATGTGATTAATCACAAATCGGCCCGCTGGTGTTGGTGAGTGAAGATCACCGAGGCCAACTTCCGATTCATAAACTTCATCAAGTGACCCGTCCAGCTTTTCACATTCTATTGTAAGTTTGAAAGAGCACCTGTCTATAACTATTTTGAGATTTGAACATCTCTCCGAATCTTGATCCATACGATCAAGGCTCAATTCTCCCCAAGTTTTATATAACGGCGGAAGGCACGGATCGTCGGGAGGGTTTGGCAGTTTTTCGCCGGAAATGAGATCCTGGACCGATAGCGGCAAATCACGGAGCGGACCTCGAATGGTCATACGCTTAAAATTTGGGCTGAATGTTATTTGCTCTCCGACCGAAGCGGGCACAAGTGTCCCTTCGGAGATGAAGGCATCCACAATCGAATATCCGGCCAGGAGAAACATGAAGGCCAATATTAAGCGGGATTTCATAAATTTACCTGAAAATCAGCGGTGCGCGCCATCTTCGCGAAGGAAACCCGGTGTTTGAGAATTCAATTCACTGCCTCGTTTCGGAAAAATCGAAACTACGAATTACGAAATATTCCGCGCCCGTCGGTTTCAAAACACTTTCGAATAATACCGCATGATTTGCCATGAAATTTGGTCCAGAAAATTCAGAGCTCTGTCGCACTGCGTCGATAAGCTCACTTGAATTTCGGTTCGATCGCACGCGGCCTAACGTCAGATGAGGAGTAACTGGTCGTTTTTCACGTTTAAAACCGAGCGGTTCAAGAATATCTTCCAACCGCGATACCAACGGAGTTACCATGTTGTCCGGGTCGTTCAATCCGGCCCATATCACACGCGGCTTTGCCAGCGCCGGAAATGCGCCTAGGCTTGAAATCACCAATGGGAATGACCTCTGTTCTTCGAAAATCGGCTGGAGTTCATTTTGAATGATCGAAATGATGTCTGTTTTCACATAACCTAGAAATTTTAACGTGAGGTGTATTCCACTCATTCTCACCCATTTCACGTCAGCTCCGCATTTCTTCAGCCGGGAAGAAGTCTCTTCAAGAAATTCTTTGACATTGTTAGGCAATTCTATTGCGATGAAGGCTCTGATTGTTTCAGCACCGGCTTTCATGACCTCACCATTTTTTAAAGTGGGCTTCCAATACCATATTTCACCTGTGCCTCGGAATAAATTTTTTCTGCTTCGGGAAGGAATTCTCGTAATTTCCGAACGCGTTCCTCATCTGCCGGGTGCGTTGAAAGCCATATCGGAATAGGAGGTTTCGTGACCTTGGACATTCTCTCCCAGATATGTACCGCTTCAGCCGGGTCGTAACCGGCCCGGGCCATGTACAGCTGCCCTATTCTATCGGCCTCAAGTTCATGAATTCTACTGTACGGCAGAACTATTCCTAATGTTCCGCCGAGTCCCAGCGCACCGAGTAGGAGTTTGGTTTTATTGTCCAGCTTTCCTTCCTTTTGTTTCAACATTTCTTTGCCAATATCAATTGTGCCGTGGAGAGCTACCTGCTGGCTGAGTCGCTCTCCACTATGTCTGGCAACCGCATGGGAGATTTCGTGTGCTATAATAGCTGCCAGTCCGGCTTCGTTCTTGGCGTACGGAACCAGTCCCGAATGGACAATTATCTTTCCACCAGGGAGGCAGACTGCATTTGGATTATCCCTGTCAATAACTCGCACATCCCAGTTGAAGCCGGGTTTATCCATAGCTTCGGAAGCTTTACTCACGCGGCTGGTCACTTTCTTTACAATATCGATTAGCCGCCCATCCTTGGATGCGGGTTCATGCGCAATTATTTCACTAAATGCTTGTGAGCCCAACCCGTCGAGCCTATTATCAGGCACCATATTGAATTGCCGCCGTCCCGTATGTGGAACGGTTGCGCAGCTGATGAGCACCCACAATAAGCTGAGAGACAAGCTCAACCGCCACATCCGTGATGAAGACTTTCGTCTTACAGCGCTGGACATCGCTTGATTTATCAAGTAGTTCATGTTAATCTTGCATATTAGGCGTTCGGTCCTTTTCGGAGGTGAGCATTGAAATGTGAAAAATGCGGTTATATAAGCTTTGATCACAATGTCATGTGTCCACAATGCAACAAGGATTTATCAGCCGCTCGTAATAAGCTCGGAATCCATCAGGAACCTCCGGAAATGGATTTTGATGAATTCTTCTCAGGAACATCAGGCGTTTACCGGACCAGAGATTCGGTCAGCGCGCCGGAATCCGAACTGGATCTTGACGCTATGGGAGAAGCGGAACTCGATCTTGAAGATATGGGCGACGAATTTGAATTCTCCCTAGACGACTGAGCCATTTATTAATCAATGATTTTTTCTAAGTTATTCTGATACGTCATTTAATCGCAACAATGTGATTTACTCTAGACTTGTGCCTCCAACGGCCAAAGTCCCTTCTCCCTGAGCACCTCCCTGAGCACCTTTAAAGCCTGATTAACCACAGGCATTCCCCCATAAATGCCACATTGGAAGATGACTTCCGCCACTTGCTCGGGACTACAGCCAACATTTAAAGCGCCATAAATATGAAGTTTCAGTTCTTCGGTTCTGCTCAGCACCGTTAATGCTGCGACGGTGATCAGTTGGCGAGTCTGGTGTGGGATGCGTTCACGCGCATACATCTTTCCTGTTACAAAGAGGGAAAGTTCGCGTGCCATACCTTTGTCAAACGCACGCCAGAGATCAAAAGGTCTTTCATCGGGGAAGTCGCTGAAATAGAGTTTTGCGACCTCTGCGGTTTTCTGTTTAACGTCATCGCCCATAAACACCCCCAATTCTTAATTATGTGATCCGGAATCTTCCACTCGAGATTCACGCTAATATCATATCCGACAAGGGCCTACGCTATCAACATTCTGCTTGACTCGTGGACCTTGGGTAACTTAGGCTTTGGGAAACCCTACACATTTTATTCAATGTGAAAATCGATCTTGTCTCTGTTGGTCGTGGGTCCGCCTTGGAGATCAAGACATCCCATTTCGGTTGGAAGATCCCTGCTAAATACCGGAATTGGCAAGACCATTATGATTCCAGGTCATGTGTACAATGAGTGATCATTCTTTGTCCTTTGAAAAAGAAATAATTACTGCAAAGTTTGTTCATCCTTCCGGCGAAGTTGTGGAAAGATACATCGAGATCCGTGTGAATCCTGTTTCGGGCAGAACCAGCAGAATTGCGCTGGCACGGAGCGGTGAAAAAGAACCAGGCATAGACAGCCTGCCCTTGCCTCCGCCCAGTGCCGATGATACGGCCAATTGTCCTTTTTGCAAGCCACAGGTAATGTCAAAAACTCCGAGGATTATTTCCGAAATTCTTCCTGGTGGGCGCTTATACCAAAATGAATCAATCTTGTTTCCGAATCTTTTTCCTTACGGCCGCTATTCTGCGGTAAGCCTTTTTGACAGCCAACACTTTGTAGAAATCGGCAAATCGTCCGTGTCTTCATATGCTGACTGTTTTATCAACTGCCGGAATTATCTTAGCCAGGTACTACGGTATGATTCCGAAGCCATCTACATGGCGATTACTCAGAATCATCTGCCTTCTGCCGGGGGCTCTTTGATTCATCCCCACCTCCAAATCAACGCCGATAGAAGCTCTCCCAATAATCACCGTGTCTTACGCAAAAGAGCAGAGGAATACTTTGATCAAGTTGGCTCTTATCTGTTTTCCGACTATCTCCTGCACGAAAAACAGGACGGTAGCCGTTATATCGGGAAAACCGGTTCATGGGAATGGATAACTGCGTTCGCTCCAACCGGTTTTTTTGAAATTTGGGGAATTCTACCTACAATCAGCTCTCTGCATCAGATAACTGACCCGGATTGGAATCATCTTGCTCAGGGAATCGCGAACGTCCAGAAATTTTATCGAAGCCTTTGTAGAAACGGGTATAATCTCGGCATCTTATTCGTTGAGGACGGAAATCTTTGTGTTGAAATGCGGGTCGTGATTCTTGCCCGATCGAACTATGCCCCCTGGACACGGAATGACCATACCGGGTTCGAGGTCATGATGGGAGACATGACGACCTTCACATCTCCTGAAGATACCGCAAGAAATGCCAGAACGTTCTGGGCATAACTTCACACAATATCCTCCAATTCTTCGAAAGACTACTAACTGAAATTGCAATCTGGAAGTGTTGAGAATAATTCCCAGGAAAAGAGTTATATAAAGTCACTTACCTCTATAGACTATGAGGCCATGGGAGAGGTCATAGGGGGAAAGGGCAACCGTAACCCGGTCGCCTAAAAGCACTTTTATTCGATATCTCGACATTCTGCCCGAAAGCTTTGTTCTGATGCTTCTTCCGTCGTCTGTTTCAACCTGATACATTCCACCTGAATGGACCTTTACAACTGTTCCTTCAATTTTTACATTGTCTTCTCTGCTCACGTGAGAGATTTTCCTCCAATATCTGATCCGATCAACGATCCGAGAGCCCGCTGTGATTACCACCGATGGACGCGCAGATACATATATGCAAGCACTAGATAGCAAGTAACACCTATCTTTCTTATTTGTCAAACCATCTTTGCATAAGTTTCCCGCACACGCTCCAAATCAGCAGGCGTATCCACCTCAACGGAATCCTTATCCGTTATCACTAATTTTATCCTATATCCGTTTTCCAGAGCCCTCAACTGTTCGAGCCGTTCGGCTTTTTCCAGATTACCTTGGGGCAGCTTGGAAAAAACTTGAAGGAAATCGTTGCGATATGCGTAAATTCCGTGGTGCTTATAATACACTGCTTCCGCGCTCGAGTCCCCGAAATATGGAATTGTCGCTCGCGAAAAATAAATTGCGAAATTTTGATGGTCCATTATGGTTTTGACTGCATTAGGATGAGTTATCTCTTCATCTCTCACTATCTTATAAATTAGCGTACTCATGGGAATTTCCGGATTAGCCAGAAGAGGTGTTACAACTTGTTCCACCATGATCGGGTCAAATAAGGGCTGATCGCCTTGCACATTTACGGCAATATCATCTCTTGATAAACCGATTTCGCGGGCCGCCTCAGCGATTCTGTCGGTACCTGAAACATGATTTCGCGAAGTCAAAATGGCTCTGCCACCATGCTCTTCGACCGCCTCCAGGATCTCGCGTGAATCAGTGGCCACGTACACTTGGTTCAAGAGTGGGGACTTAATAGCCCTTTCGAACACTCTCATAATCATCGGATGTCCAAGGATATCAGCCAGTGGTTTTCCCGGGAAACGCGTAGATTGGGCCCTCGCCGGAATGAAACCTATGATCTTTACGGATGATTCAGGCATAATCTAACGCAAACCGGACACGAGATGTATTCTTCACAACAAATTGTTACAATTAAGGAGTAGTTTTGGGGCGAAATCTACAGTATCTCTTCCGCAGCAGCTTGCAGTTCCATCACTATTCGTCTTATAAGGTCTTCATCCATCTGCAACGATATTGGAATGACCACCAGCTTTTCAATAATTGCGGTGCTGGCCGGGAGCATATCCGAAGAATATCGAAAATCCCCTCCATACGGAGGGCCGGCAAAGGGGAAATCACCGCCCCAAGCTGTTTTCCTTCCGATAAGATGTTCCCAATTTGGCAGAAAATGCCAAAAGTTATCCCTGAAATATATAGCACTCAGACCCTTCTCGGCCATGTATCTTTGGAATGCTCTTGCTTTACCGGCCTCTGGAAGGCTGAAGCACACGTGGGTACAAGTATCTTTGCCGTTTTCCGGAAGCGCTCTCATAGTTATGGCATCGAAACTTTCCAAGGTTTCACGGATCAATTTTTGGTTTTCTTGCTGGCGCTGAATCATATCATCCAGCTTGCTCAATTGAGCAATTCCAAGAGCCCCTTGAAGTTCGGCCATGCGATAATTGACGCCAAGAAAGCTCCTGCCCTCAAGGGCTCTGCCCACGGTAGGATTATGATCATGTCCGTGATCGGCATATTCCGATATTCTGACATACAGATCCCGATCATTGGTTACCACCATACCACCTTCGCCAGTTGTCAGAGTTTTATATGAATCAAAGGAGAAGGTGCCGACATCTCCCCAGGTACCGACTTTCTTGCCGCCCACGGCAGCTCCTATCCCCTGAGCCGTGTCTTCAATAACTTTAAGGTTGTGTCTGCGGGCTATTTCGATAATCTCCTGGATGCGAGCCGGTGAACCAAGCATATGGACCGGTATTACTGCTTTGGTTCTTTCGGTAATCTTTCTCTCAAAATCAGCGGGATCCAAGTTAAGGGTGTCATCGATCTCGGCCGGCACAGGAACGGCGCCCGATTCAATTATGGCCTCAAAGGTAGCTATGAAAGTAAACCCCTGTGTAATCACCTCGTCTCCGGCTCGTATCCCAAGAGCCGCAAGGGACGCCATAAGGGCTGTAGTGCCGGATGTGACCGCGTGCGCATAAGCAGCGCCGTTATACTGAGCAAATTTATCTTCGAATTCTTTAACTTTGTAGACGCCCTTACGCTCATTCTTGAACTCATAACGAAAGAGAACACCAGTATCCAACACTTCGGTTATCTGTTCTTTTTCAGCTTCACCCAGCCATTCGTATCCAGGCATTGAATTCTCCTCAATCTTTATTTCGGAGTTGAATCCGTCCGGCAGCAATGATTAGTGCTCATTGGTGGATACCGAATCACCCGAATGCACGTTCATAAATCTTTTGAGCATCTTCAAGTCCTAGCGTCCTGGGGTTGTTCTCAACGGGTCGAGTTACTTTAAGAGAGCTCTCAGCAAGCATCGGAATATCGGCTCTGGGAATCCCCAGAGCTGACAAACTGGAGGGTACTCCAATATCCCAACCAAGCGTTTGGACGGCTTCGATCGCGGCATCGGCAGCTCGCCAAACAGGTATGCCTTCCACCGTTTCGCCCATACTTTTGGCTATCATGGCAAAGTGCGTTTGAGCAGCAGGCAAGTTGAATTCCATGACATGCGGCAGTAGCACCGCATTTGCCAATCCGTGAGGGATCCTGTAGTTTCCTCCTAACGGATAGGCCAAAGCATGAGCTGCCCCTACCCCAGCATCAGCCAAGGCCATTCCCCCAAGAACACTGCCCAACAACATTTTCTCTCTGGCCTCAATATCATACCCATGAAAAACTGCCCGTCGCAGATTGCCTGCGATAAGATTCACCGCTCTCAACGCGAGCGCCTCTGTAAAAACGGTCGACGCCCGACCCGTTACAGATTCGATCGCATGAGTAAGAGCATCCATCCCCGTGAAGGCGGTGATATCAGGTGGAAGCGAAATAGTAAGTTCAGGGTCCAAAACGGCTCGATCCGGGAATAAGAAAGGACTATTAATGCCCCCCTTAATTCCTGTCTCCCTATTGGTGAAAACAGCGGTGAAGGTGACCTCGGATCCGGTTCCTGCTGTCGTTGGTATCATTATGGTTGGGGTTCCAGGCAGTTCCACACGATTTAGACCGACGAATTGCTCTGCGATGCCTCCATTGGTTATCAATATTGCCGCGGCTTTCGCTGTATCCATCGCGGATCCGCCACCCATCCCAATTACGATGTCCGCATTAAGTCCTCGCCCTAGAATCGCGGCTTCATCGGCATTATCCAGATAGGGCTCCGGATCCACTCTTTGGAAAACTTCTCCCACAAGCCCGGATTCATTCAAAGTGTTTATTACCATTTCCAGCAGGCCATGAGCTTCCAATGCAGGGTCGGCCACAAGAAGAAATCTCGTCCCACCGGCTTCTCGAGCAAATTCACCCAAACTCGAAACTGAACCTCTTCCGAAATGGATGTCTGTCCGAATATGAAAATTCCAGAGATTGTCAGCCATCTGAACCTCGCCCCTCCAAGGGTGTCATCCTACTTGAGGGGTCAGTTTATAGCAAAAAACCCGCTCGCGAGCAAGCGAAGAAAACTCTTACGTATTGGTCGACCTTATGGTATGTAAAACAGTTTTAGAGCAGAATATATAATTAGGAGAATCCTTCAGTGCTGGAGATCCTTACCAAGGGTTTTCGAGACGCTCAACAATATCTTCAAGGCATGCGCACTCTCAATGAGGAGAACATTGCGGAAGCCTTAAAGATGCTTCGCATCTCGCTACTGGAAGCTGATGTCGAATTCCAGGTGGCCCGATCATTCATGGAACGCGTCAAGGAGCAGGCCTTAGGCCAAGTCGTTCAGGTCAGGGTCAAGCACAAGGACCAAAAATTAAGCATCGCTCCAGGCCAGTATTTCATAAACCTCTGCCATAAAGAACTTATCCGCCTCATGGGTCCCGCGGATTCTTCGCTCAATTTGCGGACCAAACCTGTAAGCAGCCTGATGTTGATCGGGCTCCAGGGTTCCGGCAAAACCACCACAGCCGCAAAACTGGCTCGCTTATTAACAAAAAGCGGAAAGAAACCCATGCTGGTTGCGGCGGACGTTTACCGTCCGGCCGCTGTGGAACAACTTAGGAAATTGGGCTCAGATCTTGATATCCCCGTTTTTTCGGACGGCAGGGCTGAACCGCCCGAGATCTGCCGGGAATCTCTGCGCGAAGCGGCAATGAAGGGCTGCGATGTTGCCATCTTTGATACAGCAGGGCGGTTGACCGTAGATGAAGCTCTTATGGAGGAACTTCGCAGGATAAGAGAACTTACTGCCCCGGACGACATTCTTTTGGTTTGCGATGCAATGATAGGTCAGGATTCAGTAAATATCGCTAAATCCTTCAACGAACGAATTCCGTTGACCGGTTTTATTCTGACGAAGCTTGATGGCGATGCTCGAGGGGGCGCGGCCCTGTCTATAAAAGAAGCAACCGGGGTGCCCATCAAGTTTGTCGGTATGGGCGAGGGTATGGACAGGCTGGAAGAATTTCGGCCCGAGGGACTGGCTTCAAGGATACTGGGATTTGGCGATATTGTCGGTCTAGTAAAAGATTTTGAAGAGGCGGTGGATGAGAAACAAGCCGAAGAAGACGCCACGCGGATTCTTATGGGCCAATTTTCGCTTAATGATTTCTTGGGGCAAATAAAGGCAATCAAGAAAATGGGGCCGCTTCAAGATCTTGTCGAGAAACTCCCATTTTTCCCTGGTGGCTTGCCTACATCGTCACAAGTCGATGATTATGAATTGGTGCGTATCGAATCCATAATAAATTCCATGACACCGACGGAACGCCGAAAACCGGATATATTGAATCCGAGCAGAATCGGTCGGGTCGCCACGGGCGCCGGGCGAAAAGAGTCCGAGGTAAAGGACCTCCTCACGAAATTTAAGGACATGCGTGATCTGATGTCCGCGATGGGTGGGGGAAAAATACGAGGGCGCTGGAAAGGCATGAAGGGGCTCAGGCAGATGTTTGGCGGCATGTCCACAGGTCCCGGTTCGGATTCCGCGTATAATCCGGCGAACCCTTTCGGTCTCCCGGAGGTCAAAAAGGGAAAGATTACTTCTCAAAAGACTCTTGAAAAACAAAGGAAGAAAAGTAAATTGGCCAAAAAGGCCAGGAAAAAGGCGCGAAAACGATAATGGTTCCATAGGCTTTTCCGTGGAGTTGCATGCACTGAACTGAAAATCAAATGGAGGGGAGCTATGATCATCTGGTATCTGATCGCAATGATAATTTTGGGCATCTTGGGCGCGGCCCTCAGCTTTTACAGAAAGAACTACTATCTACAGGTTTTCGATGACATTTTGGGGAGAGAAGAAGATGAAAAGGTCGAGACACGCCTCGGCCGAGGCTTCATTTACGGATTTTTCTTCCCGATCTATTTTGGTTTGCTCCTTTGGGGCATTGTGGCTCTTGTGGCCTTTCTCATTGTCGCCGGCATCATTGCGGCTATAGTTTTTGTGCTGGTCTGGGTTTCCGAAAAACTTCTGCCGCACGAGTGGTTCGGCGGCATTATGCTTGGGTTCTTTGAAAAAATGGGACTCAAGGGAGCAGTGGTCCCGGTTGAGGAAACCAAGACGGTGATCCCGGTCCCCAGCGAACCTGTGGCCACCGAGCAGCCTCCCCCTCCGCCTGTACCGAGCGAAGAACCCCCGAAACCTGAGGGGACTCCGTAGGAGCGTTTTCTAGAAAATAGGTTTTCAATGCACGCATTGAAAACGCTTTTTATAGGCCGCAAGGTCTTTCCTGTGGAGGTGTGATTCATCACAGTTTTATGGGCGCACTGAAGTACCTTCTCAAAATCAATATTCTGGATAAAGAACTATAATAATTGACCACCATATGGTGCCCCAGGGGCCATACGTCCGAGTCGCAAGGCGATAACAATTAGTATAAAATAGTCCAGAGAATCACACCTAATATCCTTTGTATACCAAGTTCGAAACCAGATGGAACTCTGGAGCTAAGATTAACCCACCCGCCGATCGTTATTAACCACTCATGGAGAATCCAATCAGTCCTAATGCTTTCGGCGAGTCCAGTCGAAGTATGAGGAAAAAGCCGGGGTATTGTGCACACTAAACCAATTCGTATTTCCAAAGACGGGTTGAAAGCGGGCGTTCAGAAGAAACTTGCAGGAGGCTAGATCTTGCATTCTGCCCCAGATCCGGCGGTCAAAATCCAAAAAATCTCTAGCCGTGAAAGACGTCCAAGATTTGTTGCTTTTTAATGCTAAAATGTATACCTCTGTCGTGCTCTAATGGGCCGCCATTCAGATTGAGAGCGGGCGTCGATTGTTGATTTGTCCGCTTGCAAGGTTTTAGAATTGAGTATTGCAGTCAATTTCGCGCGTCGCACAAAATGCGTGCTCTTCCTTGCCGCTTCAAATTCGGTACGAATTCTAACGATTTGCTGCCTAATTGCTTCAGTTCATGTTTGTGGCTGCACGTCTGCACTTCTCCAACGGCAAGCCGAATCTCCGGTTGAAAATAAAATTGATCGGAAATCCGAACTCGTGAAGCCAAAAATTGCTGAAATTCCCGAGAATGGGGCTGCTGGAACCCGGAACGGAAATCCGAAAAATTCCGGCAGTGAGAAACCTTCGCCTCAACTCGCTTCAGAAAATACTACAACCGAAGCCGAAAAAAGGAATCAACTGAGTCAGACTAAAACGGAACGGCCAAAACCCGAGGATACGAAATCCAGTCCGGGTTCATTTCCCGAAAAGAGTGAAATATCTGATCCAGCCAGGAGAATAGCAGCAAGGGCCGAAAATTCAACTGTCGCATCGGAAACGGATGACGCTGGTGAGGCGAAATCAAAGGAGCCATTCAAACGTCATGATCATACCAAGTATTTAGAAATTATAAAGAATAAGGCAGTAGACCTGGTCAACTCGGATAAAGAATCTGCCTATGCTGCAATCTGCAAAGACATGATCACTGATCAATGGTCGCTCGCATTCTATTATATTCAGGAAAAGACGTATAAATTTATAATTTATGTTTGGGATGAAATCGATGATAAATGGCAGAAATCTTTTGTATCTGACAAACAGCCTATTTCAAGTCTGGAAAAACATCTTAAATACTCATCCTCAGGAAAAGACTGTAAGGTTCTTAAGAAAATACGGCGATAACGTAGTGGATTCGTATGACTACGGGAATTCATATGTTATAATTCCAGCATCGGTGAGAATGGGGAAAAGGTAACTTGATGCTAATTCAGAGCAGGAGGTTCGGAAGTGCCCATCAGTGTAACTAATCAATTGTACAAGAAATACACTCTCTCTGTTACGATAACTCATAAGGCTTTATTTTTTTTGTGCATATCTGCGCTGATTATTTTTTCGCCGGTTCCGCCAGCCTTCAGCGCCCAGACAAGAGACCAATGCGAAAAATGCTGCAGAAGTTCGACCCAGGATGAATACTACAGCGAACAGTGTAAACTGAAATGCTTTCGCAATCCGGACCACTGCGCGGACCAGAAATCGAAACCGGACGGTCAAGAAGAGGTCACGCTGCCTAGCCCGACGCCCCGAGCAAGGGTCCGCCCCCCGGCAGTTGCGCCTGGTCCTACACCACCGCGAGTTTCAGGACCACCGCCCTCAGCTCCGGGGACCATGGGACCGCCGCCCTCAGCTCCGGGAATGATGGGACCACCGCCGGGAGGGCCGATCATCCCGGGACCGCCGGCTACTGCACAGAGACCTCCGGCGCAACCGCAGAGCGCGGCTCCTCCCGGAGGGATGACTCCAAGACATGCGTCTCAGCGGGGCATGTTGGTTTTTCCAAGCCCATTGAACCTGGTCCCCGGTCGAGAACCAGAAGCGGCGGGACAAATACTCAATCTTAATGGTATTTCTCCGCAGCACCCCAATTACGCAGCAGGAGTCCAGGCCATAACCGGGATTTTGCAAAATTTTGCTCGTAATAATCCTTCAGGAGGCAGCTTGCCGACTGATGATATGCAAAGAGTAATCATTCAATTGAAACAGTGAGACCGGTAATAGCGCCGGCATCGTGTCGGCGCATTATTGGGACCGACAAGATGCCGGCGCTACTGACCCCATAGTTCCTGAAACGTGAAATTTCAAAAACTATTCATTTCTTTAATTGCTCTCCTTCAGATCTTTTTGCCCGCATTGTCGATCGCAGATTCGGAATCGGCGCACCAAAACACTCAGGATTACAGGTTTTTCCCGACTTCGAAAGAAATAACCGGACCGCAAGAGGGTCTCTATCCCGAATGGTGGGGTAAGCCGCCAAAGATTCCGGAGGGCGTCCCATGCGCGGATGCTGGAAAATGCGTCGAGTGCCACCAGGCGAGCGCTCTTATGGACCATTCCCACGCAATTGGCTGTGTACGCTGTCATGGCGGAGATGCCGGGACTCAAGATAAGCAGAAGGCGCACATTAATCTGTTCCCGGACCCAGGCGATCTGCGAGTCGCGAAACAAACATGCGGGCAGTGTCACCCGGAAGAAACGACGCGGGTCCTCCATTCGTCCATGGCATTAGCTCCACGCATGATAAACCACACAAGGTTCGCATTCGGCGCGCAAGAGAATTCATCAGCAAGGTACGCTGTCAGAGATGTCGAATGGCTGAAACAGGTCCCCCACCCTGCTGATTCCTCCAGTCTTGGTGACGATCTGCTACGGCGCTCTTGCCTAAGATGCCACCTGTACACTGCCGGCTCGAGCCGAGCAGGTGAGCGCCGAGGTCAAGGATGCTCCGCATGCCATATAGCGAATCCGAATGCTCCTGACAGCAAGCCGTTGGCACATAGGATAATTCGTAATGTCGGGACTACGGCCTGCCTCAAGTGCCATAATTCCAATCACGTAGGGGCAGATTATGTGGGATTGTTCGAAAAGGACTCAGAACGTGGATTTCGGTCCCCTTTTGTTCAAGGGGGACAACCGCCTGGAATCTATGGTTCTGAGCAGCATCGATTGATATCTGATATCCATTTTCAAGCAGGCATGGGTTGCGCTGATTGCCACATTCTTGATGAAATCCACGGCACTGGGCAGGTCCCGAAATCAGCAACCAGCGGCGTCAGTATCTCATGCGAGAGCTGTCACGTGGGCGGTAGCCATCCTGCGATCATCAAGAAGCCCGACGGAGTAATTACTCTATCCACGGCTGGCGACAGAACAATACCCAAATGGAATGCCGATCTGATCCCTCACAGAATAAACGAGCACCGGATGAAACTAAGATGCTCTGCTTGCCACGCTGCATGGTCGTTTCAGGACTATGGCCTGCATTTGATGCTCGAAGAGAGAGCGGATTATTGGAAATGGGCCCCCACGGCCGCACAGAATGATCCTCAAGTACAGGAGTTATTATATCAAAACATAGGGACTGAGGCGGAGCTAATTCCCAAGGAGAGCGGCACAAGGCCTGCGCGACCGCAGGATCAATGGGAGCCTCCATTTACAAGAGACTGGCTGAATAATGAGATACGTCCAGGTGCATGGTTTAGAGGCTTCACGGCTAGACGATGGTCGCGGCCGACTTTGGGTTTGGACAATTTTGGCAAAGTGTCGGTGATGCGTCCCATGTACCAGTACATTATTTCATACGTAGATGCAGATCAAAATCTATTGGTCGACAGACATATTCCAAGCATGGGGCGAGGATTCCCAGCTTTAGTATACAATCCGTACACCCCGCACACTACGGCGCGCTTTGGGAAATCCTGCCATGATTGTCATGGCAATCCCAAAGCCTTGGGGCTCGGCGAAGGCTTCATGGGAATTGAAAAGGCCGAATTTCATAATATTTGGAGGCATGAGCAAAAAGTACCAGGCCACAGCTTCGTATGGGATGCTATTGTGAATCAAAATGGTGAACCCTTACAATTCAGTAGCCATCCAGGCGCTGGTCCACTCGACGCAAAAACGTTGAATACTCTTCTTAAGCCCTCAACACGCCATCGCGCCATGTGGTATCGCTACTTGAAAGGCGAATAAGAAGGGGGGGGACCTTGACACCGGCTGGCTTCAAACGATATTTTAACTTGTCGTACCAGATCAAAGACTGCACGCCGGGGGTAACTGAAAAGAGCCGAAATGAAAATTACAGCTGAGCAAGTTGACTATGTTGCATTATTAGGAAGGCTTTACCTGAAGCCGGAAGAAAAAAAGAAATACCAGGCCCAACTGGATGATATATTGAAATATATGGAAAAACTGGCCGAGGTCCCTACGGACGATGTGCAACCCATGACCGGCACTGTAGAGCTCTATACTCCGTTACGGGAGGATATTGTCCAGCCTTCGTTGCCGCCGGAAGAAGCGCTGGCTAATGCTCCTGCAAAGAGCGGAACGGCGTTTCGCGTCCCCAGAGTCATTGAGTGATCCTCAAATCCGCATGCGCTGATAACGCATGTCACTATAGAGTGATCTGAAAGAAGAAAGTGTGGTAGACGATATACGAAACTGATGTTGACCAAATAATTCCCCCGGACTGAGACTCTTTAAAGGAAGAAAAAATTGGCTGATCTTTATAATATGACGGCTTTCGCGTTGTCACGGCTGCTGCATAGCAAGAAAGCCAGCTCCGTGGAGATAACCCGTTCGGTCCTGGATAGAATTGATAGCGTTGAAACCAGGATTAAAGCTTACATCACACTGGACCCGGAAACAGCACTGAAAATGGCTGCAGCAGCTGATGAGAAACTGGCATCAGGACACTGCGGCAGTCTGACCGGAATCCCCATCGCTGTAAAAGATAACATGTGCCTCCGGGGTTGGCGGACTACTTGCGCGTCTAGAATTCTGGAGAATTTTGTCCCCCCTTATGACGCGACGGTAGTGCGACTGATCAAAGATGAAGGCATGGTGATCCTAGGAAAGGCGAATATGGATGAGTTCGCTATGGGGTCGTCAACGGAAACATCATTTTGGGGCACAACTCGAAATCCCTGGGATCTGGAAAGAATCCCTGGTGGATCGAGCGGAGGCTCAGCCGCGGCTGTGGCGGCGGGGGAAGCCATAGTCGCACTGGGGTCGGATACTGGCGGTTCGATACGGCTACCAGCATGTTTCTGTGGCGTAAGCGGCATAAAACCTACCTACGGATCGGTTTCTCGTTATGGCCTTGTGGCATACGCGTCAAGCCTGGATCAGATCGGGCCCATTGCATGGGACGTTACGGATCTGGCCCTATTGTTAAACCTGATTTGCGGTCACGATCGTTCTGATTCAACATCTGTCCCAAGAGAATACCCGGATTTTACTTCTTTTCTCGACAAATCAGTTAAAGGCATGAAACTGGGGATTCCCAAGGAATTTTTCGATCAACTTCATGACCCGGATGTTAGCCGAGTACTTGCTGAAGCTCGTAAGGTATTCGAAGGTCTGGGAATGGATTTTGTCGAATTATCATTGCCGCATCTCGACTATGGGATAGCGGCCTATTACATAATTGCGCCCAGTGAGGCATCTTCGAACCTTGCTCGATATGATGGTGTAAAATATGGCCACAGGGCGGAGAAATTCGACAGCATAATCGATATGTACTGTAGGACCCGGGCCGAAGGATTCGGCGATGAGATCAAACGAAGAATAATGCTCGGAACATATGCGTTATCCTCCGGTTATTACGATGCATATTACTTGAAAGCAGCCAAGATCCGTACTCTTATTACTCAGGATTTCAAGAATGCTTTCGAAGCTTGCGACGCGATACTTTGTCCCACCGCCCCTACCCCGGCATTCAAAATCGGCGAAAAAGCGGATGATCCCATTCAGATGTATCTAACTGATGTTTTTACCATTCCGGTAAATATGGCAGGCTTGCCGGGGATGGCAATTCCAGGGGGATTTTCCGAACAAGGTCTGCCAATCGGATTCCAGTTAGTGGCGCCGCATTTCGAGGAGGCGCGTCTGATTCAGTTGTCAGCCGCGTTTCAGAAAGAAACCGATCACCATCTGAAAAGACCTTCCTTATAGGATTAATCATGGATTACGAGGCAGTCATTGGGTTGGAAGTGCATGCCCAGCTTCTCACTGATTCAAAGGCGTTTTGTTCGTGCACAACACTTTTTGGAGCTGAACCTAACTACAACACTTGCCCTATTTGCCAGGGAATGCCGGGTGTCCTTCCCGTGCTGAACCGAAAAGCGCTCGAGTTCACGGTCCTAATGGCAATTGCCTGCAATTGCAGGATTAATCAGATCAGCAGATTTGCCCGAAAGAATTATTATTATCCAGACTTGCCAAAAAACTACCAGATTTCTCAGTATGAATCGCCTGTTTCAGAACACGGATGGGTGGAAATAGAAACAGGTGAACGAGTCAGGCGAATCGGAATTACGCGCATACATATGGAAGAAGATGCAGGAAAGCTAATTCACGACGAACGCAAGCCACTGTCGTACGTAGACCTTAATCGAACCGGCGTGCCTTTGATCGAAATCGTTTCTGAACCGGATATACGCTCGCCTGAAGAAGCATCGGCATATCTAAGATCTTTGCATTCCATATTGGTTTACCTGCGTATATGTGACGGGAATATGCAGGAAGGCAGTTTTAGATGCGATGCTAACGTGTCTATCCGGCCTCGAGGAGCAGACTATCTTGGTGTCAAGACCGAGCTGAAGAACATGAACTCTTTCCGGAATGTTCAGAGGGCATTGCAGTATGAAATCGATCGCCAGACCGAAGTCTTGTCAGAAAATGGTAAGATCGTTCAGGATACTCGGCTCTTCGACCCTGCCAGTGGAACAACAGCGTCCATGAGGAGTAAGGAACAGGCCCATGATTATCGGTATTTCCCTGATCCGGATCTGTTGCCTCTTCGGGTAGATCCGGAGTTGGTGGAAGAACTTCGCCGCAAACTGCCGGAGCTTCCAGCTGAAAAGAAAGCTAGATTTATAAAACAGTTCGAGATCCCAGCATACGACGCCGGGGTGCTTACCTCGTCGCGGGGAGTGGCGGAATTTTTTGAGAAGGTTGTTGAAATATATCCTTTTGCAAAACGTGTCAGTAATCTCCTCATGATAGATCCCACAGACGAAGGAATCAGTCGCATAACTCCAACCCAAGTCGCCGACCTGCTTAGATCCGTTGATGAAGGAACTATCTCAGGAACCGTCGCAAGGACGATTTATGAAGAGATGCGCGGTTCTGGCACAGATTCGGCTGTTATCGTTAAGACAAAAGGGCTGGTCCAGGTTTCGGATGCAGACGAGCTGACTCGAATAGTCCGCCAGGTACTTGATGACAATCCCGCTGAGGTTGAACGATTCTTAGCTGGCAAGACTAAGCTTATGGGGTTCTTCGTGGGCCAGGTCATGAAAGCCACTAAGGGCAAAGGCAATCCGGCAATCGTGAATAAGATCGTTGCTGAGGAGCTCAAAAAGCGTTCAGTATAAAACATATTCTTGCTGATGGGTTTCTCCGCGCGGATTTCTTGACCGATTTATTGACCTTAACTTGACAAAATGACCCTGAAAAGGCTTAAATAATACAGGAAAAGTGTAGTGCTTTCTCGTTGCTTACAATTAATGTTGAACTTACTTAGTTTCATTAATTCATCAGCTTGAATTCAAGAATAGTCTGAAGTGACCGTCGAGGTACTGGGCACTCGGAGGAGACGAGGCTCAGTGCTAAGACCGACACCGTATCGATTACGCCAAAAACTGTGCTCGAATAGGCAGTCCAGGCAGTCTTCAATGAGAGAAAAAAGATAGCAAATGGAATTACACCGTGCGAAAATAGTGGTTTACCATTGCCGCAACCTTAGGCTCTTCCGAAATGGCAATCAAAAGACATTCTCTAGATCCATGCCTGGGCTCAGTCTTGTGGCAATTCCGTGCTCCGGCAAACTGGAAGCACACCATTTGCTGGAGACACTTGCAGCAGGCGCTGAAGGCGTACTCGTACTTGCCTGCGCAGAAAATGCATGTCAATATATGGAAGGCTCGATGCGTGCGCAAAAAAGAATACATTATGCGCGCGCCTGGCTCGAAAGAATCAAAATTGAGCCTGAGAGACTCAGATTCGTCCATCTGGCCAATAACGATAGGGATGGACTGGAGGCGGCGCTTAAGGAATTTACCGTGAGGTTGGAAACCTTCGGAACCATACCTGCAATCGCCAAATCGCAAGCACTCTGAAACTTAATTACATCGCTAATTTTTCCGAAATTCGGCTTTTAAGGACGGACTTCGGATGATGGCGCGACTCAGGCCCTCAGAGGAGGAAATCCGTGATTGTTGCGGAAATCAAAGAAATCGACGAAATCAGGCGCATGATAGACCGCTATTCGTCAATATTGGTAGTGGGGTGCGATTCATGCGTCGCGGAGTGTGCAGCCGGCGGAAATCGGGAGACGATGCTCTTGGCCGCGGCATTGAAGTTGTCATACCGAAAGGACAATAAAGCTCCGGTAATTACGGAAGCATGCCTGGATCGCCAATGTGTGGACGATTTCATCGAGCGGATCGCGCACCTGGTGCCGGACCACGAGGCCATTCTTTCATTGGGATGCGGCGCTGGGGTGCAGGCTTTAGCTCGAGTATATTCGGACAAGCCTATAATTCCCGCACTGGACACGCTCTTCATCGGTGAAACTGAAATGCGGGGTGTGTGGCAAGAGAACTGTCTCGGTTGCGGAAAATGCAAATTGGGGCATTTCGGAGCGGTTTGTCCGGTCACCCGGTGCTCGAAGAAGCTTATGAACGGCCCTTGCGGTGGTTCAAAAGAGGGCCTGTGCGAGGTTCGCAAAGATATACCGTGTGGATGGGACATGATAATTCGAAGGCTCGACGCATTGGGCGAACTGGATCGACTTGAAGAATATGTGCCGCCCGTTGACTGGTCCACCTCGCACTCAGGAGGACCACGCCGTGTCATTAGAGAGGATCAAAAGCCGTGAAGACCGAAAGCCGTTTAGAAAAAGTGCTCAGCACCGGCCAATTTGCTGTAACTGCGGAATGTGGTCCGCCTCGCGGGGCTGATGTAGCTGCACTTGAGAAAAAAGGTAGATACCTGCTTGGTTACGTCGATGCAGTTAATGTGACCGACAATCAGACTGCCATTGTACGAATGTCATCTATGGCCGCATGCTCCATTCTTAAAGGCCTCGGACATGAGCCGGTCCTTCAGATGGTTACTCGAGATCGCAACAGGATTGCGCTTCAAAGCGACGTCTTTGGCGCATACGCTTTGGGAATTCGCAATGTCCTATGCTTGACCGGAGATCATCAATCCTTCGGCAATCAAAAGGAAGCGTCTGGGGTCTTTGATCTCGATTCAATTCAACTGGTGAAAACAGTCCGAGACATGAGAGAAGAAGGCAGGATCATCGGAGGAGCGGAAATCCAAGTGCCGCCGAAAATGTTTATTGGAGCCGCTGAGAATCCGTTTGCCGATCCTGCTGAATGGCGTGTCGTGCGCTTGGCGAAAAAAGTGAAAGCCGGTGCGGATTTTATACAGACACAATGCATATTCAACATCAACAGGTTTGAGCAATTTATGACCCGGGCACGGGATATGGGCCTGACGGAGAGCGTGAGTATTCTGGCCGGAAT
>JBKQRG010000353.1:0-6837 GCA_052144015.1 Desulfomonilaceae bacterium
CCGAAAAACAAGACCTCCCACAAATTGTCGGCAGAAGCCGCTTGATACCAATCAATGTTATTGTTAAACTAAAACAATATGTTATCCGAACATTCTCCACCAACTTCTCGTCAAAGATCCGTTAGAAATCGATTCCAGGTGTGAGCGGCTCAGGCAAGATAACCCGATCCGTTTCCAAGGAGGCCACCGGATACGAGCAGTAATCCGCGGCAAAATATCCGCTGGGCCTGTGATTGCCACTAATCCCCACTCCCCCGAATGGCATTTTGCCTGTTGCGCCGGTTGTCTGTCGATTCCAATTGACAACGCCGGCCCGGACTCTATTTAAAAACTTCTGATACAGATCCGAGTTATCGCTTATTAAACCGGCTACGAGACCGAACGCTGTGTTGTTAGCTTCGCAAACAGCGTTATCGAAATCGTCAACTCTTATCAATTGGAGAAAAGGTCCAAAAAATTCCTCATCAGCCCTTTTTGAAATATTTGTGGCATCTAAAAGTCCCGGCGAGAGGAAATACCCAGGACCATCCAAACGTTTCATCTCAACCAGGATAACCCCGCCTTGATCTTGCATATTATCCTGGGCTTTTAGTAGATGCTCGACCATCCGTTCGGAAATGACAGGACCCATAAACGGTTCAGGATAATCGGAGTACCTGCCCACACGTATTTTTCCCATCATAGAAATAAGTGTATGGACAAAAATATCACCCTCTTTGCCATTAGGCACAATCAATCTACGTGCGCAAGTGCACCGCTGACCGGCGGTAATAAATGCAGACTGAATAGTAAAATAAGCCGCAGCTTCATAATCCGCGATCTCATGTACGATCAGGGGATTATTCCCGCCCATTTCCAAAGCAAGAATTTTTTCAGGGTGCCCCCCGAATTGTAAATGGAGGGCCTTTCCCACTTCAGCGCTTCCAGTGAAAAATAGGCCGGCAATCCGCGGGTCTCCTGCCAAAGCAATTCCAGCTTTTCGCCCGCCCTGAACCATGTTGAGCACGCCATCGGGGAGGCCGGCATCCTGCCAGAGTTCAACCATTTTCCGGGCAACTAGAGGCGCTTGTTCGCTCGCTTTGTAAGTTATTGTATTTCCCGCCAAAAGCGCGGGCACTATGTGGCCGTTCGGAAGATGACCTGGAAAATTAAACGGTCCAAATACTGCTACCGCGCCGTGGGGTTTGAATCTGGTTACGGCTATTGCAGAGCCGAATTCCGTTTTCATTACGCCGCAGCGCTGCTCATACGCCTCAAGGGAAAGAGGTATCTTTCCGATCATGGCATCCACTTCGGTTATTGATTCCCAAAGAGGTTTGCCTGTTTCTCGACTTATGGTTTCGGTCAAATCTTCTTTGTGCTCAATGAGCGTTTCTCGGAAAGCTTGAATATGAGGGGTCCGGTCACCTATTTCTCGATCAGCCCATTCATCAAAAGACCTGATTGCGGACGTAACGGCCAAATCAACCTCTGCCGCCGTGGCATTTCGGGTTTCAAAAACCACTTCACCTGTCGCCGGATTTGTGGAAGAGAACTTTTCGCCTGTTCCTTCAATCCACGCTCCACTAATAAAATGTGATCTGGTAGGACTCATTTATCGCCACTAACCGGTTTGGAGGGCCGAATCGGACTGAAACACACCCTGTCTCCAACGGTTGCTTGCAGTAAGTCTGCGGTTTCTTTTGTGATACGTAATTTTCCGCGATTTGCGGCAACCGATCCGACACAGGCTCGGAATTCTTGTTGCGTATTGGTGATAATGAACGGGACTGATTCGATAGACTCCGCGGTTATGTCCGCGATAACCTTTTTACGACTTTGTCTAACTATTCGGATTTTATCGAGCTTACATTGCATTACCGGCCCTGCCTCGAAAATATCGATCATCCCGGCATACCGGAAACCCTCAGCTTTCAGCATCTCCAAAGCGGGTTTGGTCCGTTCATGCACCCTGCCTATTACATCCTGGGCTGATTTTGGAAGCAGAGGAATGTAGATTGGAAATTTCGGCATGAGATCAGCTATGAATTTCTTATCCACTTGAGTCAGATAATCTGCCGTTGGATAATCAATATCAAAAAAGTGAATGCCCAAAGCCTCCCAAAACGGAGATCGTCCTTGCTCGTCAACCACACCGCGCATTTCCGCAATAACAGTCGATTCGAAACGACTGTGCTGCTCCGACATGAATAGAAAACGAAATAACGACAACAGCCTTCCGGTCCCATGCTTCCGATATCGGCCCTGTAGAAATAGGCCCCCTATTTCGGCCGGACCATCATGCTCCCTCACCAAATGCAAAACGTCTATTTTTTTTCGTACTTTTAGCTCTTTGCTTTCGTGGCGATATGTATCTATGCGATAACTGTAAAAGGGCTGGAATCCGCCAAGTTTCGAGACTATCGAGCTTGTACCTAGAATCTTTCTTTTCTCAATATCTTCCAACACGAAAACGAACAATTCTCCACGGGGTCGTTGGCTGGTTCTGGCGAAGCTCTCAATTGATTCCAGAATTCGCTTCCGAAGGAGTTTTCTTCCTTTTGGCAAAGAAGTCAGCCCGAAACTCGCTTGGTAAGAGAGCTTCACCAACTGATCCAGATCTTTCAACTTCACAGGCCGGATAACGCGCACGTTAACCTTCTTAACCAATTTTAGACAGGTGGTACTTCGCCCAACGATTTCTTGTCAGAACCGATCTTTTTGACCGAACTGAACTACTTATTTTGCCGCATCAATGTTTCTTCTATTATATTTGCAACGCTATCTATATCCTCGAACGTTAGCGCCCCCACTGGGATAAGAAACCGAACTCGGGTCAGATCCGTACCTCCATAGAAACTGATAACACCGGCTTCGAAGAGCGCCTGTATGAATTCTTTTACCTTTTTGGCACTGCCGTCCAGCGGAGTGAAGGCTATCATAGCCCCAAATCCGAACGGACCCGCTATCAAAGAGGGGTGGCGCTTTTGAATATTTTCCAGGCGGTTCACGAAATACTGATGATATTGAGCGATTTTGCCGTCCGGACCGAAAAATCCACCTTCAATCAGTTCACGTATGATCACTCTGCCGGCGAAAAAAGCCGCGGTTCCTCCTGTAAAAGTCTGACTGACAAGGCCCGGCTGCGGATTATAATCTGCTTTAAATAATGTGGCGCAAACCTGAGATAGTTTGCCTATTGTGACCACGTCGACAAAATCATCGAGCCCGAAATATTGAAACGCGAACAACTCTTCGGTTCGACCGAAGGTCTGAATTTCATCTATAAATATTGCTATGTTGTTTTGCTTAAGAATTTCCATGAGAGACATAAAGAAATTCTTTTGCCCCAAATGGAAACCGCCTTCTCCCAATATTAATTCAAAACACATGACCGCGTGTCTGCCAGGATACCGAGCCAAGTAGCGGCTGAGACTATCCACAGACGCTTTGGTGCTCTCCTCAGGTCGTTCAGGATCAAAAAAAGGTACATAGTCAACAGGCAGAGTTGCCGGCAAGCCCTGTCTATACTCAGGCTTGTCAGTAATCGATGAAAGTGCCAATGTTCTGCCCATGAAGCACCCTTCAAAAGCCAGGATGCGGTCTGCCGGGGACTTCTTCTGGAAAATTATTTTTAAAGCATTTTCATTGGCCATGGCGCCACTTGTGGCGAAAAAACAATGGTTGAGCGAGGCGCCTTTATTATTAGCCGCGTTTAAAATCTCTCGGGCCAGAAAGACACCTTGAGTATTTTGCTGCAAATTTCCTTGCATGACTGTGTCTTGGAGCGCTGCATCGACTGAAGCTTCCACCAGGGCCGGGCTACTGTGGCCCAAATAATGTACGCCGATACCGGAAATAAAATCATATTTCACGCTTCCGTCAGCCAACTCCACGAGGGGTCCTCTTCCTATGCCGCTTCCCAGGTAAGGGAAAAATAATTTCGCTCCACGAATTTCTGCAAACTGTTCGAGTAATTCGCTGTAGGACCGTCTCAATTTAGGATCTGACTCCCGAATGCCCGTTAGCATCTGCTGATGATCACCGAGTGTCTCCAGCAGTAATTTTCTTGCCTGAGCTATTCTGGGATCTGACATCAAATCATTTGCGACAGTTTTGCTCATTTTAATTCCGCTACGACTTTTAGACGCATCAGGCCAATGAGACGGCTCCATCAGCCAGTTTCATCATAAATAGTGCAGTCAATTTTGCACGTTCTGCGATACTGTGTATCAGCACATATTCTTTCGAACTATGGATACCGTTTCCGGTAGCTCCCAAACTGTCTACCGTGGGAAGTCCCCAAGCGGCCAAGTTGTTTCCGTCGCAACTTCCCCCACTGAACCGCGGTTCCAACGATAAACCAAGTTCTCGACCGATCACGGCAAAATGACCAAGAAGCTTTCGGGTTCTATTATCCAACGGCTTTGGAGGTCTGGAGAACTCGCCGCGACTTTCTATGGAAATACCATCGATTTGATTTATTCTAGCTTTTACCAATTCTAAATGATCCTCGAAGAGCTGTTGGTCCTCTGAGTTCGAGACTCGGACATTAAATCTACAGATTCCCATGTCAGGAACAACATTGACAGGCCCGCCCCCCTCGATATAGCCAACGTTTAGAGTTAAGCCTACTGCTCCAGGGGGAAGTGAATTCAATTGCACTACAAAATCGGCCAATGCATTTATAGCGTTCCTTCCGATATCCGGCTCGCGGCCTGCATGAGCAGCTCGGCCTTTGACCGTGATCATGAAATTACCGGATCCTTTACGAGGTCCGACGAGATTTCCATCCGATAAAGACGGCTCGAATATTAGACCTATATCATTGGTGCGCGCCGCCTCCTGCAGAAGCAGTTTTGATCCGGGTGAGCCGATCTCTTCATCCGGGTTGATCAGCACCTCCCATCCTAATTCATCCGCCCAAGGGCTCCGTTCAAAGGCTTCCAGCGCCTCCAGCATAACCAACAGTCCGCCTTTAGCATCAGTAACTCCAGGACCTTGGATTCTATTATCATCCAGATGGGTGCATTGTTGGAACGGATGATTAGGGGGAAACACCGTATCCATGTGGCAGCATAAAAAAACTTGGGGTTTTGCGGTGAGTCGCTTTCGGATACGAAGGGCCCTTCCGAGACACAGTTTTTCAGAATTCTCCGAAGAATCGAGAGGCTGGTGAAATCCTAATTCAATCTTCTCTATTTGATGATTGAACGGGCGGAAGGCGTTTTCCAGCACATTTAGCATTTTATCGAGACCGGGTATATTGTAGCTGAAAGAGTTTATATTAGCCCAGGCTATTAATAATTCACGAATGATAGAACGCCGGCTATCAATATAATCTAAGTATTCCGAAAAATGCCTCATACAATTACCTAGTGATCCATTGAACAATTTGCCGAACAAAAAATGCGAGGAACCGTAAATATCTACTGTGGTTTTGTCTATTTCAGATTCCGTAAGAAAAACCAGTCACGATCAACTCATTTTCGACTTTGGCGACACCAGGATAAGCAGAAGCAATTTTGGCCACGGACTCTTTATCTTGCTCTGACCGGACGCGACCTATGAGTTTGATAATCCCCCCAAATTCGGCTGTAATTACTATGTCTTGAGCAGCAGGTGATGTCAATTTCCTCCGGACCTGAGACTCTATTCTTTTCGCCAACGCCATATTGGTAAGCTTTTCTCTTAATGCGAGCGGATCAGGGATCTTCTGGATTTCGTCAATGGCATCGATAACAATTTCAGAGGCAGCAGCAGCGGTAAAATGGGCAGTGTTGATAATAATGTCATAAAGCGGCCACTCATTAATGTTTTTGTGAAAAATCGAACGTATCAGATTGTCTCGGTCGTGATCATATTTCTGCACAAAATTTTCTGCTTCTTCCCTAGTGAAATTGTACCTTCCCATTATTCGCGTAACCCTGACAGAAGTTGGCGCCACTATTCGTGCGGTGAATACACCCGGCACGTCACGCAAAACAATCTGAGCACCCCGTCCCACCATTAACACATTGCCTCGTGCAGCCAAGTCGTAAGTGAGCGCCTCAAAAAGGCTGTAATACGACGGTTGATCAAAAAACAGGCGCTCAAGAAAGCCTGGGCCATGCTCTTTCTCGTAAAGAGAACATGCATCACGATAGTCCGGATCAGAACTCTGGGCTGTTTCATGCAACTCTTCTCTTCCGATCAGATCCAAAGCCATTCTTCTGGCTACAATGGCAGCTATTATGTCCCCGTATGCACCCACTAACCTGGATATAGTTACAATGTACATCTACCCTCACTTCATCGCAGCGAGACAGAATGGGGTAATCACATAATTGACCTGAGAGTTCAGGCGATGGCTCAGTAAATGATGATGTCCACTCGTCCCGGCCCGTGAACTCCAATACTGAGAGTCTGTTCGATATCCCCCGTTCGGCTCGGTCCTGTCACAAAAGTGATGTTGGTCGGTAAAGGGTCTGTCACTCGCGCAAAAAATTCATCCAAATCAGCGAAAATGTTTTCTCGCGAAACCATTGCTATATGATGATAGGCTACAACACTTGCCTGTAGAGCCTTCCCGGGAGAGCTTATGCAAACAATCGTTCCCGTTTCAGCTATGCCTGCCTTAACTTCTTCAATTGTTGTCTTCGCTTCTGCATAATCCGCTTTTCGAATATCCGGATCAATTGTGATCGTCTTCTCGAGATCCGAAATTCCGGGACAGTAGATCGAATCAGCTCCTTGTGTCAATTCTGACAATACCTGGTGCAATTCTTCAGGGTTTGTTACTAATTTCACAGAAGCGCCCGATCTTATAATTTTTGTGCAAAAAAATGATAGTTTTTCCTCCGCCGTCATGAATTCCTC
>JBKQRG010000354.1:0-34481 GCA_052144015.1 Desulfomonilaceae bacterium
CCGTATTTATTGCGCTTCTCTTGAGGTGACGCGTGACGACTTTGCGGAAAAATTTGCCCAGAGTTGAGACATCTTCTCCGGATTTGGTTCAGGAGAACATAGCACAGCTTAAAGAGCTGTTTCCTGAAGCCGTAACCGAAAATAAGGTCGATTTTTCCAAACTGCGTCTGCTCTTAGGTGACGAGGTGGATGACAGGCCCGAACGCTATACCTTCAGCTGGGCCGGCAAAAGGGACGCTATCCGCCTGCTACAAACGCCGAGCCGGGCCACGCTTACCCCTGCCCCAGAAGAGTCGGTCGATTTTGAGAATACAGGCAATCTGTTTATTGAAGGGGACAACCTGGAAGTTCTTAAGCTGCTCTACAAGTCCTATGCGGGACGGGTAAAGATGATCTATATTGACCCGCCTTACAATACCGGGAACGACTTTATATATCATGACAACTTTGCCGATCCGTTGGCAAGATATCTCCAAGTGACAGGTCAGGCAGACGAGGTTGGAAACCTCCTCACCTCGAATCCTGAGACCTCGGGCCGATATCACTCCGCCTGGCTTTCGATGATGTACCCTCGGCTCTTCATTGCTAGGCAGTTCCTCCGCAATGACGGTCTAATCTTCGTAAGCATTGATGACCATGAGGTTCATAATTTGCGGATGCTTCTTAACGAGCTGTTTGGTGAAGAGAACTTTGTGGCCCAGCTAATATGGAAAGGACGCCAGTTCCCTGATTCGCGCGCTTTGACCCGCGTATCGACTGATCACGAATATGTTCTCATATACACGCGAAATGGTGATATTGCCCTGCGTGGAACTGAGCGAGACGAAAGTAAATTCGCAAACCCGGATGATGACCCCCGTGGGCCGTGGATGAGCCGAAGTATTCTTGGCTTAGCTACAAAAGAACAACGACCAAATCTTCACTATGAGATTACCGACCCGGCAACGGGAAACTCCTTTTCGCCGCCGGCCAGCAGTGGATGGCGCTATTCAACGGAACGAATGAAGGAATTGATTGGAAGCGGGTGTATTCTGTTTCCGTCAAGTGCCCACGGTAGACCGCGTGAAAAAAAATATCGCAGTGACCTGGCGAACGAATACACATCATTTCCCTCCATAGTCAGTGACGTTTACACAGCCCAGGGAACGGCAGAAATCCGCGAACTGTTTGGATTCCAAGCTTTTGATTTCCCCAAGCCATCTGAATTGATTCGACGCTTGGTCCAGCAAGGATGCGGCCCTGATGATGTTGTCCTCGACTTCTTTGCCGGTTCGGCAACTACTGCTCACGCGGTCTACCTTCAGAACCGAGCTGATGGCGGGAGACGCAAGTGCATCAGCGTCCAATTGCCGGAACCGACGGCTTCCGAATCGGAAGTCAATCGACATGGCTTCGCCACCATCGCTGAGATCGCGAAGGAACGCTTGCGTCGCGTCGGCAAGAAGATCGCGTCAGAAGATTCTGAGGCGCTCCCATTTGGGGGGAGTGACGCACACGAAGATCTTGGCTTTGCTGTTTTTAAATTGGCGGAAAGCAATTTCCGTCGCTGGCAGGGCACAGAAATACTGGAGGCGGACGACTTGGCACTTCAAATGGAGATGTTTAATGATCCACTTGTTCCTGGTTGGCAGCCCACGAATGTGGCGTACGAAATTCTCTTGAAGGCGGGTTACAGCCTCGCAAGCCGTATTGAGACAATAGAAAAGAAAGGAGCTGGTGCGGCGCTGTTTCGAGTTGTCGACCAAGAGCGAGATCAAAAACTAATACTGTGTCTTGACAACCACATTGACGACCAAATGATTAGATCATTGGAACTAACGAAAGATGACCTATTTGTTTGTCGCGATGTGGCCTTGAGCGACGAACTCGCTGCGAACCTGGCACTGCAATGCCGATTAAGGACTATTTGAATATGTTAGTAGCGAGGAGGAAGACGTGTGGTATCCACCGAGGTCGCATTGTGGCCTCCCTCGGATGCTGGCGAAAACGAGCTTCGCATTGCCCGATTTTATAAGGAGCCAGGTTGGTAGGTGACGAACGAACAATTTAGGGTTGCCGGCGGCATAGGTTTTGGAAAAGCATGCGCTTCAAGTTTGATCCAAATCAGGAATATCAGGTTGAGGCTGTAGAAGCCGTGACCGACCTGTTTACGGGCCAATCGCCTGCTACAGTTGGCTTCAGCCTGCAGGCCGAATATTCCTTAATGCTCAGTTCAATGCCAAATTGCCTCACCTTGGATGAAGATAGACTCCTGGTAAATCTAAACGACGTACAAAAACGAAACGGTCTGAAGCCCGACCCGGAGCTGCTCTCTATTGAGGGAACGATACCAAAACGTGAAGGAGATACCGTCACTAGATTTCCAAACTTTTCCGTCGAGATGGAGACTGGAACCGGCAAGACGTACGTATACCTCCGTACCATCCACGAGCTTGCCAAGCGATACGGATGGAGCAAGTACATCGTTGTCGTGCCTACTGTAGCTATCCGCGAGGGCGTCCTGAAGACGTTGAAAATAACTGAAGACCATTTCCGCACCCTCTACGGCAACCCGGTTTATCGGTTCTATACGTATGACTCCACGAACCTCACGCAAGTGCGGCAATTCGCTCTTTCGGATGCCATCGAAGTGATGGTGATGACAATCGACTCATTCAACAAAGCCTCCAATGTAATTCGTCAATCAACCGACAGGCTGCTGGGTGAGACGCCGATTCACCTGATACAGGAAGCAAAGCCGATTTTGATTTTGGACGAGCCGCAGAATATGGAGAGCGAAAAGAGCGTAGCTGCCTTGGCCGCGCTTCAGCCTCTCTTTGCCCTGCGATACAGCGCTACTCACCGTAATCCGTACAACCTGGTATATCGGCTTGCCCCTGCTGAGGCTTACCGGCAGGGATTGGTGAAAAAAATTGAAGTGGACTCGGTTATCCAGGAAGATGATGTGAACTTACCGTATTTGCGACTGGACAGCATCGAGTCGCAAAAGACAAAGGTGACCGCGCGACTGACGGTTCACAAACTGATGAAGAGCGGCCAGGTAAAGTTGGCGTCCGTCACTGTGGTGCCCAATGATTCTTTGCAGGCCAAGACAAGCAGAAACGAATATGCCGGGTTCGAGGTAGATGAAATAAGCATTTTGGCTGGATTTATTCGCTTCGCGAATAATGTGGAGCTGAGCCGGGGGCAGGAAATCGGCTCTGATAAGGAGGCTATTTTCAGAGCGCAGATCCGGCAAACGGTTGAACACCATTTTCGCAAACAGGAGAAGTTGAAGGAGCAGGGAATCAAAATCCTCTCGTTGTTTTTTATCGATCGAGTGGCCAATTACGCTGAGGAAGACGGCATAATTCGACGGCTGTTCAAACAGGCTTTTGACGAACTGAAAACCGGATTCCCTGAGTGGAAAGACATGAGCGCGGGAGAGGTTCAGGCGGCCTACTTTGCCCAAAAGCGCCACAAGGGAGGGGGAACGGAATTTTTGGAATCAATATCAGGTGATACCAAAGACGACGAAGCTGCTTACGACCTGATCATGAAAGATAAGGAACTGCTTCTCTCTTTTCCGCACGAAGGTGATGATCCTGAGACGCGGGGCAAAAAACAAGTCTGCTTCATTTTCTCTCATTCAGCCTTGCGCGAGGGATGGGATAACCCGAATATCTTTCAGATCTGCACGCTAAATCAAACGCTCTCCCCAATGAAGAAGCGGCAAGAGATCGGCCGCGGAATCCGCCTTGCGGTCGACCGGAACGGGGACAGGGTACGCGATGAGAAAGTCAATATTCTCACGGTCATCGCGAACGAGAGTTATCGCCGCTACGTTGAAAGCTATCAGGATGAAATAGCATTCGAATACCGCGCGGAAATTGAAGCTCGCTACGGAAAGCCTATCGGTGAATTGACCGACAGCGAGCGGCGGCTCGTTGAAGCGGAATACGGTGTGGGTATTCTACCTCCGCCGCCGCGAAAGGCAGGTGAAAAACGGGCGAAATTACGTAAAGCAAGGGCTTTGAGCCGGGAATTCAAAGAATTGTGGGATCGGATAAAACCCAAGACACGGTATTCAGTTCAAATCGACACTGAAAAGTTGCTTGGGGAGGTCATTCCGGCCATTGACGCCACGACAATCGCCAAGCCACGGGTCACCATCACTCGGGCCGCAGTCAATTTGACTGACGACTGTCGATTTGAAACCATGCAAGTGAGCGGGGCCAAGACCCTGGTCAGCTTGGCAGGACGTTATCCCATACCTAACCTTGTGACAATGATGGAAGATTTAATGACGCATGCGTCGCCGCCTGTACGTTTGACTCGACGCACGCTTCTCGAAGTTTTCCGTCGGGCAAGCGACAAGCAGGCGGCCTTGGATAATCCAAGCGAATGGTGCGCCGTAGCAGTACGCGTCCTGAAAGAGAAGCTGGCCGATCATCTTGTGCATGGCATCCGTTACGAGAAAAACGGCCAGTGGTATGACATGAATCAAATTCTGGATGAAAAAGAGGTTGAGCTTTTCAGCAAGTACATCCAGAAGACTAAAGACCGCTGCGCCCTTTATGACGTGATACCTTGCGATTCCGAAGTGGAACGGGAATTTGTTCAAGAATTGGAAGCACGCGAGGATGTGAAGCTGTACCTGAAACTGCCTTCCTGGTTTGTTGTCCCGACCCCAATCGGCGACTATAACCCGGACTGGGCTGTTGTCATGGACGGAGCTACGGCCGATAGAAAGCCTCTGCTATACCTCGTGGCCGAAACCAAAGGGTCCAAGTCGCTCGATGACCTTCGCCCGGACGAACGGCGCAAGATCCAATGCGGAGCAGCGCACTTCGGCTCGAGCCGTTTCAAAACACGAGGAGCCCTGGAGGGCGTGGATTACCGCATGGTGACTTCGGCAGCGGAACTGCCGGCATGAGAATTCTTGCGCAATATATTGGTATAACTTGTCGGTCGTGTCTAAAACGCTACCAGACATTTCTTACAGCTCACCGTTTACCCTGCTTTCCCCTCCGGAGAAGATCATAATCGGCAACCCGTTATATTTGTAAAGCTGATATCCGCCGATGGTTTGAAGGCTTGCAACGAACCGGGCGGCTGACAGCCGCTTATGGTTGTGAAATCCTCGTTTGAGGGTCCCGTAGACAAAGAGATGAGTCATGGTCCCACCATTCCGTATCACTTGTGAACCATAATTCCTATACCGCTTTCCGGGGCGCTTTGGAAGAAGGAACGGCCGGTTGGGGCACTCTCAGGCATCATGATTATTTACATGCAATGAAACAAGACTAGGCGCCCCCTGGGTTACAAAAGGCAAACAGTCCGGTTGATTAATAGACGTCCTCACATCGAGCAGTTCTAGCGACAGTCAAAACAAGGGGAAACATTCGTCAAGAGCAGACTTGATCCCTAGTCAGACTGGTCTTGACAAAAACATCCGGTCGCTTCAAGGTATTGCTCAAAAGGGCGGCCACGGACTCTCATGGCCCAAAAATCGTAGGTACAGTGGAGGCTGTACTATGAATTTCGATTACTACACTCCAGACGGGAAGAAGTTGCCTTACAGTACAGAGGGTAAAAGACTGCCCAGGATGAACGAATATGCGAGTCTGTGTTTGCCGCTTATGGCCAGTGAGGACATCAAGATTCATCCTTTAGGTATGATGGCGGGCAATGCAGAGGATTTGCACCCTGTAGAAATAGAAACGAATAAATTTGGGTTAATGCCAGGTCTAGAGTTTAGTCCCTGGCTGTATAGAGGCCAAAACGGTTTCTATGAGAATTGTAAGGCGTCGATCTACCGCAATTCGGATTACGCCACATACATATTAGATGAGATAAAGTTATGGGAATGTCGCAAGCTCCTTTTTGAACATCCAGTAGTTCAGCTTTTATTTGAAATGACTATCCAAGACAACCATTTGGCTATAGATTTTGAAAGCCTGGCGCAGCATTACGGATTATCAACTGAGATGTTGGATTTTAGCCGATCAAGGGATATCGCAATGTTTTTCGCTACATGTAGGCCAAACCGTACAACCAATCAATTTGTACCAATTCTCGATGAAACTACAGAGGCAGTGATATATACCTTAGATGTTAGAGAGATTGTTAATAGTCACGATCAGTTCAGTGTTATAGGCTTTCAGCCCTTATTGAGACCTTGTAGGCAAAAAGCTTTTTCCGTAAGGCAAAAGCCGAGTGATAACTTAAATTTGAAGCCATATATCACATACGACAGAATCAGAATAAATAAAGCTGAATCTAAGAAGTATTATGAGATGTTTGAAGGGGGTAGGGCTCTGTTTCCAGATGAACTTATCGGTGATAAGACTCGTATTCTGAGAGACTCTAAAGAGATTGATACGGAAGTTGTCGATATTCTGTTTGCCAAAAACATATTTCCAGAGGACATAAAGAATGAGCAGGAGCTAAGGCAATTATTGAGAAATCAACAGATTAACATTGCTGATAAGCGATGTGAATTGTCATTCTCTCAGAGCGAAGTTTCGTTGATAGAAAAGGATTGGCAGATAATCCAACAGGACTATTTACCGAGAATTAAGCCACGCTTGTGTTGCGATTCCGCACAGAGCGACTAGTGTGGCGTCCCGGAAATTACATTCATAAAACCACCGGCACTCTGGCCCACTCCACAGCTGGCCAGTTATGCGGGCTACTTGAGGGACAGGGCACTAGCCTAATCATTGGTCCATTGGGCAGCCACCTTGGAAGACAGGATTGTATGATTTCAGGTAGTTATTGGCTGGGGGACGAGTATCCGAACCTCGCTTTCTGACAAATTACTCTGCAATATCAGTGTGTTGCGAAGCAGTTTTTTCATTTGCATACACTTTGCATACACTCTTCCCAAACAGGCTTGTAACCTGGGCTTTGCGTTGCACCTGACGTAAAGAGATAGTATCCAAGCGAGCGTAGCGCTCTGTGACCTTCAAGTTGCTGTGCCCCAAGAATTTCGCAATCGTGTAGATCGAGACTCCACGATTTGCGGCCTGAGACGCAATGGAATGTCGGCTACCTTGATAGAAGGTTAGGTGGGCAACGCCGGCCTTTTCACATGCCTCTGTCCACTTCCGCCAAGCCCAAGTCCGGGAATATGGTTTTCCATTTCTCAAGAAAACGAATTGCTGAGGGTTGATGGAGCGAGGTCGTGACAAATAGATTTCTTTCCAAACTGGATCTAGAGGCACGTATCGAATCCGTCGTGTCTTGGTATGCCGTAAGTCATTGCCGCTAAATGCTCGGCAAATTTTGACTGTATCGTTGTCTAGATCGAGATCCTGATGCTGTAGCGCCCTAGTCTCACCTGTGCGCGTACCGTGGCAGCATTGAAACAGGATAAAGAACAAATCTTCAAGGTCCATGTGCTGAAAAATGGTTTCTTGAACCTCTTCGCTTGCCCATTTCCAGTCAGGTTCCGGCAATTCACTAGCCTTTATTTCAGGCGGGAATTTCGGAATCTGTTGAATAATTTCCTCGTCCAGGGCATCTCGGAAAATTTTATGAAGCGCCCCCATAATATTGAAGGTGGTTTTTGGGGCCTTTCCGTCCAATGAAAGATAGAATTGTTTGATGTCCCTGCCCTTGATTTCCGTAATATTCCGGTTGCCAAGAAAGGGAACGAATAAGTCATTTGTGTAGTGTCGAACATGACCGAAGTAATCGCGGCTCAGGGTGCCTCGTTCGACTTTCTTTTCGCAAGTCTTGAGCCATTCAGCGGCGTAAACTTCAAAGCTGGAAATACTTTTGCGTGTTTTTGCGTAGAAATCAGGGTCGAATATCCCCCGTTCTAATTCACCCTGAATTTGCGCTAATGTCCACTCCGCGTGCTGACGGCTGTAAAAGGTGCGATGCTGCTTGTCACACCATATTTGAACTTTCCCTGGCAACCGGATAAACCAGCGCCCGCTTCTGTTTTTGTAGACCTTCCCCACAGACCCGGCCATAGTCCATACTCCCGGAAATTCTCTTTGCGGATTCGGGGATGGATAATGAACCTGATTCGGCTGGGGTGTCAACATTTACCTAAGTTCCTTAGTACTTCCTGATAGATAGCTTGAATTGAACTCCCTAAAAAACCATCTGCTTGTAAACTTTTTGGGAACCTTTGAGATAACTTCTGAGGTAACACTTGAATATTTTGTGTGCTTTCATGTTAGCGTCTGTCTTTCTCCATGATTCTTATGTGATGCCGCCCTATTGCCACTGCATCCGTGGGGGGCGGCCTTGGCGACAATCAAGAGTCTTTGCTACGTCTTTAGCTGTGATGACAAGTTTTGGGCTCATTAGTGAGAAGATCCCGACAAACGCTTTAGTCGGGATCATGATAGAACATTCGGCAAGTGGTTATAACGGCTAGTTGAAAGAGAGGTTCAAGTACAATTTATTCTGCTTCACAATAAAGGGCCAAATTCTTCCATCCCCCGTTATCAATGTATTTCTTCGCTGTATCAAGAGCATTGATAGGAGAATGAGAAAAATCGTCGCCAATATTAAGGAGTTGACGAATCTTCGGGTAGGATAGACCCCATTGACGAAGATCCCAGACCTCAAGCACATGGTTAAGCACCCAGTCGTTTCTATTGAACGCTGTACGAGGCGGTTTTTTAGTGTGTTCTTCTCGGAGTTTCTTGAGCAGCTTCGCAAAGTCCCGTTTTATAACAGTGTCTCTACGGTTGAGATCAATCGTTATGTGCACATAGTCATGCTTAAATGTTTCGTCTTTCTCTGAAGGAAAACTTCCAAATTCCGCCGATAAAACCGCTTTGCGCAATTCAGCTTCCTTCACGGTAAACGCCGATTCTGGAATGTCGTAAAAACGTTGCCATACTGGGAGGGCGGTTCGGCCTCTGCGATAGTATATTAGAGCTGACGAGCCCCGTCGAAGGTTTGGCCTAGGATTCATTGCATCCACGGGCTTGGGTTTGAGCATCTCCTTGAGCTTGGCCCTCCGCATGAACTCCCAAACCCAGCCCTCCAGGGGCAGATCTTTAAGGAATCCGTATCGACTCGGCTTCCACCAATCCGGAGGGTTTGGTCCCCTAGGTGTTGGTTCCTTCCCCACGAGACACCCCTTTTCCCGTTTGCAGGTCTGATCAATTCATGAACTCTACGAATAATTTCAGTTTACGTCATCCACGAATTCTGTGGCAAGGTTAAATGAGGTCATAAAGGCCGGTCAAAATCCAATTTGGTCATATATCATTGGCTCCAAACGGTACACTACTTCGGTACTTCCGGAGGTCTTACTTTGGTACTTGAAAGTTGTGCTCATCTATCCGTTCCAAAGTAGCCACTGCATAGCCCATAGTCTCCACAGAAACGATTTTCGTGTCGGACCGTACCGACACAAAAGTAAACCCGGCTTCTGGAACGCCGGGTTCACTAGAAAGGAATCTTCTTCAGATGCCAGAAACTAGCACTCTATTCGCAGGAAGTCAAGTCCCTGAGCATGTTTTTAGCAGGCTTGATAAGTTTGAGGCGTCAATTCCCTATACTCGTGAAAATCATCGCTTGCTTTCCGATCCGGCGCGATTCTGGGAATTGATTTGGGAAACGAGCGAGCTTTGCGGCAACACTGGCGGCTGCTACCGAGCCGGTCAAGATAAAGCTACCCGTATCTTCGATTACAAAGTATTCCGCCCTTATTGGCAAATAACTATAAATGGCTACATAACTCGTGTATCAATAACATTGCTCCGGAGTGTCGAGAGTAGATTGCCCCAGGAGCAGACAGAAAACCATGACTACCCCCGTGTTTTAAACGCGGTCCATCGGGATGAGGCAGTTGTTGTTCTTCAAGAAAGACCTTTACCTTCCGCTACCGAACTGTGGAACCGCGGCTGGTTCCCACGCCCGCAGGAACAGCCCCGTTTCATGCTGGGCCGCGTGCCTCCTGTGCGCTACCTTGGCCATATACGATTCACTGACCAACTGAAAAAATTGAACAGTCCATATCAGTGGATGCCTTTTTCGTATCGCGATGATGTTCTGAGAATCTTGCATCTGTGGGAAGAGTTTACCGGAATCACCCTAGTTCCGCGAAACATTGAGGCTGCGATTGACACTTGGGATCGAGACAGGGGAACGACCCTTGTGAAGACCATTCTCCCCCGTTGGTTTGATCCACGCGAACTATATCATTTCAGGGCCGGTAATAGCCGTAAGATTCTTGGACCATCATGCGAGAGCGGCAATAATGAATATTCCGGATACAGGAGAAAAGCCCGCAAGGTATACCATTCCTATGTGAAGGCGGTAGGACACTGGGAGAGACCGCTCTATCGCACAGAGGTTCAGCTTCATCGGACATTTATTCGTGAATACTGCGCTAGGGAAGGCATACAAAAGGCGTTAGATTTGGTCGGAAGGGTCTCTCAACTTGCTGCGGACCATCTACGGTTTGCCAAGTTGGACTTTGACAAAGTCTACTCAAGGATTCCCGACGCTCGAAAATGGAAGCTCCGAAGATTTTCTACTCGGGGACAGATTTATATACTTCAGCTTCGGTATTGCATGCCGAGAAAACTGATCAACAGATACCTGGTTCCAACGGAAGAGCCGATACTGACGGATCTTGATGTCTACAATCTATATTGATCCACCTCAATAAACCGCCTTAACTATGCCAACGGCATGCCAACATACCTGCCTATCAGCAGAGTCAAGCAGCTCTAACCACAAGGGAATCCGAGCAAAGGACAAACTAGCTATTTCGAACAGTGGGGGAATGGGGAATTCCGAGAAGGGGGAGAGGTGGAAGTAGACACTCCTGACGTCCCGGCTCGGCGGGACCGCAGGTATGTTGGACCGGACGGCCCCGCGTTGTAAGATCCAAAATCATGGCCCCAATTCCTGCAAAGCCAGAGATATTCTAATGGCACATGTGGGGCGGGACCCCTATTCAGTCTTGCCAGCCTTGATTCCTGCCACAATTAGAGCCAGTTGCAAAACTTGAAAATCAGCATGTTTTACATCATAATATCAAAAGTTCACGTTCCTAAACATAAGTTTCACCATTACGTCTTGCCTCATTATCTTGAGCTTTATCAATATACTTGTTGTCAGCATATTTAATTGTATCTTTTCAATTGATTGAAAAAATATATGAATCTTTTTGACGCGAAAATTAGATCATGATGCGAATTTACATTGAGTACATTCTACACGGCAAGTTTCTTTGATGCATCGCCCGCTGCATCATGATATTCTTTGAGCTTATCTAGGCTCCATTTGCAGCTGGCATCTGTGCTTACGATGACAGCCCCGTATTCTGATGTCTCACCTTTGGAGTGGACCGTCCCGCCTGATGGTAACAGGCTGTTAGGTAACTCAGGGCGGCGGCAGTAAACTCCTGGAAGTGAAAGCTTAACTTTTCAACGTTCACTGCAACAGGAGGAGGACAGAAAATGGAATCCCAAAAGCCGGAACACTCAGACGGCAGTAGGCCAGCTTCGCCTAGTGACAACGACTTGGAAAGAGTGTTGAACCTAGCTAGACAAGGGAATGCCGACGCGCAACACAGACTAGGGGGGATCTACATTGAGGGAAAGGGGGTTCCTAAAAACGAAGAAGAGGCAGCATACTGGTTCCGAAAAGCCGCTGAACAAGGTCTAGCCTCGGCCCAGGTCGATCTAGGCAACAGGTATTTGTACGGCAGTGGAGTTAGTCAGGACTGCACTCAGGCCGCCATGTGGTACAGAAAGGCCGCTGAGCAAGGCAGCGTTGACGGACAATTCAACCTTGGGTGGCTCTTCTCTGAGGGACCTGAAGATGCCCGAGATATCGGTGAAGCACTAAAATGGTGTAGAAAAGCAGCTCAGCAAGGTGATGCGCAAGCCCAATATAATCTCGGAGTGATTTACCACAATGGGGATGGAGTGACCCCAAACTACGCGGAGGCACTCAAGTGGTATCTCAAGGCTGCTGAGCAAGGGGAGCTTCTAGCTCAAAATAATATAGGACTCATGTATGAATACGGTCAGGGAGTTATCAGCGATTATGAAGAAGCACGCAAATGGTACGAAAAGGCAGCCGAGAAAGGCTACGTTCCTGCACAAGTCAAGCTAGGGCGAATGTATTGGCTTGGACGAGGCACAGCTCAAGATGAGGATGAAGCGCTGAAGTGGTATCGACTGGCCGCTGAGAATGGGGCAGAAGGGGCTGAAACGGCAATATCCCGGATTGAAGCAAAAAATTTGAAGGAGTATTCGAGAAATGGAAAAACCGCATATTATGACTCAGTACGTGGCATCTTGATATTGAAGACCCCAGAGGAAACGGTACGGCAAGAGTTTTTGTATATGCTACAAATTAAGTATCAAGTACCATCGGATGCGATTGAACTTGAATATCCACTAATCAAATATACAGGCAAATCTAGAAAGCGGGCTGATATAGTCATCTTTAGCGATCAGAAACCAATAATGGTTATCGAATGTAAGGACGCAAATACCCCTTTGCTTGACAACGTGTTTGAACAGTGTCGTGATTATGCGGATCACCTAGAGTGTAAAATGCTTGCTATCACCAATGGGCCTGACACAAAGTCATTTCATAATGTGAATGGTGACTGGCAAGAAATTAAGCCATTTCCTTCGTTTGACGAAATGGTGCAGCCTCATACGATCAAGCACATGTCGAAAGAAGTAAGATTGATAAATCCTTTGACCTATGACCAAGTTCGCGACACTCGCTTTTTGAAGAACTTTAGTAACAAATTGTGGGAAGATTATGGCTTTCCTATATTGGGGGAGGATACACCGGAAAATCTTTGGCCGCATATAGCAAATTTGTTTAATGCGATCTTTACAAGCAAAAACATTCGTTCACAGCTTCCATACAAGTATCATGACATTGATATCGCACAATTTCTTGGTTACAAATACACTACATATGGAAACGCCTCTGGCGGCCAGTTCCCTGGTTTGTATGCCAGCTTCAGAATTGTTGATAGCGATGGTAACGATCAGATATACCGTATAGGATTTTTTGGAAGTGCACATACCGAAAATGATCCAAGATTCGGAAATAGAAAGGGGACCAGCGGGATTCATGTTGCAATAGATAATTTTGACATGTCGCCTCATCCGTCAATAATTCTGGCATTTGATATATGTATGAAAGTGAGTGGGAACTATTTTAGAGTCGATCATGATGGCAGAATTACTGTCGGCAAATTGGGCGCAGCAAAACCGGCTTTACTGATGGATTGTGTTAAAAAACATGCTTCATATTTGATCGGAAAGAATGGGCTTGTGAACTTGGGAGAGTTTCAAACCAACAAGTTGCTTGGATTTGACGACGTGAAAGAATTCCTCTTCAGGTTGATGAAATACGCTGAGGTAAGAGACAAATTCAGAATGGAATATAAAGCGGCCAAAAAGAAAGGAACCGCCCTGAGTTCAGCTCCAGAACTAACGGAACCCAAACCAGAAATCAAAGCTTCCCCTGGCAAATCGCCGCTAGATTCTCTGTCCCCAACTCATAAGAAATGGGGCATAACTATGAATCCTGATGGATCTGCGAAGCTAAACTCAAGTGCCAGGATGCTACTGAATCCCGACGAGCTTAAAAAGGTCAAAGCTGTTATTGCTGCTCACAACGCTGGGAGAAAGAAATGATATTTGTAGACGGTAAGGGTATTATCGTAGAGCGTCTAAGTTTCGGGATTGCAAGAATGAAACTGCATACCCAAAATTCAGAGCACTCCCGGATGGTGTACCGGAAGATATAAGGCTCGGAAAAGTTTGGCACGACAAGACCCTACAAAAGCGATAACGAGATCAGATTTGAGCCCACGAGTGAAGTAATAAATGCCAGTAGACCCGATTTGCATGATTTGCATTAATCTTTGGGGCCATTCCTTGGAAGAGAAGCCAGCCTGCTCTGCTTTCCCTCTAGGAATTCCGGACGAGATTTGGGAAGGGAAAGTCGGGCATGACGAGCCGTATCCTGGGGATCACGGTATTCAATTCTCTATTTGTGGTTAAAAGTGGACCCCAAGTAAGGTTTGATTTCCCTGAACCTAGGGCGCACATGCCCAGGCAAACCTGTCTACGTTGCTGACAAGACCCCCTCCCCCCAGGGTCGTTTATCATAAAGGCCACCCTCTGATGTTAGGCCGCACTATTGCTCTTCCATACATGAGGCAATTTTTTCAAACCTGACATGAGTTTAAGGCTAGGAAAGGCCAAGCACTTGTCATGAAAGCTGCTATGACAGCATAAAAAGCTCGCGTTTTCAGCAAAAATTACGTAATTTCCGGGTGAGGCTTAGGTCAGGAAGGGTGTGACAAGGAATTTTTTTTGAAAGGAATAACGATAAGTGGCTAGCCCTGAACAAATATTAGAGCGGATTCGTGTTCTCGGTAGAGGAAGAAGGGGGGCTCATACAGGTATCTTGCACTTGCCTGATTCCACGCTTTACGAGGTATTCCAGCAGATGCAACGGGGACTGAGTAACCGTGCAATTGCCCGGCATTTACTTAAATGCGGGGCGGGGGGCACTGAAAATTCTCTCCAACAAACTGTCTCTCTTTTGCGCAAGCGGATTGCTCCTCTACTGACCAAAGACTCGACAACACTCCCTTTGCCGGCGGCTAAATTGGAAATACCCGCAAAGGTCTCTCCCACGGCTCCGGATGACACGCTCAATACCCTAGATGACATGATCAAATTCTATGGTCAGGCTATTCGGCAGGCAACTCAATCAGCAGCGCAGAAAGGCACGCCGCTTTCCGAAGATCTCATTAAGCATATCAAGGCATATGACATGCTAGTGGCGAGGAAAGCTAGAATTGAACAGAACGCAATTAAAGACAGAGCGGTCGAGCCTGACAGAGAAGATCCGGACGATTTGCGTCTTCTTGATTTGCTGGCGAACAAAGTGCAGGAGTGGCTTTTCGATAATGGCGACGGTGAAAAGATGGTACGAGCTTCTAAAAGGTTTCTCGCGCGAATTGCCCAGAAATGTATTTACCTGAAAAAAGACCCCGTAACTGGCGAATGGTATGAGGTTAAGGGCTTCCCTGGTTTGAATAGGACCTACGACCGGAACGGATTTCCGATTGAAGACTCTGAGGCTCAGGCCGAAAGCCAAACTGAATCACAAGAAACAATAGCTATAATCAACCCTTAGATGATCACGATCTTTCTGGACGACAATCAAACCAAATTGACAAGACCGCATTGTCTAAACTAAGAATTAATTTAGTGTTGCAATTAGTTAGAGCCTTATGGAATGCCCGCCAAGCTCTCAGGATAAGGCGTGTCGCTTCCTAAGTAATGCCTATGGATTATTTCAAGCGATTGAAAAAACTCTCGGGCGGAATTCCCTTTGCTTGTGTCTACTTCTGGGCGCATAGTATGCGTTTGAGGAATGCGGTCGCTTCGCGGGTCCGCAAGTTTTGTTCTTAATGGTGCTAGTCTTCAGCGTGACCGCATGATTCGTCGTACGCCTACCATGATCTTAATTACATTCCCCCAAAAAGGCTGTTTGGGGCACTAGGACAAAAACAAGAAGTCCTCAGCTCTTTTTCTACAACCCAAGCACAGCGTCGCTGTATGCGTACATCCCAACAAAGAATGGCTTCAATCCGCTGTGTTCCGCTTGTCAAGTTGCTGAGCAGCACAAGGCAACCTCGATGTTTGGGAGTAGCGCCACGAATGGCACAGGATAGGCAAGGCACAGCTCGGCCCGAATGTGAAAAAGAGTATTCGGCCTGAAACGCGGGCCGCAAGGGAAGGGCAGGGAAGAATGGTTTGGCTAGCGTGTTAACAATTTGTTGGCGTTTTTCTGGACTGAATCGGCCCGATAGGGACTAAAAGGTCTTGATGCGGACTGAAATCATTGGGGTTGTCAGTATGGCCTTGTGTTTATGTGATGAGCAGTCGCCCTGGCACGCCGGAGGTCGCGAGTTCGAGTCTCGGCGCACGGAAAATAGCCACGTAGTGATCTTCAGCACAATCAAAAACCCCCAGAAAATCTGCATACACTTTGCATACACTTTTTCAGGGGGTCAGCACCAATGATATCAATTACTTATTGGCTGGGGGACGAGGATTCGAACCTCGGTTAACGGGGCCAGAACCCGTCGTCCTGCCTCTAGACGATCCCCCAAACCGACAGGACATCTTAGCCTCAAGCTAAAGGCATGTCAATAGCGGCAAGTATTCACCGCCGAGTGCGCAGAGGACGCAGAGAGGGAAGGGCGAAAGAGAAGGAAAGAATGCGGGGGAACCCGTTTTTTGTGTACACTAAGCAATCGGATTCTTTAGATTACAAGCCCCTATACATTTCGTTCCCAGGCTCTGTCAAGCCGGATTCCCCCGCACCCCATAGGCCCTAACTTTAAATGCGAAATTTCGTTTTCATACTCCCCCTCTCCCTCCCCTCTCCCGCCCGGGGAGAGGGTTTCCAAATCCCCCTCCCTTGACGGGAGGGGGAAGGGGGAGGGTGATAACTTACTGAAATCACATGCGCGATACCGCAAAGTTAGCGCATATGCCCCCGCATCTTCTCCCCCCATTTTTCCCGTCTTCAGGCTCTTACCTCTTGTGTTCCATGAACTCCAGCATCGCGGATTCCGGGATAGCGCCTTCGCGCACGATCTTAAGGGTACGGTCTGTAAATTCCACCACTGTTGAAGGGCGATCTCCGGCTGAGCGTCCAAGATCCATGACAAGATCGACAGACTCGCGCACAATGGGAGAAATGGTGTCGATATCCACAGGATCGGGACCGCCGGACAGATTGGCGCTGGTGGCGGTTACAAATCCGCCCGTTCTGGTCGCCAAAATACGAGCCGGACACCAGGGAGGCACTCTGATTCCTATTTTACCTCCCGGTCCGGTGAGAAGCCTCGAAAAAGGACGCGAAGGCTCGAAAAGAATGGTCAAGCTGCCCGGCCAAAATCTGTCAATCACGCGATTGAGGAGCTTTTCGTTGGATCGGATAAGGTTCTTCACTTTGGCGATATCCGCTGCAATCAAAGGCAGCGGTTTGGTTTCATCGCGCGACTTTATGCTAAAAATCTGTCTAACCGCGGGTTCCTGGAAAGGATCCGCGATAATAGCGTAGAACGTCTCGGTCGGAGCGATCAGAATGCCGCCTGAGCGAAGAACCCGCTCTGCTTTGTCGAAAATATATTCAGTCGGATGCATCATTTCGGGCCTGCGATTTCTTGTCAAGTTGCTGATGTAATTACTGCTTTGAAAGCGGCAACTCGATAACGAATGCCGCTCCGCTTCCCGGATTGTCCTTTATTCGGATGTAACCATTGTGATCGGCAACAATGGTGCTTACTATAGTTAACCCGAGGCCCGTTCCTCCAGGTTTCGTTGAAAAATAAGGCTCAAATAAACGAGCACGATCCTGTGGTTGGATACCCGGGCCCGTATCCCTTATTTCGAGCGTTACAATGCGAGCCTTTGAATCGTAAGAAGTCCCGGCATGGATCTCGCCTACGCCATCTATCGCTGAAATTGAATTTTCCAGCAGATTGACTACAACTCGTTTCATCTGCTCGCTGTCTATATCCAAGACCGGAATCGAATCATCCGGAAAAAAAACGAACTTTATCCTATTATTTCCTTGAGCGTACAGGTCAAAAACTTCTCGCACAGTGGCGTTAAGGTCATTAGGGGCAAGTTTGGCCGTAGGCATTCTGGCGAATAGCGAAAATTCATTGACCATGTTCTTTAATTGCTCAACTTGATCGATTATGCCACGTGTGCACTGATCCAATACCTGCGTGTCCTCGCCCACCATACCCCGATATTTTCTTTGAATACGTTGGGCATTCAATTGGATCGGGGTTAAGGGGTTCTTTATCTCGTGCGCGATTCGCCTGGCTACCTCTCTCCACGCTGCCATCCGCTGAGCTTTAACCAGGTAAGTCATGTCTTCGAAGACCAGAACTACGCCCAAATCCCGACCCTCTTCGTCTTTCAGACTGTTGGCAAAACAAATAAGGGACAGAGAACGATCGGGGAAGGACAATGTTATCTGTCGTTCGATGCCTTCCGATCCTGATTCCGGAAGCTCTTCCAATGTTTCGGAAATGGCCGTCGCGGATGTTGTGGGCAGAATTTCGTCCATAGGTCTTTGCAAATAGATACCGGCTGTGATTCCTAACAGCTTCTTCGCCGATTCATTTACCGCAGTGACGTGCCCTTCCGAGTCGAGTGCAAAAACCCCGGCTGCTATGTTTCTAAGGACGGTCTCCATGTACTTTCGTCTACTATCGAGATCCAGATTAACCTTTTCCAGCTCGTCCCTGGTTTTGCGCAGATCCCCGGTCATCTTATTGAACGATCGTACAAGTACCCCCAATTCATCGTCGGCGGTTGGCTCAATGTACACGTCAAGATCTCCCGCGGCTATTTTTTCGGTTCCTTCGGCCACTCCCAATATAGGATCGGTAATGTCCCGGGCCATGGTTACGCCGAACCAAAATCCGATGAATATTGCCAGGAGCGCCACCATAAGTAGTATCAGGATATAAATGAGCTTTACAGGCCCCTTCATCCTCTTGGCTTCTTGATATTCGCCGAATGCGCTCGAAATCGAAAACAACCGGCCGGCGAGAGATGTCGGAATATAATGATCAGCCACCAGAGCAGCCCGAACCGTGTTATTGTTTTGAGTTTTTATGGGAACTATTGCCCGAATGAGATCGCCTGCCTCATCCAGAGGTAGGATTTCAGAAGTCTTTTCACCTCGCAATCCGATTTTGAGAAAGCTGGACAAAGGGGCGGGTATTGTCACGTCTTTAAGAGCCGGGTCCTTGCTGACCACCAGAGGCGATCCGTCCTGAAGATAAATATGAAGGGAACTGAGACCATCTTCGGTGCGCCAAGAGGACATAGCCTCTTTCAAAGAATTGGTATCTGAGGAATTCAATAAGGATTCGGCCGAAATCATGGCCGCGAGCCGTGTCGCTGCGTTCAGCACGTTCTCAGAGACGCCCCTGTAGTAGGCCTGAGCCACTACAAGTGAAGATTGCAGAGAATCCTCGACGCGAGTAGTGAACCAGCTTTCAATTGTGGTGTGGAGAACACCTGCGCTGGCTATAAATAAGACAATAGTGGGCACAAGGGTCAGTGCGACAAAAGCCAGCGTGAGTCGAGTCTTAAGATGTGACCCGAATACTCTGCGACGGCGTTCAAATATTAATTTGAATAGGTTACGAATCAGGAAGAAAATAACTAGAATGACTAACAGTGTGACTATTGTCAGTAATCCAAACAGGAGCAGGTGTCCTGCAAAAGGGATGTCTTCCGCAGAGCGAGCGATGCGCGATTCCACGAAAAAAATCGCTCCAATAAGCAGAGCTGCTCCCAGGGCGACCACAAGTTCGCGTCGCCTTTTTCTCCGCTCCTTTTCAAGTTTCATAGGATCATTCACCGGAGCGTCCTATCATTTCATCCAACGCCTCGTCATCAAACCCGAAATGATGTCCAACTTCGTGAATTACGACTTCACGAATCAGTTCAACCACGTTTCTGTTTTGCGCAGCACGCAATATGGGGCGGCGATATAAATAGATCCTTTCGGGCAGCCCATTCATGGAAAACACGCTCTTCTCCGTCATAGGCACCCCGACGTACAGCCCCAGCAATTCCCATTCGGAATCAAGCTCCAGTGACTCCAAAGTTTCCAAGTCCGGGAAGTCTTCGACCAGAATTTCCACATTTTTCATTTTCTCTTGGAATTCTTCGGGAATTTCGTTTATTGCCTTAGCAACGTAATTGCGAAAAAGTTCCGGCGTCACAGCAAATAGCACGCTTTACAGATGCTGGGAATAGCTGGCTTGACACCCACAGTGGGCATACGCATAAATCTGTAACAGAAAACACGAGAAATGGAAAGGTACGGCGTACTTGGGCACAGACTGGATAATCGTCGGGTTAGGTAATCCGGGAGGCGAATACTCGCAGCATCGTCATAATCTCGGATTCATGGTGCTGGATGCGCTTGCACTCAAGCAGCGCTGTTCTTGGAGATCGAATAGGAAAAAGGCGATGATATGTGATATGACTCTCGCCGGTCGGGAAGTACTTTTGGTAAAGCCGCAAACGTACATGAATCTTAGCGGGGAAGCCGTGAGACCGATAGTGACTGCTCATAAATTCGATCCCACAAAGCTCATCCTTATCCATGATGATTTGGATCTTGCTGAGGGTAGGGTGCGTATTAAGATCGGCGGTGGTCATGGTGGACATAAGGGAGTTGCTTCCGTCGCGGATTGTTTAGATTCTGAAAACTTTGCCAGGGTGAGACTCGGGATAGGGCGGCCGCCGGCCGGGGTTGATCCCACCGAGTTCGTTCTGACGCCATTTGATGTGCATGATGAGCAGTCAAAGAAGAATCTAATTCAAGACGGCCTTCAGGCAGTGCGATTGATCGTAAGAGACGGAGTGGAGCGCGCCCAAAACGTGCTTCATTCAAAAACTAAAACAAGCATTCCAGCAGGTTAGTAGTTCAGGTCAGGTTTTTCTGTTGCGTATTGTTGGATGGTGTAATAAGGTGCGTGGGTTATCCTAAAGGGGGTACTAATAATGAACCAAACTTTGGTCAGTGAGGACCACGAACCATTTCGCCGGCTGCTTCGCCCGGTGGTGAGAGTACTGAGAAAGGCCTATATCCAGGGCACCACCGTAGTGAAGCTGCTGCCGACAGAAAAGTCTATCCAGCTCTATTATAGAATACGAAAGAAGAGTTACGACTTTCAGTGGTCCTTGGACCCTGGTTATAGAAAAGGCCTCAGGCGACTTATAGAACTGGCGGTCGCCGCAAACGACCGAGTGCTGGACGTTGGCTGCGGAACGGGCTCGGCTACTGTCTTAGCTGCTGCGAATGCTTCCGAAGTCATCGGCATCGATTTATCAGAGGACATGATTGAACTTGCCGAAGAGAAGATCCGAAAAGAATGCTTGAATAATATCAGGTTTGTGACCACCTCAGTCGAGGACTACACGCCGGCGAAGCGATTTGATAAGGTCATCAGTTCCTTTATGATTCCTCATGTCAAGCCTCATTTGAGGCCCGCAATTTACTCATGTATGTATCATTTCTTGCAACCGGGCGGCACCGTGGGCCTTTTCGGTTCCAGGGGAGAAGTTTGCGACGTCTATGAAACTCGTTCGGAAATTGAAGAGAATCTCGCGAGATGTGGTTTTAAGCAAATTGAGGTTCAGGACGTCTATGATATTTACAGGATCGTGACAGCAGTCAGGCCGCTTGATTAGCAGCCGAATCGAATTCGATAAGATTTCAACAAAAAACCCGGCCGATTTGACTCGACCGGGTTTTCAATTTTTGCTGCAGTCGACTGGCTCATGTTAGGGCCGGCGTCTCGAAGCTATCTCAGGAGGCCTGTCATTACCGGAATCCCTCGAGCATGAATCGGGCCGGTCAAGCCGTCGAATCTCTCTTGGTTGGCCTTTGCCCGTTACATCATGATATACTGACCACGAGATAATGGTATTGTGCTGTCCGAAATCGATGATCGGGATGTGAAGACAAGCCGCTGAGGCAAAGGATATTCAACATGACACAACCACGTGAAAATCATACGCAGCAGCGATCGCCGCAGGATGAAACTCGGTACCCAGGCGCAATGCCATTTCACGAAATTCTTGAGCAGGTCGAGCATCTTTCCACCGAAGACCAGGATGTTCTCATCGATGTGATCAAACGGCACCGCGCCGAGCTACGGCGAAAGGAAATTGCGGAAAACATCAGAAAGTCGGAGGAGGAGTTCGCTGCAGGGCTGACAAGCAGCGGTACCGTCGATCAACTGATGGAAGAGTTCGGACGTTGAGAGACCTAATTTGGAGTTCCTCATTCACGCGTGCGATTCGCAAATTTGGGAAGCGTAGGCCGGAACTGAAGGAAAAGCTCCGATCCATATTGACCCTTCTTAAGACGGATCCGTTTCATCCACAACTTCGAACGCATAAACTTCACGGTGAACTTGCCGGTGCGTGGGCTTGCTCAGTGGAGCAGGACGTTCGGATCGTCTTCAATTTCGTATCTGACTCGGAATCAATCGAAGAAGCGATACTGCTCATTGATATCGGGACCCACGAAGAGGTGTACTGACACGATGTAATCCTGAATTTGCTGTCAGCGTCTTAACGCCACTGACACCGGTCCAGAGGTCTCTACCGTTATCTTTGGCCTATAATGGAGGCGGAGCCTGGAAACGAGACGCAAGATTTCAATCAAGAAACCCGGCCGATTTGACTCGACCGGGTTTTCATTTTTTGCTGCAGTCGCTTTCTTAGACCCGGTTCGACCGGCATCCCGCGTTCTGCGCGGGACTACCGGCTCATGATAGGGCCGGCGTCCCTGCCGGCTCCAATCAAGCATAATCTTCTTTGCCAATGAACATCAAAAATCGGGCATGAGAACAATTCGCTTCGTCAGCGTGCCACTGTGGGCCTCTTCAAATGCCTGTTTAATTGTAGACATCGGTCTGGTTTCCAGAAGCGGATCGATTTGAATCTGGCCACTTTGGACCATTTCCAAAACTTTAGGATAATACTTGGGCAAACATCCCCACGTGCCGATCACCTCTGCATCGAATGCCATAAGACGTGATATGCTGTAGCTATTCTTCTGCATCCCAAAACCGACCACTGCGAGTTTTCCGATAAAACTGAGCAGACCCAATGCTATATCCTGTGCGGCTCCCGTGCCTGTGCATTCAAATATTTTCCATCCAACATTGGCTTTGACGCCGGCCTGCTTGGCTATTCCTCTGAATTCGTCTTGAATCGCCTTGAAATCCTTGTCTCGTGTGTTAATGACATAGTCAGCGCCCATTGTTAGCGCTCTCTTAAGCTTTTCTTCATTTCGAGCCATTCCGACGATAGGTTTCGCTCCGAAAGCCTTAGCCACTTGGGCCATATACACTCCCACACCGCCTGTAATCCCGGTAATCAGCACCGGATCGTTTGCTTCAAGTTGCATGCGAACGGCGGCCTGGTACGGAGTTGTGGCCGCGTCTGCAATGACCGCGTGGTTCGCCAACGGGCGTCCCTTCAGGTCGTTGATCACACAGAGATCCACGGCGGGGACAGGGATGTAATCGGAAAAACCGCCATAGATGCCCAGAGAGTTTCCAGGCATCTTCTGAGCCAAGCATCTATTACCACGATCTTTGGCGCAGATGTCGCAATTGTTGCATGGCATGACAGCCGGGACAATAACCTTCTTGCCGACCCAAGAATCAGCGCCGGGTCCCGCTGCTACCACTTCCCCGGCAATTTCATGGCCGAGAGTAAGGGGGGGTTTTGTGACAGTGGGAACTCCGTCATAGAAATATGACATGTCAGTATGACATACTCCACATCCTGCTACCTTAACCAGAACTTCACCGGTACCGAGTTCAGGCACAGGAACCTCTGTTCGCTGCAATTCGCCCGGAGCGGTGATCTTGCCGGCCTCTTTGTCATAGGTCGGACCCTTAACCATTTGCCAAGTCTGAATTTTGTTTGGAACCATAGCGGTTGTACCTCCTGTTGATGGTTGGGTGAGATTAGCCAGTTTTATAGCGGTGAAAGGAGATTGTAACAAAAGAAGACACGTGTATTACCAGCCTACATGTTCAAGGATATTCGGAGCATCGGTTTATGTCAAGTGAAAACGCGGACGGGGCATTTTCAGGGAGCGGCAACAATTTCGCGATTCTGTATCGTGAACTGGCTAGCGATTGAATACCGTTTAGTTAGTACACGCGAATCGACAAGATCTCGAACTGCCGGAAGAGTTTGCTTGAATTAATAGGCGTCGAGATATGTGTTCACAGATCCAATGACCGACTCGGTAACGGGCCCGGGTTTACCGTTCCCCACAATCGTGCTGTCTATCCGCGTCACCGGGAGCACATTACGAGTGGTCGAGGCAATAAACGATTCGGCAAGGGAATTGATTTGGCTCAATAAAACCGGGATCTCGAGTATTTTGATATTTTGTTGTTGTAGGATTTCCAGGACCACCTTGCGAGTGATACTATCCAAAATCTTCCCATCGAGCGGCGGGGTGAGAACTTCTCCATCTGAATTGATAAAGAAAATAGTAAATGTCGAACCCTCCAGTATAGTTTGCCGATCACATGGGTCCACGAAAAGCACTTCCTCGGCAGCTGCTGTAGGTACAACAGTTTGATGTGCCATAATCGCACCTATGTAATGAAGCAGCTTGATGTCCGGGCAAATTCTGAGGTGTGGAAATGTGGCGAGCGCAATTCCGTTTTCGTACAGTTCATCAGGAGGCACTTCGAGCGGCTGCACAGCTACGTAGAGGTAAGCTCCATTATCTGATGTTTTCATAGTATTGCCCGCGAGGCCGCCACTGAAAATTATGTCAATGAGCAAATCATCTTGAATACCTGATTTCACATTCCGGTCCACAATTTCAGCCATGATTTGCTTGAGGGCTTCTCTGGCCACGGGCGGTTTCATATGAATCCCGGACGCAGAGTTATAAAGCCGATCCAAGTGATCTTCCAGTCGGAAAATCTTGCCTCTGATAGAGCGGCACGCCGTGAAAACCCTGTATCCGCGGAGGGTGCCGCTTATGTCGTCGAAGAAAGGAAACGACAGCTCCGAACTAGGAACAAAATGGTCTCTTTGATATGAGATAATGGTGATAACCTCCGGTTAGTTGATATAGTTTTCACTTCAGCTCAGACCCGAGACATTCTTCTGCACTCGCCAAGCTGGGTGGCGTGTCATTGCGAGCCGAGCGAAGCAATCTCACGGCTTTGGAGATTGCCACGGCCTAACGGCCTCGCAATGACAGAGCGCATAGTTACGGTCGTGTTATTGCGAGCCGAACGAAGCAATCTCGCTTTGGGGATTGCTTTCCCGCGGAATGCCGAATTTCACTCCTCGCAATGACAAATCCACGCCCTCGTGACTGAGTTCGCCGCAAGTCCCTTTCTTCAGATACGCTGCAATTCGGTCAAGGAAAAATAGGAGGCCAATCACGCGGAAATCCACTAGCTCGACACCTCCAAATAGCAGTTCAAATTATGCAGCCTTACCGCAGCACTTTTTGTATTTCTTGCCCGATCCGCACGGGCACGGGTCATTTCGTCCAACCTTGGCTGCCTGACGTTTAACCGTCTTCGGTTTGGAATCACCCATGCCATCGCCGTGGGATAATTGCATTTCCTGGTCGCGATCGGCTGTCAGCTCTTGCAATCCGTCTTCTTTAGCTAACCTGACTAGGAACAGGTTCCTAACCGTTTCCTCTTTTATGCGAAGACTCATATCAAGGAACATCTCATAACCTTCTTTTTGATATTCCTTGAGTGGATCACGTTGTCCATATCCTCTAAGGCCGATCCCGTCCTTGAGATGATCCATACTGAGCAGATGATCTTTCCATTGCGTGTCAACGGCCTGAAGCATGATGAATTTTTCCAATTCTCTCATAGTTTCAGGTGTCAACTCAGTCTCTTTCTGATCGTATCTTTTCTGAACCGCAGTTAAGAGGTATTCCGTTATCGCTTCACGATTCTGCTGCTCAGGTGACATCTGTTTGAAATTAAAGCGAATACCGAACTGACCCCACAGTGAATCGGATAAGGCCGCCAGATCCCAATCTTCAAAATGCGTACGATCGTCTGCATAGCGGTCGACAATGTCCTCTACCACATCGGCGGTCATGTCTTGTGCCGTCTCTTTGAGATTGTCACCTCCAAGTATAAAACGGCGCTGAGAATACACGACTTCACGTTGTTTGTTCATGACGTCGTCGAAGTCTAGAAGATGTTTTCGTATATCAAAATTGTGCGCTTCGACTTTTTTCTGGGCGTTCTCAATGGCTCTCGAGGTAAGTTTATTTTCAATGGGTACACCATCCTCCATGCCGACACGTTCCATTATCATTTTGACACGTTCTCCGCCGAAAATCCGCATCAAATCGTCTTCAAGGCTGAGGTAGAAACGGCTGGAGCCCGGATCTCCTTGGCGTCCGGAACGGCCTCTTAACTGATTATCAATTCGCCGCGATTCATGCCGTTCAGTTCCAAGTATGTGTAGGCCGCCTGCTTCAATGACTTTTTTCTTTTCTTCCTCGCATTTCGTTTTGCATTCGGTCAATAACGCCCCGAACTCCTCGGAGTCTTCACCTTTTTTAGACTTGGAACGTGCAAGAAACACCGGATTTCCCCCGAGCAAAATATCCGTTCCACGGCCCGCCATGTTTGTGGAAATAGTCACTGCCGCGTACCGACCTGCTTGAGCTACTATTTCAGCCTCAAGAGCATGGTTTTTCGCATTGAGCACCTTGTGATCAATACCGATTTTCTTCAATCTCTTGGAAAGATACTCGGATTTTTCAATAGAAATCGTGCCTACCAAAGCAGGTTGGCCTCGTTTATGGAGATCCTTTATCTCATCCACCGCGGCATCAAACTTCTCCTGCTCAGTCTTGTAGATGAGATCTGAGTTATCCTCACGTATCATGGGAAGGTTTGTCGGGATAACGACCACCTCAAGGTCATAGATTTTCTTGAATTCCACAGCTTCGGTGTCTGCTGTTCCGGTCATGCCGGCCAGTTTTTCATACATCCGGAAATAATTCTGGAAGGTAATGGTGGCGAGGGTCTGATTTTCGTTCTCGATGCGAACCCCCTCTTTGGCTTCGAGCGCCTGATGAAGCCCGTCGGAATAGCGCCTGCCGGGCATTAAGCGGCCGGTGAACTCATCCACAATGATCACCTGGCCGTCTTTCACTATATAATCAACATCTTTCTTGAATAGAGTATGTGATTTTAGGGCCTGATTGACGTGATGGAGCACCTCCATCTGGGCAGGATCGAAAAGATTTGAAACGTTTAAGGCTTTTTCTACTCTGGCAACACCTTCTTCGGTCAGCACGACGCTTCGCGCCTTTTCATCGATGGTGTAGTGACGCTCTGCTTGCAATCCGGGTATTACCCGATTTATTTTGTAATATTTATCAGTATTTTCGTGTGTTGGGCCGGAAATAATCAGCGGAGTTCTAGCTTCGTCAATGAGAATGCTGTCCACTTCGTCCACGATTGCGTAGTGTAGTTCTCGTTGAACGTAGTCATTGAGGGAGAATTTCATATTATCTCTAAGGTAATCAAAACCGAACTCATTGTTGGTGCCGTATATGACATCTGAATCGTAAGCGTTTCTCCTGGCGGTATCGTCCATATCGTGAACAATTACTCCCACGGTCAATCCGAGGAATTTGTAGATGGTCCCCATCCATTCCGAGTCTCTCTGAGCCAAATAATCATTCACTGTGACAATGTGCACACCTCGACCGGTAAGGGCATTGAGGTACACCGGCAAGGTGGCTGCCAACGTTTTGCCCTCGCCGGTTTTCATTTCAGCTATTTTGCCTTGATGCAGGACAATGCCACCGACAAGCTGTACGTCAAAATGCCTCATCCCGAGCGTACGTATCGAAGCCTCACGGACTAGAGCAAACGCTTCAGGAAGCAAATCGTCGACACTTTCTCCTTCGGAAAAGCGATCTTTAAATTCCTGAGTTTTTGCCCGCATTGCTTCATCGGACAATGATTTCATACTAGGTTCAAATTCATTAATCGATTGAACCAAAGGCTCCAATCGCTTCAAATCTCGTTCGTTTTTACTTCCGAAGAACTTCCTCGCAAGTGAATCCAGCATTATACTTGTCCTCACTTCCCGTTAAGGAAGAAGATTTTCATAGAGACATCCCCTGTCCGAATCGGATCACGGGTCCAAGAAGATGATACTCTTATAACAGACAAAACAATCGCCGCGTGGTTCACGGTTTCGGCTACATTGTTCAGCATAGTCATTAAAGTGCTATAATTGGATCGTATCTAAAGCCGAAAAGTTATCCAACGCAGTTAACTCAGCGCTCCGGACCTGGAATTAGCACAGCCCCCTTTTACTGTCAATAAATGCAAAGCTAAGCCCGGTCCAACCGATGATTATTTTGGCGGCTTTCTTACAGAATCATTAAGCTATTGTCCCAACGGATTGTTTTGCTACAATCTTTGGAGACAGAGGTCCTGATGGGCAAACATAAAAAAGAATTAAAAGGTAGTAGTACCCGAAACGGGAAGATTCTTAAAAAGGTAATGGAATCCGATTCGGGTCGTGAAGCTGTCAAGGCGCTGATTGTCGGCGGTGAAGAAGCTCTGGATGAATGGGAGCATATCAGTGAATCACTTTCTTCTATAGGACTGGATCCAATCTTGCTGGGAATCGTGGTGGATGGCTGGCCGCCTGACGCGGCCAAATCGGAAATTGGCGGCAAAATTCCGGTCTTTGATGATTACCGGAAGATCATGAAAGAACACACGCCAGACTTGTTGATCATAACCTCTGACGATCCGCGATTACGAAAGCGTCTCTTAAGGGTGATCCCGCCTCAAACCAGGATTGTTGACTCCTTTATTCTGGGGGCTTTTAGGACCCTCAGGATGGTTTCCGGGCAGCTCGGAACAGCTCAAAGCAAGTTGCAGAGCGTCGAGTTGATAAAAGAAGCCCTTATGGAGAATGCTGAAATAAGTATTATGCAAGTTGACGAGGACTTCAAAGTCAAAGAAATCAATGACGCCTTCCTCCGGCGTACCAAACTGAAAAGAAAGGATTGTCTCGGTCGCCCTTGCCATTGGATAATCCATCGCAGCATTGAACCCTGCTATCATCTCGGTCATAAATGCGTTCTCAAGGATGTCCTGGCCAAAGGCCAAGTTACTCATACGGTCAGAGAAGAAGCGCGGGAGGACGGTCGGTCCAGGTATTACACGATCAGTTGGTATCCTCTTAAAGAAGACGAACACGGTAAAAGAGGGGCTCTGGTCATGTGGAAGGATGTCACTAAAAGCATGGATCGAGCGCTTGACCGCCAGGTCAGGAACATAAAAGAAAACGTGTCTCAAATATTTCATGAAGATAGAATGATAGCGCTTGGAAAACTTGCCGCAGCAGCGGTTCATGAGATCAACAATCCCATCCAGGGCATATTGACCTTCTCAAAACTCATGAGTTCCTCACTGGACGGCGATACCATAACGCCCGAACAGCTCAAGAAATTCCGAAGCTATCTCGAGCTTATATCCTCGGAATCCGCGAGATGCGGTCAGATACTTCGCGCGCTTCTCTCATTTGCTCGCCAGAGCAGTTTCCGGAAAACCGCCCTCGATCTCGCAAACTTATTGAACGAAATCGTCCTTCTGATAGGCAATAGAATGGAATTGCAGAATATTACTTTCGAGAAACAAGTGGATGATAATTTGCCTGCTATTTACTGCGATCGTGACCAGATAAAACAAGCTTTGCTCAATCTTGTGCTGAACGCAGTGGAAGCAATGCCGACAGGCGGACTGATTCGGGTGGTCGCGGCTATCCATAAACGAGGGAAGTACGTTACCATACAGGTGACCGATACGGGTGGAGGCATTCTCAAAGAAATCCAGAAGACTATTTTCGAACCTTTTGTTACCACGAAAGATGAAGGTAAAGGGGTGGGGCTTGGGCTAAGCGTGGTTTACGGCATCGTGTCCCAACACGGCGGGACAGTAGAGGTGAAAAGTGAAGAGGGAAAAGGCACGACTTTCACTCTCAATTTACCTCTGGGTGAGCCGGATGAACTGGACGAAAAGGTTAGCAATGTGGCTTCACTTTCAGTTATCGACTAAGATTGTGCGCCGGGAGTGTTTCAGCTGTCATTAGGAGTAACCGGCACAATCCGAACTCGTATCAACATCGTCCCAGGCGGAGGAAAACCTAAGGAGGCGCAGATCCGATTATGAGCCGAAAAACCAGATTCATGGTGGTTGATGACGAACTCATCGTAAGGGAATCCCTCGCAGCGTGGTTGGAAAAAGAAGGAGCAATCGTGGATCGGGCCGAATCCGGGGAGCAGGCGCTGGATCTGATGCAGCAGAGTGTCTACGATATTCTTTTTGTCGATATAAAGATGCCCGGCATGGGCGGCTTCGGTCTGCTCGGAAAAGTGAAGAAATCGTTTCCGTCCACAGTCGTCGTCATAATAACCGCATACGGGACGGTTGAGCATGCTGTGGAGGCCATGAAGCTAGGAGCCAATGACTTTCTCGTCAAACCTTTCGATCCCGAAGGTCTTGGTCTGCTGATGACAAAGCTCATGGAACACAAGAAACTTCTCGAGGAAACACAGTACCTTCGGGGAGAGGTGAGTAAATTCAGGACCGCCACAGACAAGATTATCGGCAAGTCCCAGGCGATGTTGGAACTATTCGATGCAATAAAGGATGTGTCGGCCAGTGATTCGTCAATTTTGATCGTCGGTGAAACCGGGACCGGAAAAGAGCTTGTGGCAAGAGCCATTCATGCCAATAGTAAACGAATGGGCAGGCCGTTCGTGCCCATAAACTGCGGGGCTATCCCGGAAACCCTTATGGAAAGCGAGATGTTCGGTCATGAAAAGGGTTCGTTCACAGGAGCCGTCAGGCCCAAGAAAGGATTGATCGAAGTAGTCGAGGGCGGCACGCTGTTCCTGGATGAGGTTGGGGAGATAAGCCCAAAAATGCAGGTAGACCTGCTGCGAGTCTTGCAAGAAAAAACCTTCTACAGGGTAGGGGGTGTGGAACCGATCAGGGCTGATTTTCGTCTCATAAGCGCTACCCACCGTGACCTGAACGAACAAATCGCTCAGGGCAGTTTTAGACAGGACTTCTTTTACCGTATTAACGTGATCTCGCTTCGAGTCCCGCCTTTAAGGGAAAGGAAAGAAGACATTCCGCTTCTGGTAAACCATTTTATTCAGCATTTCGCGCAAGAAACCAATCGTGAAGTCGATTCTGTGAACGACGAAGCCATGACGCTTCTGGTCGAGTACGATTGGCCGGGAAATATTCGCGAGCTTGAGAATGTTATAGAGCGCGCGGTCGTAACATCACGCAAGCGCTCCATCGGTGCAGATGCGTTCCAATATCTGACGCCAGTCGAGACATGTGCTTCCATTAGTTCCCAGCCGAGATCGCTGGAGGACATGGAAAGATGCCATATTCAGCTCATCCTTGATCAAGAGGGATGGAATATAAGCCGAGCCGCTAAAATTCTTGGGGTAGATCGGACCACGCTTCACAAAAAAATCCGCAAGTACGATTTAAAAGCCTAATCTTCTAATTGATAAGCATGTGCCCAGATGAATAGTCTCCCGCAATCAGACAATTTATGACGAAGAAACCAAAGAACGCCAAATCCCCCGCTACAAACGCCGGCCTGATAACGGTGGTTCCACTCGGCAGAATGGGACCTGACGTGGTTCGAGTCGTAAGCGACAGTTTGCAGGGAACCCTGAGGCTCCCTATAAATCTGGGGCAGCCTGTTCCTCTGCCGCAAACCGCATTTATGGAGTCGCGGAATCAATATAATTCCATGTCTGTGATCAAGTATCTGGCTGAAGAACATTCCCGCGGGGGCCTCAAAGTGCTGGGCATCACAAACAAAGATCTCTGCACTCCCATACTGACTTACGTTTTTGGAGAAGCGTACATGGCTGGAGAAGCTGCCGTCGTGTCTTGCTTCCGCCTTTATCGAGGACAAGCGGGCGAACCCGTGTCCACAGATCATTTCCTGGACCGATTAGTAAAGGTCGCTCTCCACGAAGTGGGCCATACGTTCAATGTGCCGCATTGCCACACTGGCAGATGCGTGATGCGGGCATCCAACAGCCTCAAAGAATTGGATGATAAGCTGAACTATCTCTGTAACTACTGTGAGCTTTTCCTTTCTGAAGCTGTGGCAAAGGCGATGAAATCTCTGCACAAGACAAGCCGATAATAATTTTAGAGACCCTCTCTTCACCCAGGGCCCAGATGATCCTGGATGAAATTGCAAGTAACTCTTCAATCACAAGGTGATCCAGTAGTAGCCGTCCTCGTCTTTCTTCGCGGCATTGGTGCTGCATCCCAAAGTAGCAGCCAAAGAGTGTCGTTGCGAGCGGAGCGAAGCAATCTCCCAAACTACGGAGATTGCCACGGCCTGACGGCCTCGCAATGACAAATCCACGTCCCGCGTAACTGAGGGATTTCAATTCCGAAATGATTGCACTTGCAAAGAATAGAAACGATTCGCTAATATCAAGTGGAAACCAATGGCCAGGAGGTTAGGCCATGATCCAGTTGCATGAAGAATACGTAGTAGATGAGGCAGGAAATCGCAAAGCTGTTCTAATACCTATTTCAGAATGGAATCGAGTTATCGAATTACTTGAAGAACTTGAAGATATCCGGGCCTACGATGAGGCCAAGAAACACGCTTCCAAACCGATCCCGTTCGAGCAGGCTGTGGCACAGATTCGCGAAGGACTGTCCGATTGAAATATGAACTGCTCATTGAAACTCGTGCTCAAAAACAACTCGCCAAAATCACACAACCATATCAAGATCGAATTATAGCCGCGATACGTGGCTTGGCAGAACAGCCAAAGCCTGCGGCATCCAAAAGGCTTAGCGGCAGCCAAACTTGGCGTCTGAGGGTTGGCGACTATAGAGTAATATACGAAATCCATGAGGAATCGCTTATTATAATTGTTATAACAATTGGTCATCGTCGCGAGGTTTACCGCCGATGAGAGTTGCCTCATTGTATGATCCCACTGGCTCTTATTGTTGTGATTGCAGTCAGCGGATTTTGTTTATTTACGATCTCTCTGGCGCGCTCTCCACACACCAGAATTGACCTTGCTTACAATTACCCAAGACACCGGCCGCGAACCGTGGTCTTTTGCCACACAGGTGTGGCCATTTACCACACTGCTCTGATTATCACCTTATCTTAATCAGTTAATTAATAGAGTTGTCTTTTGCAACACCACTTTTGATGTTTTTCACCTCACTCGCCTTTGTCTCCATATTTACGCCTAGAACCACAATCACGCTTCATTCCAACTACATAGCCAATGTAAATAGGTTTGGCACGGAACGTGCTCTATCAAGGGGCAGAGAATGCAATCCAAAGCAAAATCCAAGGAGGCCCGTCATGGCAACACAACAAACTTCCAGAGTGCTAAATCCAGTTACGGAAAATCCGATTTGTATTCATGCCCTGACAGGCCGAGCCCCCAAACTCAAGATGTGCGTTCACAACTTCGAATGCGCGACGTGCCCGTTCGATCAGATGCTCGAAGATATGACTCCGGTCGTCTCGGCCCGGAAACAAACTCCCATAACGACCGCAAGAGCGGCTTAACGCGGCCAGCTGGGAGCGCCCGAATATCAACGGTTTCACATTTACTCAATAGAGAATACCACCATATAAAGGAGGCTTGTAATGGCTACCTCAGAGAAAAGAAAAGGCGGCATAGCCGGTTTCAACTTCACCGAAAAAGAATGCATCTGGATGCGGGCCAAAGTTGTGCCTACCAAATACTGTGATAACGCATTCGATTGCACAACCTGCACCTTTGACAAGGCCATGGCCAGGCGAATGTCGCAGGAATCTCCGGATGCGGGATGGGACACCAAAATGTTCCAATTGGCCGGTCAAGAACAGCACTGCCGTCACGCTCTGACAGGTCGCGCGCCCAAAGCCAAGATGTGCGCCCGCAATTTTGAATGCGGCGATTGCCCATTCGACCAGATGCTGGATGATATGATCCAGGTGGACCACACTCTGTTCGGGCCTCCTCAATACCTCAATGCTCACGGATACCTGGTTCCGCGAGACTATTATCTTCACAAAGGCCATGGCTGGGCGAGAGTTGAGTACGGTGGCAGAATTCGCGTGGGATTGGATGATTTCGGTAATAGCTTGGTTGGAAAAGTCGATCAATTTAGACTGCCGTCGCTTGGGACGCGCTTTAAGGCAGGAGAGGAATGCTTCACACTCCAGCGCGAAGGACACGAAGCAGGTGTACGAGTTCCTCTATCCGGTATGGTGACCGCCGTGAATCAGAAGCTTTTCGATTATCCAACGACTGCTAATGCCGACCCGTACAGCGCAGGCTGGGTTATATTGGTGGATCCCGCGGAGTTGAGATCTGATCTTAAAGAACTCTATTTCGGGATTGATAGTGTAAAATTCGTGGAAAACGAGGCCGAACGACTTTTATCCATGATCACCGATGATCCGAAAGCCGCGGCGGCCACAGGTGGTGAGCCTATACGCGACATATACGGATCATTCAGGGAAAAGGGATGGGATTCGCTGATCAAAAGTTTTCTTTGAGCACTACGTAAATATCCACGTGCATAGCACGTGGCTTTGCTTTAGGCCCCCATAGGGGGCCTGTCGGCGAATTAGGCCGCTTGCCGTTGTTGTGGCAGTTTACTACCCTCATTCCGGCGAAAGGCGAAATCCAGGATTCTTGGTGTTCCCTGACCCCCGGTTTTCGCCAAGTCTCGACGAAAAATCCAGGGAATCTAGCGGCAGAGCCAAACGACTCTGACCACGTCCAAAGGACGTGGGTTTTTAAGTTGAACTAAA
>JBKQRG010000355.1:0-3655 GCA_052144015.1 Desulfomonilaceae bacterium
GCCATATAGTCCCGCGTTTTCGCGGGATTGCCGGAGGGTGCGGGAATCCCGCGGGACGCGGGACAAAAAAGCGGGTTCCCCCGCATTCTTTCCCCTCAAGGAGGTTCCCCCGCATCTTTGTTTTCCCGTTCGAAAGGCGGGTTCCCTGTCTTTCCTCTCCTTACGGCCTCGTATGAGAATTCCCCGCGTCCTCGCTGTTTCTCGAGTCAGCTCTTAACGTTCGTATCTTGGGAAATCCGTGTACCCAATAGCGTCAGAGGAGTACCAAACGCTGATGTCCGCCGTCGGATTCAGAGGCCAGTCATTTGCAAAACGTTCTACGAAGTCGGGATTGCTCAGATAAGGCCGACCGAACGAGATCAAGTCTGCATCGCCATTCTGAATTGCAGCTTCTGCGGCTTCTCGTGTGTACCCGCAATTGCCTATAAGCGGTCCTTTGAACACCTCCCGGAACTCCTTCAGCGTCATGGGTTCTCCCAGTGCATGAAATCCAAATGCCAAGCCGTCCACCACATGAAGATAGGCCGGATCGTATCGATTCAACTGTGTTGCAACATACAGAAACGTCTCACGGTAATCGGGCGAGCCCATATCGTTGAAATTGCCGTTCGGCGCCAGGTGGACCCCAACTCGGTTAGAAGGCCAGGCGGTGGCCACAGCTTTGAAAATTTCGTCCAAAAAACGGTACCGATTCTCCAAACTGCCTCCATAGCGATCTGTACGCTGATTGGTCTTGGACTGCAGGAATTCATCTATCAGGTATCCGTTGGCAGCGTGCAGTTCCACGCCATCAAACCCCGCGGCCCTCGCACGTTCCGCCGCACGTCGATAATCCTCCACGACGGCAGGTATCTCATCCGTTTGCAGCGCCCGGGGCGTCTCGTATGGCTGCTTGCCGATCGGCGTATGAATGTAGTCTCCGTTGAGCTTTATGGCCGAAGGTGCTACCGGAAGTCCTTCATTTTCGTGAAAACTGCTATGGGAAGCTCGTCCGCAATGCCAAAGCTGGAGAAACATGGGGCAACCTTTCGCATGAACCGCATCGACCACCAATTTCCAGGCTTCGGCTTGCGCATCCGAATAAATTCCCGGACTGTTCAACCAGCCAATGCCTCGCTTCGAAATGACTGTCGCCTCGCTTACGATCAATCCGGCCGAGGCCCTTTGAGCATAATATTCGGCCATCAATGCATTGGGCATACGCTCCTCGCCTGCCCGCGACCGAGTCAAGGGCGACATGACGATCCTGTTTTTCAAAGAAAGCCCATGCAAGTCAAATGGAGTCAATAAAGCCCTACTATTAACCACGTTTTTTCTCCCCCTTGTTATGCTGAGATGATGAACCGGGTTTAAAACCCGTCTCTAGGTGCCGATTAATTCCGCGTTCCGAGGACCGCTGTACCAAGTCAGTACCTCCCGGTAAACTAAGTCACCTATAAGAAATTGCGTATCAACTCGTAATATCTCGATCTTCTACGCTGCCGATGAGACGCTGAGATTGCTCTCTAGGACAACTTGTGGCGAATCGCGAGGATATTTCGAAAAGTGTACACGGTCAGGTCTTGAAAAACCAGTTCTCACAATTGGCTGTTCCCGAAATCACATACCAATAGTACTGTAGTGAATTTTCAGGTGCCCCCTGATTGCTCTATTCTACTAACCGAGGCCTGGTCATTTCAAGACCCGACCCCGCAATTTTATTCGAGATTACCCTAATTGGCTGGCCCACATCAGCGCTGTGCTGCCGTCTCTGTTCCCTAAAATTGACATCGACGTACTTGACAGTCTTTCCCGTTATATCCATTTCTGTTATAGAAGGCGGGGCTTATGCCAAGGAATGACCTTGTGGTGATGGGAGCATCGGCTGGTGGAGACGAGCACTGAAGACCGTTCTATCATGCCTACATCCGTTCGGCGAATGATTTTTCCAAAATGTAAAGACCCTTGAGACGTTTGGGGATAAATGAAGACAAAGAATTATTTCATTTTTGTCGGCTTGTCATCCCTGGCTGCCGTAACTCTCCTCGGAGGTTGCAGCACGGTACTCTTGTTCGACCCCAAAGGACCGATAGGCGAGGCGGAGCGGTTCCTCATCATTGCGGCCATCGTGCTCATGCTGATCGTCCTCATTCCCGTCTTCATCATGGCTTTCTGGTTTCCCGTGAAGTACAGAGCTTCCAATACCGAATCGACCTATATGCCGAAATGGAGTTATTCCGCTATAATCGATTTTTTCATGTGGGCGGTTCCCATTGCCATTGTCACGGTTCTTGCGATTCTGGCCTGGACCGAGACCCATTCTCTGGATCCCTATAAGCCCATCCCTTCGGCCGACAAGCCCATCAACATCGAAGCCGTATCCTTGGACTGGAAATGGCTCTTCATCTACCCGGATCAAAACATCGCTACCGTCAATCAAATCACTTTTCCCGTCAATGTTCCGGTCAGCTTCAAACTCACCTCGGACACCGTAATGACTTCCTTCTTCATCCCGCAGCTGGGCAGCCAGATTTACGCCATGGCAGGCATGCAAACCCGCTTGCACCTCCTGGCTTCTAAACCAGGAACTTATGAGGGTCACAATCAGCAATTCAGCGGTCCCGGTTACGCGGACATGTATTTCGATGCCAACGCGGTTTCCCGCGAGGAGTTTCAAGCCTGGGTGCAGAAGATCAGACAATCTCCAGGAAAGCTTGATCTGGACCGGTATGAGGAGCTTGCCAGGCCGAACATCGGCCACCCCGTGCTCTATTTTTCTTCGGTCAAGCCCGATCTGTTTGACTATATCCTGCGCAAATTTGATCCGAATTGGGGTCACGGTCCCATGAGCCGCGGACCAATTTCTCCACACGCCATGACCGGCGTTGCAGAGGACCATTGATATGCTTGGCAATTTAAGCCTGGCCGCGGTGCCGTATGACAACCCGATCGTGATGGGCGCCGTGGGGGGTGCGGTTCTCCTGGGCCTGGTGATCCTGGGTTTGGTCACTTACTACCGGAAATGGACCTACCTTTACCAGGAATGGCTGACCAGTCTCGACCATAAAAAGATCGGCATCATGTACATCATCCTCGCCTTGGTCATGCTGCTGCGGGGGTTCTCCGACGCCATTCTGATGCGCTCTCAGCAGGCCATTGCCGCGGGCGGCTCCCCTGGCTTTCTGACCCCTGGGCACTTCGATCAGATATTCAGCGCTCACGGCTCGATCATGATCGTCTTCATGGCCATGCCGTTTCTGGCCGGGTTGATGAATATCGTGGTGCCGCAGCAAATCGGGGCACGCGATGTCGCCTTTCCCTTTATGAATTCGCTCAGTCTCTGGCTAACCACAGCCGCGGCGTTGCTGGTCATGGTATCTCTGGGTGTGGGGGAGTTTTCCCAAGCCGGATGGTCGGGATATGCCCCGCTGACCGAAATACAATACAGCCCCGGCACCGGGGTGGACTATTGGATCTGGACCTTCCAGATCGCCGGTATCGCCTCGACCATGACCGGTATCAATTTTCTCGTCACCATCCTGAAAATGCGCGCTCCCGGCATGAAGGCCATGCGGATGCCGTTGTTTGTTTGGACTGCTTTTTGCACCAACGTGCTAATAGTTTGGGCATTTCCGGTTCTGACGGCCGCTCTCGCCATGGTAACCCTCGATCGCTA
>JBKQRG010000356.1:0-5793 GCA_052144015.1 Desulfomonilaceae bacterium
CGGCATAGAGTGGCTGCGGGCCTCCGCCTTCCACTGCCCTTGCCATATCCTCCAGTTTTCCAAGGTATTTCTGCCAAAGGCGCCGACACCTGCCGTCTACCCAACCCCATTTGGAATAGTAGTAATAGGTCCGGCCGTTGATCTTTTTGGCTTCCAGGCGCTCCATTGACTGCCCCCTTTCAGTAAAGTTGTCTTAGGGGATAGTCATCGCCTTGTCAAGCTTTATATCATAACATTACAGCCATCATAGTTTAGGGGATAGTATCGACGTCAGGAAACACCTGCAAAACTCAGGAGTTATCTGTTTATCCAACTGTAACTAGGAAACTCCGGCTAGTGGACAGATCGTGGGAAAAGAAGAGTCAACCAATAGCTTTGTGGCTCCAGGTAATGAACAATTGAGTTTTGAACAATTGGTTAAGGACGTGGCCGAAATTAGGGGCAAAACACAAAGAATACCGCTTAACCCGGGAGTCCGAAGGAACCGAGAATATCCCCAAACCGCAGAAACCGGCATTTCGGAAGAGAGACCCAAGAAACCCCAGCAAGTTGCGCTGACTCTGACCCACTTGGACGGACATCAGCAGAAAGAACTTCTTCTTGGAGCAAGAGTTCCGGAGCTAGAGGATTGGGAGGACATGGCCGACAGACTTTGGCTCAAAAATGAGAAATCCAAGCACGGGCGGCTGGCATTTATTCGAATGAAGGATGAAACAGGACGGCCATATTTACGGAAACACGAATACAGCATTTGTTCAAAGCGCTGTTTGAATCGAAATTGTTTTTCCGTCTTGGGATGCTTACCCAATGACCCAATTTAAGGATTTGCTTAACACTGGAGGGGCACTGCCCCTCCTGATCCCATCCTTAAAGCTGCCCCCATTTCCAACATTCAGAAACCCAGGACACTGCTGAAAAAAGTGAAAAACAGTAGTGGAAAGGTATAGGGGCGGGTGCTTTCAGAGCAGCAGTGCCGCTTTTCCCACTTGTCCACGTTCCGGACTCCAGAACAGACCGAAAAAGAGACCGCTGAACGCGATCCCTTCTTGCATTTCTTCACGCTTTCGTTGGTTCTTACGTGAGGATTCCGAAATTCTTTGCCAAAGCGGTCATCGCAGCTTGAGCGTCCGCTGGGTCGATGTTCTGGTTGCCTTGGAAAGATTTGCCCAGGGCTTCAGCGGCTTTCTGATAAGATTCGTGTTTCTGGCCATTAATGGCCACGGTTGCTTCATTGGCACTCTTGATTTTGAGTGCTTCAGCTCTTTCTGGGGTATCTCTTTTGGCGAAGTATCCAACACCACCACCGATCCCGAGAAGCAACAAGCAGTCTATTAGCGGATTTCCAGTGCTCAATTCCATAGTGCACCTCCAGTTTGGTTTAGAGACGTGTGTGTATTCTTCAGTCTCTGTAAACCTATAGGTATAACTATTCTATTCTATTGATTCTTGCGTGTGTGTCAGTTTCATACCCCCTTGTACTTCCACGTAAACGCTAGGGTTAAGACGTTGCTGGAGGGTCTGTGGCGGGAGCTTAGACTGGAAAAAAGACCGCTTATTGTGCGGTCAATTTCATTAAACGAGGTACGTCCGAGTCCTATTCGTTGTGATGCCCGACATTATTTCCATTCCCATTATCGGGCAGAAGTCCTTGTTTGACCATGTCTTGTTCCAGTTTGGCCTCGGCTGCTTCCATACGTTCAGCCGCAGTTCGCAGAATGGTTTCCGTTCGCTGTCCGGATTCATTGATCCTTCTCAGCAGCCCGCTCATTCTCATTGCTCGGGCTTTAAACATGTTGGCGGTTTCTTCCAAGAACCTACCAATAACGCCCGAGTTGGGAGGCGGAAGAATCACTTCTGTGGACGGCTGGAACGGAATCAATTCAGCGGCACTTTGGTTGGATTCCTTGGTTTTAGGCATTTCATTTCTCCTTCCTACCATTCATTGCATTGTGTAGCCCAGGCACATTGGTTGCAGTGCCAATCTTCGCGAGGAAAGAATGCGTGACCTTCAATTGCGTGCCACACGTGTTTTACCAGCTTCACGAAACGATCTCTGTCGGTTTCTGTCCGGGTAGTTTCGTGACGGGATAGCTCCGGGCTCTTCGTCTTTGTGATCACATCGAGGCGTAGGGTCAAATCTTCAGGATCGAATCCAATGGCAGACGCCCCCAACGAATAGGCGGTGAGTTGGAGATTGCTTGCCGCGGGTGAGCCCGATGGTTTCTTTGATGCAGTTTTGAGGTCCACAAGCGTGATCGTTCCGTCTTGGGATTGTTCGATCAGATCAATGTACCCGTGGAACGGAGGCACTCCATCAAATTGGAGCTCGAAGAATTCTTCCACTCCCAAGATAGTCACGGACGGATCGACTGAGCCGTGAAATACTGCCAGCATTTGCTTCGCTTTCTCTCTGAGCGACTCTTCGCCATCACCGTTGAAGAACTTGACATTTTCGGCCTTGCTCCAGGTATCCCGGTACACGTCGAGCATTTCATGGGGCCGCAGTTCATCGCCTTCAAGCCGTGTTTGGTAGAAGGCCGCTACAGCCTCATGGATGGCTGCACCAAAAGCCAGAGCAGCCGATGTGAAAGCGGGCGGGATGACTTCAACGTACTGAAATCGGTAGCGCAGCGGACAGGTCAGATACGTGGAAATCTGCGAGTATGAGAGATGATTGATCGTGCCTTGAGCCATGGCGAAATTCTCCTTTCTTGGGGACAGAACGCACCTATCCTGTCCCCTCCAATGTGTTGTCGGTTTTTCTGGTGTTGTGACCGGATCTATGCAGCGACTTCGGTCTGCAGTGAGCTGATGAGCTGAGACGCGGATTCTCTCGTGAGATCTTGGAAGTTTGAGGCTTTGAGCGGCCGGAGCATGGATTCAATGTCCTCTTCGCTGTAGCGGGCTTTCTTAGTCAACGCCCAGAGCGCCCTCACTTGGGCCGAGGTCGCTTGCCCGTTAGCAGTCGGTTTTGTTTCAGGCTTGCCGTTGCCGTTGCCGTAGAGGACTTTGTTTGCGGCTCGCTCCGGTTCGGATTCGGAAGCTGGGACATGAGAAACCTCTTCAGCGCCGGTGAATTCAAGTCCGAATCCAGCAAATCTTAGGGCTCGAGCAATAGAGCGTGTTTCCGCCAACTCAACAAGACTTTCGGCGAGCCGGGAATCTCTCTGAGTATTGGCGGTGCCGTAACCAATAAACTCACCTTTGCCCGTCACGGCGCAGCACTTGAATACGGCATATTGACCATCCCAGCTTACCAGTTTCGTTTGGAGGCTCAACTTATCGTTTTCTTCATGAGTTAGGCGCAGCCTACCACCGACAACGGGGAAGGTTCTGGTCTGCCATTCACCATTGATCTTCATCTTCCGGGATACGAGTTCGTCTTCTCGGAATCCATTCGTGCTCATTGGTTCTTTCTCCTTTCTGGGTTTATTCTGTTATTCTATAGATTTAATGCGGGCGTGTGTGCGGGCGCAGTGAAGAAAAATGCTGGTGATTGGCGGGCTAGTTGATCGGACTACTTCGGCAGATAACGACTTCCTACATTGGAAGCTACAATCGCTTTTGAAGCACTATCAGAGATTTTTACGAGGGAATTGCACATCGTGTTGAGTTCCCAAGGTGAAAGAACGAATCTGTCCTGTCTGATCCTGCGCTTTCGCACTCGTCCCTGCCGGTCATACCATTCGGTCAACTCTGTTCGTTCGTATTCCATCTCCTTTTCCTCATCTTGTTTGCCACTAGGTTAAGGCAGTCGGTACGGGTTGCGTTTAAAAATCAGGGCCAGTGTCAGCTTGCCCAGCAAAAGCGCAGCAGTCCACCCCAAGATGGCACAGTCTGTAGTACTCACGACGAGGTTGTGCTGCGTCTTCACTCTTTTCACCAGCCGTCCGTCTTGATAATACGGCTTCTCCGAATTGAATTTGAATGTCGGCATTCTTGGCCTCCTTTCGTCTTTCGTTCATTTCTTCCTGCCACCTGCTTTTTGGTCAATCCATTTGGTTACACTCATTTGAGCAATTTGAATGACCAGCAGCACAACGATCCGCCAGAGGTGTAGGTTCACGGACGTACCTCCTTTCTTTTGATCAATCTCTCAAGGATTTACCCACTAACCCTTAAATATCTATATTATTTAGAGGGGATATGATTGTACGCGTGTCCCGAGTGCCCAAATGTGAAAAAGTAGCCGGAGCTTGGACTTCCCCAAATGAGAAGGGCACGCAGAATGGATCTAGTAGAGCTTGACAGGGCCGCAGTCGGCCTTGGCCTCACGGACAGGCGAAACCGATCAGGCAGATGCCTTGCTCAATATGGCTTCTCCCTCTTGGGTCACGGATCAGCATAGCGAACGACACTGACTTCTGGGTCTAAACCCTTGGGCCGCTCGGACCCGGCGCTGGGTGGGCGAAAACGACTCATGGTTAAGCACGAATTTCAATCATGTTTACTATAAGCCTTGTCCCTCTCCAGCGCTGTCTGCACAATCGTATCGGTTCGATCAGTCGCCTCATCCCAGAGAGTCTCGAAGTGGCATTCAAGGAATCTGAATCCCGTGCTACCTCTTCGGTACTGAACTACCGGCATGTACTTGCCTATGCAGCTGCCCACAGGCACAAGTTCGTTCGGTCGCCCGCGGTGATACTGTTCCGCAAACATCGCGTCATCGAAGACCATCAGGAATACGACAGGTTCGGCAGTGTAGGTACGTACTTCCATGTTCAGCTTCTCTCGCCAGTTCACGGAGCAGCGTAAGTCTTGGCTGCCAGCCTGCTTGTTATCTACCGTTCCCATCTGGTCACGCCGCACCCGCCTCAGCCGCTCTACTGCTGCTGCCACCAGGTTATTCTCCAATGTGTACTTGATATCGTCGATGGTGGCGTTCCCCACCTCAACCTTCGATCTACGCTGCGCGGCATCAGATTCAGGGTCGAGGAGTAGCACTCGGAGACGGGTGGAGGGCGAGTTTATGTTTTCGCTGATGCCTTCTCTCGACTCTGCACTTGGATCCGTGAAAGTGCGAAAGGCAATGCCGAGAAGTGAAACCGTGTTGGACTTGGACACCGCGTCCGCAATCGCGTCTCGAAGGTCACCGGCGTCCCGTTTCCTCGAGACAAAAATGGACTCAATCCCGACCCTGCTGCATGTGTTCAATATTTTGAATGCTTCTGCATTCGATTGCACTTGAAAGTACAGTGCCACAGGGAGAGTTATGCCGATGGTTAGAAAGGCTGACCCAACCGTGGCCAAGCCTATGCTCCAGAGTCCAGGCAGTGCCTGTGAAAGGAGGAGGAATCCCGCCCCCGTCGCATTAAGCACAAGAAAAATGGGGCGACCTAGAATTGTCATGATGCCTCGGGCCGTTCTCATGATCCCCTCCACTAGAATGCCACATAACGACTAGCTTGACCGGCGGGCAGCGTTTCCGCGTCCGCTTCTCTGCGTCTATGTCATTGTCAGTCTGTATGAAGTCCAAACGCAGGCTGTCTTCTTCCGTATCAGAAGTTACCGTTTTTCTCACCTTGTCTAATAAGGACATTCATATCAGGTCGTTACCTCACAATTGCCAATTACCTACTTCGCGTTTATACAGTCTGTGTGGATCGGGATCCGGTGTTCAAAAGACAGATGCTGCTCCCGGTCATTCTTTGAAATCACTTTGGTAATAGCCCTACAACGCGACTTACGATTCTTGGCAGAGGTGAAGAAGGGCTCCCCCCCTGTGCCGCCGACAAATAAGGCGGCGCGATGCGGGACCCAAGAGGCGAGACCGTAATTCGTTGATATCAAGTC
>JBKQRG010000357.1:0-5920 GCA_052144015.1 Desulfomonilaceae bacterium
CAAAAAGTTCCTCCCCGCAAAGCTCTTCCAAAATTCTAATAATGCTTATTCGGCAAGGTGCGATTTTGGGCATCAACTTGTGTCATCCCTGCCGGGCCCTCGTGCCCATGCACTAAAGGCGGCAGGGATGACATAAATAGGAGTTCTTGAAGGGGGTGCTGGGGGAAATCCCGCGCGGAACGCGGGACAAGAAGTTTCCCCCAGCATAATTCTTCATTCGCCATGAACACTTTCAATGAAGCTGCATCCATGAGCGTTTTTTGTCGTGCGCATCCTTTGGCGGTGTTGAGACGTGAGTTACGGACTCAAGGAGTTGTCCCAGCCCGGCAGCTTCGTCGCATTCCTTCAGGGCGGAGAGTGCGGGTTAGCGGTCTTCTTGTAATTGTGCATACTCCGCCCACGAAAAGCGGTAAGCGGGTGATGTTTCTTACTCTGGAAGATGAAACGGGGTTATTGGATGCCGTTATGTTTCCCAAGGCCCAGAAAGATTGTGCACAGGTCATTTATACGAGCGAATTGTTGACCCTGGAAGGCAGATTGCATCGCCAAAGCGGAAACGGTTTGTCGATCTCGATTGTGGTTGATAGGGTCATATTGCCGTGGAGCGGTAAACTCTCGGAACTTCTGCCTCGTTCGCCGGCTTCCGGTCCGGATAGAAATTTGCAAATTCTGTGATTTGGGGGAATATAACACTGCTTTTTTGCGGTACAATGCGGGACAGATGAGGCATAGAGCGAGGCAAGAAGAGAGCAGCCCAGCTTTCAACAAAAATTAGTATTATCTTCCCCGGAATTCCGCAGTTGTGCAAAGGTCTGTGTCAATCCTGTTAGCTATGCTATGCTACGTCCTGCATCCTATTGGCAAAGTCTCGCCCGGCGATCGACCGTGGAAGAGGCTTTCCGTCGGCTTGGTACAAAGCGATCACTTCCTCTACGATTGTCGCACAGTTCTGCAAATGCCTCTTTTCATCGGAGCCGTGGCAGCCACCTAGGATCAAACCCGGTGCGCTTCTTATGTAGCGCGAGTCTTAATCTGAACATTCCACGATTTTGGCGTACCTGCACTATCTTTCATTCTTTAGACTCCGTGATAGCACTGCGTACGCCACGAATCTGATAAGGCTTAGCGTCGTCGCCGGGTCTTTAGGAGATCGTTATTGGTTTTGAGATCTTCGGTTGGACGAGTTTTCGGTGATTTCCTTTTCCAGCACGATCTACGGCCCGCTGAATGGTTACTTGAACAGTTCATCTTGTCGAACTAATCAAGATTTATTGCACAGGGCGTTTAATTACCCGGTCCAACGTTCGGCTAAGTTCTTCGGGGCTGTATGGCTTGACCACAACTCCACTAAAACCATATTTTCTATAGTCACTCATAATCGGATAGTTCGAATAACCACTCGAGACAATTGCTTTGATCGTGGGTTCAAGCTCCATCAGTTTGAGAAGGGTTTCCCTTCCGCCCATTCCACCGCGAACAGTTAGATCCAAAATAACGGCTGAGTAAGGGTAACCTGAATTTTTCCCCAGGCGGAAGAGCTCAATTGCTTCATCACCATCTCCGGCCACGTCAACGTCATAGCCCAACAGGGTCAGCATTTCCTTTCCCATGTCTCTTATCATCTCTTCATCGTCCATGAGCAATATCTTTCCCTCACCGGCTATGGCGCTGCGCTCCGAATCCTTGTACTCGGCCATCGCTTTGTCAGAGACTGGAAGATAGATGTGAAAGATCGTCCCGATTCCAGGCTCCGACTCTACGGTAATCAGCCCGTCGTGGCTCTTGATGATCGAATAGGCGCTGGCAAGTCCCAAACCGCTCCCCTTCTGCTTCGTCGTGAAATATGGATCGAAGATCTTGGGAAGGATTTTGGCAGGTATGCCGATCCCATGATCCTGTATGGACAATTTGAGATATTTGCCTTCGTTCAGGGGGAGTTCATCTCTGTTATTAATCGAAACATTCTCAAGCCGGACATGAATCACCCCTCCGTCGGGCATGGCTTGTTCCGCGTTTATGATTAGATTGCTGATTACCTGGCTAATTTGCCCCATATCAACATCGACGGAATAAATATTGTCCGGAATCGAGAATTCACAGCGGACATTCGAGCCTCTCCCGGCGAACTCGCAGGTATCTCTGACCATTTCCGAAATGGAAGCGGTTTGTTTGACAGGCGCCCCACCTCTGGAAAATGCGAGCAACTGCTGAGTCAAATGTTTCGCTCTGTCGATTGCTTTCTCAGCCTCTTCCAGTCTTCGATTAATGTTATCGCGAGATTGTGAAGACATTCTTGAAAGGGCAATGTTCCCAAGAATCGAGGTGAGAATATTATTAAAATCATGGGCAATACCTCCTGCAAGCACTCCGATAGACTCAAGCTTCTCCATCCTGGCGAAATGATTGACCGCCCGCTTACGATCTGTAATATCACGACAAATTCCTCGAAATCTTATGGGGCGGCCGAAAGTGTCTTTGACCAGGGATATGGAAATAGTAACGTTCCTCTTGGTTCCGTCTTTTCTTGTTATCTCGTGGTCAAAAATTTTCTTAGGAGGCCGGCCTGCATAAATTTTGGTGAATTCCGCATATATCTTGAAGGCGTTCTCTTCATCCACGAACTTTCGATAATTGATATTTTGGAATTCTTGCCGGGAATACCCCATGATTTCACACATATTATCATTGAACGATATGAAATTACCGGCTATGTCAGTCTCGTAGTAACCGTCCTGGATGGTTTCGATAATATTTCGGTATTTTTCTTCCGATTTGCGAAGATCTTCCTCTGTTCTCCGGCGCTCAGTTATTTCTTTGTTCAGTTCCTCATGATACTTCTCAGCCAGAAGAAGCTTCTTTTGTTCGGCGGTCAAGTCCTCGACAAGCACCAGGACGGATCGAAACTCCTTGATTCTGATAGGACGAAAACTCATCCGACCCCAGATTTGGCTCTCACAAATTTGGAGATCGGCATAAACCTGATATTTTTGTGAAGAAAAGTCTCCTTGCAAAAGTTCCTGAATTTCATTGCCAAGGCATGCATTGACGAAAAGTGAACAAAAGGGCTTTCCATTTATATCCTTGTATCTCCAATCAATATGCGAGCAAGCTTGATTGGCAAGAACTATATCGAGTCGCGGATTAAGCAAAAAGGCAGGAATAGCGAGTGACTGGAGGAGTTTGGCCAATACGCCCGTATTGACTCCTGTCAGATCAAAACTGCCCGAAGAAGTCAGGGTATTTTCAGAGAAGCTTTCCAGGTCGATGGTTTGCGTGCCGGCTGTGTCACTCCATTCAAGCGACTGCAGGCATTCCTCGAATTCCTTGCATCCGGAATCTCTTGGGTCCCCTTCACCCATCGCTCCCCCACACAATCACTCGTAGGATACCGTGAGACACTGAGGGAAAAGTTACGAAATTGCAAGAAGTTTTCTCGTCAGTTCAGGGGTGATAATACGGTTTTTTTACAGAGGATGTTTCCGCTGCTTCCATCGTCTTTCCTTGCTCAGGTCGCAGCCGGTCGGTTTCTCGACCGTTGTCACAAACGGTACACTCCCGGATGTATCTATCGAGCGAGCACCAAGATGCGTGACGCAAAAAAGTGACGTGTGCCTACAGAATTCTGCAAGTTTTTTGAACAGTGGTCCCCAGCCGGCTTGTTCCTTTCCGCCCCTTTAACTGAGATTAACCTGCCCCAGGATGTTGCCTTCGCAGCTAAATACGAACCCACTCGGGTCCCGACTCGCGTTTCGCACTTTTTTGATGGCGGCTGGAGGTAGTTTTCTGAGTTTGTGTGAAAAGGGTCTGGTACACGCGAAGGGAATGTGGTAGAGCAGGTTCATCTTGCTGGGGAGGTGTCCTGCGATGAGCGATAGGGAATCTATCCGAGCCAGTGACGTGAGGTATCTTCCGATCGTGTCGGCATTTGCCCGGACCATCGGAGTGGTGGAGGAGGTTGACCGGTTATGCGGCCATAAGAATGGGATCAGTCCTGGTCGCATAGTTTTGGCTCTGATGCTGGATGCACTTTCGGGAAGGACTCCTCTGTTTCGTCTTCCTCAGGCGTTTGCAAAGTTGGACACGGAGTTGCTTTTGGGAGAGGGGATTTCTCCGGAGAAGCTCAACGACGATGCGCTGGGTCGGGCGCTGGACCGTATCTTTGATGTGGGGACGAGCAAGGTGCTTTCTGCGATGGCCCTTAGGGCGGTGAAGCTCTTTGATTTGGACACCACGCATGTTCACCAGGATACCACCTCTCACAGTGTGTATGGGGATTATGACCTGTATAAAGAGGAGTCTCACGACCAGCCCTTTGTGATCACCTTCGGATTCAGCAAGGATCATCGACCGGATCTCAAGCAACTGGTGCATTCGCTTTTATGTGTGGACGCGGGTATCCCGATTTACTCCAAGTGTGAGAACGGCAATAAATCTGACAAGGTAGTCAACCGCAACCTGATACCGACTATGGTGGAGCGGATGGCTGAGCTGGGACAGGACAATTTCCTGTATGTAGCGGATTCGGCGTTGATCACTCGGGATAATCTTGCGTTGATGGATGATTTCAAGAGCGGCTTTCGTTTTGTCTCTCGGCTTCCTGCATCGTACAAGGAGTGTGGCAAAGCTATTGCCGAGGCAGTGAGACAGGACAGCTGGCAGGAGTTGGGCACCTTATCTGAAGAGCCTTCCACTCCCAAGCGCAAGCCTGCTCACTACCACGGGTTTGAGACCGTGGTGGATATGTATGGGGTATGGTATCGGGCTTTGGTGGTTCACTCCGATGCATACGATGAGCGCCGGGTAAAGAAGCTGGAACGGACCCTCGAGCGAGACAAGGCAGAGGTAGAGAGGATCGCAAGCGAACAGGAGAAGATCGAGTATGCTTGTCTTCCCGATGCGCAAGCTGCCATCTCCCGACTTCCCAGGGGGCGATTCCATGAACTGGTCGGCCAGGTGGAAGAAAAACCTATCTACGTCACCGGTAGACCCAAAGCCGATGGAACGCGAAAGATCCAACGCACCGCATACCGGCTCAGAATCAGCCTCCAGTCCAGGGAACAGGCCATAACACGCGCCCGGAAAGAGGCCGGATGCTTTGTGCTCATCACCAACGAGCCCGAGGAGGCCGTGGGAGGACTCAGCTCAAAGGAGCTTTTGAAAGCGTATCAGGATCAACATTCCGTTGAGCAGAACTTTGGGTTCCTCAAGGACCCCGTGATCGTCAATGCCCTCTTCCTCAAATCCCCTCGCCGCATCGAAGCGCTGGGCTTGATCCTCGTGCTGGCTTTGATGGTCTGGCGTCTCATGGAGCGGACCATGAGAGTCTCTCTCAAAGAGAGCAACTCCAAGGTGGTCGGCTGGAACAACAGGCAGACCTCCCGTCCCACCTCCTTCATGATGACGACCAAGTTTGTATCAGTCATCGTGATGCGAACGGCTGAGCGACGATTCCTGGCCGAGCCGCTCGATCCGGTCCAAGAGAGGTATCTCCACATTCTAGGGCTATCGGAGGCTGTTTTCACCGATCCTGCTCTCAGCGCCAGGCCAGACGGAGCAGCCTCGATGCAACCGCTAAGAGGCGCCGGATGAAACCACACGTCCCCCTGCTCCAATCAACAAAGCCCTGTAACGGGCTCTCTCCAGGCCCGAAGAAACACCTGCGTCCGCGAAGGTCGTGGAAACGGTATCAACACTTCTATTTACAGCATCAACAAAGCCCCTTCGCCCTTCCGATCACGCTCGAAACAACGATGGGAACCCCAAAAGGAAAAACTATCTCAAAACGCTCAGAAAACAGCGCGGAATGTGGGTCCCGGAACGAGCCCGTAATTCGTTTGCCGATTTTCATCGCTTCCGCTCAGGTCGCTTTGAATAATCTCGTTTTGAGGAAAGCGGCAATCCTTGACCACAGTCGCTTTAT
>JBKQRG010000358.1:0-3489 GCA_052144015.1 Desulfomonilaceae bacterium
TTGATCGAAAAGGTGAAGACTCGACTTAGCGATAAGGACCAGCGGTCTCTTTCTGAAACTTATGGGTATATTTATGACGAGCTAGTAGCACTTCTCTATTCCATGGGCATGAAAGACCCTCCGAATCGAGGGAGGCTCGCTTCCTCGGCGTTCGAATACGCTGAAATAAACAAAGCCAGACAATTTTCGGAAAGTTGGGGGCGTGTGTTCGTTGGCCGGATGAAGGCCACGCTCCCGGCCGAACTGGGAGAGAACGAGAGGAAACTCTTCTCGCAACGCGATCGCCTGCTGGCCCAATTAGACATTTCGTCCGGCACCACAAAACAGATTGAACCAGCCGATAAACAGCGCTTGGAGGCGAATCTCTCATCCACACAAGATGAAATCCATAGCCTGCTCAAGCAGTTGCGACAGGTCGCGCCTCAATATGCGGCGATCGCATATCCCGAGCCAGTGCAAATGTCACAGCTTCCCTTGAGACCAGGGGAAACAGTTGTTGAATTTAAGATGACGGATGACGCAACCTTCGTGTGGATCATCCACGGTCAGGATGGCAGTAGGAACGACTTAATATCTTTTTACAAGGTTCCCCGCCCTCGTGCGTGGTTCGTGGATCGTGTCTCCATATTGCGCAAGGCACTCAATTCCGGCCGGGTCGGAACTGTCGATTGGAAAATTGCCGACGAATTGTTCGCCGACCTGTTTCCGCGCGACATCTCCAAGGCAATCATCGATTCACAAGATGTCACATTCATTCCCGATGATGTGCTGTTTGTGCTGCCCTTCGAGCTATTGTCGCCGACCGCATCTGCTGGGAAGTTTGTCTTCCTCACCAAGCCCACGACATATTACCCCTCCGCATCTGCGTTGCGACTCTCGAGAGCGGCTAGTCACCGGCCTAAGTGGGAAAACGCGTTTCTTGGGGTCGCCGACCCAATAACCTCACCCGCTGATAACAGATTCGAGGTGGCTACGGCTTTGCGCCCGGCCGTGCACGGCCCCTCAAGGCGCGATGAAGGTGACCGACCTGGAAAGGAGGTTCAGCCTCCTGATTCGGATGCACTGAAGGCGAGGGGGTTTTCTTTTGAACGCCTTCCTGGGACGGCGGTGGAAGTAGAGTCTATCGCTGCGTTGTTGAGAACAGGAGGCCAAAGCGTTGATATTCGCGAGGGCGTGACTGCGACGAAGGATGCCGTGTTGGATACCGACCTGTCACGGTTTAGATTTGTGCACTTTGCAACACACGGCGTGCTGCCCGTGGACACAGGCGTCACGGAGCCTTCACTGGTGCTGTCATATGACGGCGTTGCTCCGTCTCATATGTTTCTTTCTATGTCCGAAATCCTCGACCTTAAGTTGAGCTCAGAGTCAGTTGTCCTATCGGCGTGCAATACCGGAAGCGGGAAGATCAGTCGTGCGGAAGGCGTGATGAGCCTCGGTCGCGCTTTCCTGGCGGCAGGCTCTTCGAGTGTAACCGTCAGCCTTTGGCAAGTCTCCGATGAATCAACGGCTTTACTCATGAGGCGGTATTACCAAAGCATGTTGGACGGCAAAAGGAAGAACATCGCTCTAGCGGAAGCAAGGAACGCGGTATTCATGAGCGGGCAGACGGATCCATTTTTCTGGGCGCCATTCATTGTGATTGGCGAATGAGGCCTCTCAATCTCACTCTCGGGCTCCTGCGCTCACTAGTTCAGGCATAAGCCCGTCCGAGGTGACGACAACGACACCTCCATCAGGCAGCTTATAAGACCAGTCTCGAAATCCTCCAAACGCATTAGGTTCAGAAGCTGTCAGTATTGCTCCACTCGCCGTGTGAACAAGTACTGCGACGACCAAACCCTTTTGATCGCGTGTCGTATACGCCACGCAACAAGAATAAACCGCTTTCGTTACAGCCAAGCCGCTATTAGTGTGGCCTACATAGAACTCACCCTTCTCACCCTGACTACCGACTCCGGCTCCCCTAGTTCTCGCTGCCATTGAACGAGCTACAAAGCTCCTGATCACATCGATTGCTACAGCGTAATTGAGGTTCTGTCCTTCCTCGCTCATGGAAACGAGGCCCAACATTTTGGAGGTATTGTCGAGTACCGGTCCACCCGAATTTCCTGGATTGATCGCGGTCTGCAGCTGGAGCACTTTCGCTAGATGCTTCGAGCCGTCTGAGTATTTCCAATCATAGTTGTCGCGGATTTGACTTATAACACCGGTACTGTAGGACCACAGTTCACCATGCGGGTGCCCTATAATATGGATATCTTCGGCAACCTGTATCATAGAGATATCGCCGAACTGTACGGGGGGTAATCCGGCAGGTGGTTTGACAATTTTCAGTAGGGCTAGATCCGCCTTCTCATCCTGTGCGACCAATGTGACCACGTAGGCTTTGTTCTTCTCAGGCGTCGTGCCCGTGGCAGGCTTAAAGAATATGACACCTGCTTCGTATCCAGTGATCACGTGCCAATTGGTCAAGACATATCCGGATGGATCAATGATGACCCCGGTTCCGAAACCCATGTCCGTCACCTTGTCGTCCTTGACATTTCCGGTCACGACCAACACAACACTCGGGGAGACTTGTCTAAAAACGGAAATCCCCGTATCACCCCGCGTCACAACAGGCTCGTGAAACCTTGGTAGCATGCTGACGCCCCGGGCATAGGCTTCACATGCAAGAATGATGTTCCTCAGCTCAGAGTAGCCTACGGTTTCGCCAGTTTTGCCATTTTCAACTTTCGCGTAATCAAGCGACTTCAGGGCATCCAAAGAACGTGCATCATCGCCTACAGATCTGACCTCTGTCATTGAGTCAGAGGTAGCGAAAATGACCACTGCAAGAAGGGGAAGGAGCCACATGGAACTCTTATCTCGTAGAAACATAGAATTATCAGCCTTCGAGTCACATCAGGATCGACCAGCAATGTCGTGATAAATCCTGGGAACAGCGGTCCTCCGAAAGTGCTCGTAAAGCTCGAAGATGAGTAGTCCGAGCAGAACAAACGCAAATTGGGGAAAACGATGAATGTCTCCGTACGCGAGCTTGCTGCAGACCGCAGCCATCATCGGTATAAGCGCGAGGCTCCAAGCCAAGGCTGAGCGCAGTCGGAGAATGTGGAAGAATAGGATCAAAACGAAAGCCTCGAAAAGTTCCAAGAGGAACAAGATGCCACGGCTAGGTGCCTTGTACCCTCCGCCGGACAATTCGGTTTCGATGACGGTGGCTAGGACTTCCAAGCCCGCCAGCTGACCTATGGGCGTGTCATGACGGTCCTGTCCAAGATAAGAGCCACCGAGCAAAACGATCTTGCCCCGAATCGGACTTGCTGCTGGCCAATTCTGCGAGAGCTCCGCTACCTTGGCTGCCGAAAATCGTAGCCGGTGCGATCCTTCCCGATTTCCAGAGTAGCGAATTAGCAGATCGTCTGATGACTCTCGGAATTTGGCGAGATCTGCGGGCTTGTCTTGCAGGTAAGCTTTCGTGATGGC
>JBKQRG010000359.1:0-10198 GCA_052144015.1 Desulfomonilaceae bacterium
TGACAGCAAAGATGAAAATAATCGCAACAATGTGACGCGACTTGCCCCGGAGCTTGATGGAATAGTTTGGATGGCGAGCCCGGAGAAATATGGGGACGCGATTTTGTATGAGTTCATCAAACAGAACGCTGCCGATCAACGCAATTATACTTTCGTCCTGAATAAAGCTGATGAATTAATGGACAGCGCTTTGACTGATCCCTATAGCAATCTCAAGAAGATATTGGGTGATTTTGCCTTTCGGCTGAAGCATGAAGCGGGCGTACAAAACCCCAGAGTTTTCAGTCTTTCCGCTGTCCAGGAGTTTAAAGGAATGCATGAGAACCAGTTTCTTCAAGCTGAATTCGAGCGATTCAGGGCATTCCTCATGTCGGCCAGAGACGCCAAGGAGATAGTATCCGTTAAAACCGCCAATCTAAAATCAGAGACTCGACGAATATTGGGGGAATTGCGAAAAGCTGTCAGGCCGGAACAAAAAAGGAATCTTCTAAAAAATATCCGCCACATGGAATTGGATGCGCCGATCTCGACATTCCCATGCGGGAAACCTCAACCTGAATTGATAAATGGGCTAGCCCGATCAGTGATGCCTTTACTTATCAATGCGGACGCTTCTATCGAACCGGTGAGGTCTGCGATGAGATTACGCAAAGTTCGGCGCTCTAAAGGGTCAAGTTATCCAAACCGAAGGCTTGAAACCGAGTTTGAATCCGTCGCCGAGGCAGTGATGAAGGAAAAACGTGGCGATTTGGAAAAGATCGTAGCGTTGCTGGATTCCGAGTTGCTCCTGTCCTTTCCTGAGGGTGCCGGTGCTTCCGGGCTCGAAACCGCGGATGAATTGATCTTCAGGGCCAAAAGGACCGCTTATGAATTATTTTTGCAGGCTCTGGAGAAAGCCAAGCTGTCGTTAAAAGATTTTTTTTCAGTTTGGAGACGATTATGGCAGCGATGTGTATTGGCGGCGCCGATCATTTTGTTGATCGTCAAGCTTGTCGGAATCGGACCTATAAAAGAATGGATTGACCATCCAACCGCGCCGAATACTTTGACAATCGGTCTGACTTTTCTCACGTCTTTATTCGGCTCGGAGGGGCTGATCGGCCTAGCAGTTCTCATAATTTTCGAGATTGTATTCGTATGGTGGCTTTCAGGGAGGCGCTTAAAAAAAATCAAAATATTGTCCCAAACGGTTGCAAATTCCGCGTTCAAATACCTCGAAGCGAGCGTTGATTCCGTATTTCTGCGGATTCGGGAAAGTAGACTCGCAGCGATGAAGCGTATAGAAGAAGGCCTTGAAAAGCTAAATGCCCTCATAGGAAACGAAAGTGTCTAACAGAAATTTTTACATAGAAACATACGGTTGTCAGATGAACGACCACGACTCTGAGAAAATGTCGGCTCTACTGGAAGGTCTAGGATTGACTCAGGTTTTTTCAGCTGAAGGCGCGGATGTAGTGATTATAAACACCTGTTCTATTCGGGAAAAAGCGGAACACAAAGTTTACAGCGCTTTAGGAAAATTGAAATCGCTAAAGAAAAAAAATTCCCCTATGATTACAGTGGTTGCCGGCTGCGTGGCTCAGCAGGAAAAAGAGAAGCTCCTGCACAGGGCTCCTCATCTGGATCTGGTGCTCGGCACGCATTCAATAGCTCAACTCCCCAAGCTGTTGGAACAAGTAGGACAATCACGGCAACAGCTCCAATCGACTGCATTTACAACGGGTATCAAATCTCTCCACATGAATGCCCCATTGAAAGGCAAAAATCAGATTTGCTCATATCTAACGATAATGCAGGGGTGCTCCAATTTTTGCACTTATTGTGTCGTTCCGTTCACGAGGGGCCCTGAACAGAGTCGGAAATTAGGCGAGGTTGTTGACGAGGTGCGAGACCTAGTAAAACGAGGTGTTAAGGAAATCACTTTACTAGGCCAGAACGTGAACGCGTACGGCAAGGATCTCGATAATAGTCCTTTATTTACGGAGTTACTCAACGAGCTGAATCGAATTCCGGAGCTTTCAAGGATTCGATTCACGACATCGCATCCCCGCGATTTCAACGACAACATGGCCTCGGCAATGGCTGATCTCAAATCGGTTTGCGAACATATTCACCTGCCCCTTCAGAGCGGATCGGACCGAATTTTAGCGGCTATGAATCGCGGATACGCCTCGCTCGAGTATAAGGACAAGCTTCAAAGGCTTCGGGAGAAGATTCCGAATGTAGCGGTCACGGCCGACATTATTGTCGGGTTTCCTGGTGAGACCCAGGCGGATTTTGAAGACACACTACGGGCGCTCCAAACGATCCGCTTCGACCAGATTTTCTCGTTCAAATTTTCGCAGCGTCCGGGGACAGCTGCCGGCAAGCTCCCCGATCAGGTTCCCGAGGAGATCAAGATGGAACGCCTGGCCACTGTTCACAGCATCCAGGACGAGATTACATTACAGCATCATAAAAACGCAGAAGGTTCTATTGAGGAAGTGCTCATTGAAGGGATTAAAAACGGAAATGGCCAGCCATTCGGTCGGACCAGGACCAATAAAATAGTAAATCTGGAGAGCTCCGAACGTATTAGGGAAGGGGACCTGTTAAAGGTCAGGATCGTTCGGGGGTTGAAACATTCGCTGCTCGGCAGCTTGATAAATTAGCTTTAAATCAGAGAGCAACCGTTGCGCAACTAAAAATTATCGTGAGGACAGAGGCAGATCCATAATCGAGCGGATGATTTTATCCCCATAATCAATAAGGCCGGTTCCTTTTTGCTGGCTATTGACAAGAACCGCGAAGACAAATGTCTTCCCATCAGGCGAGATTCCGTAACCGGCCAAAGAGTTTACTCCTCTTAAGGTCCCGGTCTTTGCCCTAATTCTCCTTTTAACTTTCTGATCGGTAAATTTTTCCTTCATAGTCCCGTCCACGCCGCCTATCCCAAGAGACGCCAAGAACTCGGGGCTGCAAGAAAAATCATTGGACACATCGCGAAGGACCGTCACCAGGGCAGAAGCGCTTATCTGATTACTTCGGGATAATCCGCTCGCCTCAGCCAGGGAAAAATGCGAGCGATCCACCCCCTTGGTGAGAAGAAAATCGCGAATTACTGCAAGTCCTTTTTCTCGAGTTCCCGGAGGGCCATGAGCATCGGCTCCCATGGCCATGCAGATCTGCTCGGCCATAAAATTATTGCTCTGTTTATTGAGCCAGTAAATGGTCGACGCAAGAGGATGTGAATCGAATCGCCAGTAACAGATCGCGGAATTCGGCACCGTGCCCTCAACCACACTGCCTGTAACCTTGATCCCTTCCCTGAGCAAAAATTCCTTAAAAACATCGCCCGCATACAAGCTTGGCGAACTCACATTTATGTACCGCCCCTTGATAGTAGCCTGCGCCCCAATTGTGCCATCCACGTGAATCACCTCTCGGCCATCGGGCTTGGTATCGCGAGTAATTTCGATCTCTGCCGGACGATTACCTTTAATAGTATTAACCGCGCCTTTAACTGTCGCATATTCCGAAACAGGATCGATGATGACACGCGCTGCCAGCCCGGCGCGTGACGCAGGCACGACAGTGATCTTCATAGCATTGAAGTTCAGCGAAAGCGCGCCATAAGGGGCATGATACGCTCTACTTCCCAATTTCTCATTTTCATCGAGAGGTTTACTGGGGACGAAAAAAGAATCATCGACAACTATGTTGCCACGAATCTCCCTGAGCCCCTGTTCCCTCAACGAGCGAGTCAAACGGAAGAGTTCTTCGCTGACCAGGTGCGGGTCACCGTAACCTTTCAGGAAGAGATTGCCCACCGAAGACCCTCGTATGTTATCGGCCAAAACTTCAGTTAAAAACTGGTAATCCGGCTGTAGGCGGTGCAGCGCCGCTGCGGTGGTGATCACTTTCAGTGTAGAGGCAGGGACGAGAGGTAGGTCAGGGTTCTTCTCCATCAGGATACGACCTGTGTCCCGAGCCACAACCTGAATGGATATGGCATGATTCGGAGGCAATTCCCGCCTGATGATATTTTCAAGTTCGCCATTGAAAGGTGGGGGGCCTGAACTATATGCAAGGTGAAAAGATGTGATCAGGGATACCAGGGTCAGAAAAAATGAAATACCAAATCGGGGCGCATGAATAGGGCATGAACAACGTGAAGATTTCCTTTTCCACAAAGAGAGCCGCCGAGTCATTATTTAAAACTCCAGTAACATTAATAGGTTGTTTAATATTTGTAAATTGAATTCGAGTCATCTCCGGTTCACAGATCTGCCGGAGACGATCGGTTTAATCATATTTATTGAGTGGATAGGGTTATCGCATTCACTGGTGAGTGTCAAGGCGGTACTGGGATGCGCTTTCGATGCGGGCGTTTCAACAGGAAAACCAAGGCTTATCGAAGTTACAAAAAAAGAAAGTATTATTCACTAGTTAAGAAACCTTAATGCTTTTATTCTAGAGAATGATTTTAAGTCCTGGAAAAATAGTTTCATTTTTTACTTGACAAAGTTTACGAACTCCTATTAATGCAATTTCCAACATTTTGAGCTGGGAGGAAGGGTATGTTGAGAAGAATACCTGTTACGCCGTTGGTTTATCTAGCTATTTTGTTGACAACCCTCTTTGCAGACGGCTCCTGGGCCGCTGCGCCTGACGAATCCATGGAGATACTGCTCAAACCCAATCCCACGAGCAGCTCTCCTATACCTGACGTAAACAAGGCCAAGCCGCGAGATCACTATCGAACAAAGCGGGCAGCCGTGTACGGCCCGGCAGTGGCTTTCGTTCCACCTCCGGCCGTCGCTTACGGTCCGCCTCCGGCAATGGCTTACGTTCCACCTCCGCCCCTTGTTTACGGACCGAGTCCTGCAGCCATCTTTCCTCTACCACCTGTCAGCAAGATCAAAGCAGGCTGGGTAGGATTTCCTGTGATATCGGATTGCATTCTTCCCACTCCGGCAATGGGCCAATGGGAAATGGAAGCAGGGGTGATATTTGCTCGCCTCAGGGGCAAAGTCACGTGTAACCCTAATGCATATGCCACCGGCTACGGTTCGGGGTTATGCTCCTTACTGTATTTTACCGGCTATTCCGTGTATGGCCAGGATATTGATTTCACAGGCATACTGGGGTTGCCCGTGCACCAGGCGGTTGGTACCTTCAGCGCTCGCTACCAGTTTCGACCGAATTGGGCATTCCGTTACCAGGTCCTGGGTTTCGAGGCCAACAGTAGCGGTATGGGTGATTTGTGGGCATACACTGGTTACAATATGAATACTAAGTGGAATCACTATTATCATCGCCTGGGACTCATCTATGATGCGGTTCGAAACTGCAAAGCTAGGCTGAGTGTGTTCGCCGACTGGGTCCACACCGATGACACTATAACTATCAATTGCAGCGTCTGCACCGCCAGTACTTACGGCACGCCAAAGTGGGGCAAGAACGGTGATTCCATGATTGCAGGATTGGAATTGCAGCGTTGCATAAGGGCCTTTGCCAATGGAGGCACCTTATCGCTGGACTGCCGGGCTGGTGGCATATTCCTGGATAACGTTGAAGGTTCAGACCTTGAGGCAGGAGCACGTTACTCTATCCCCCTCAACTGTGGACGGTCGGGCTACGTTAAGGGTGGTTATCGAGTAGTGGATATAAAGAAGTCACAGAGCGACTTTGCTTTCAACCAAGCTTTAGAAGGCGGATTCATGTCATTCGGTTTCATATTCTGATTTGGGATTGCCGTTTTGGGCCGGTGAATGAAAGGGAAAGCTCTATTAACCCCGGATCTCTCGAAATGAGAATGACTGATGAGAAGGCTACGAGTTTCCGGAAAGTTTTCCCAGTGCACTGAAAGTCATCTTTCAATTATCACCGGCCATTATTTTTGGTGAGCCCGGCCGTCTGACGGCGTCTCCCAGCTCGACTCCCACGGTCGGGCTTCTTTCTTTGTACGCCGTCATTTATAGAATCTCCCTGATAGGGACTCCTTTTGCCCTTACGGACGTCAGGGTCCGCACCAGATTGGCCGCGACGATTGTGCCGTCGTATATGTTTTTGGGGGAGGTATTCACGTATCTTGACGATCCCATCAAATTCGTTGAAGCCAACGCGGAATACTCGGCAACGGCATGGGGGGTTCAAGTGAGCTTTTGGGGCAAAGCCGCCGGATTGTCGGGAAAAGGTCACGCAGACAGCGGTAATACGTATGCGACAAGCCATCCCAACCTGAAGGTCAACATAATTGAAGGTGGTGACGCCACAATTTCAAGATACAATGTGGCCGGCGGAGTCGCTTTTGGGCTATCTTTCTGAACCGCAAAGGATCGGGATGCGTCCGGTTCAGCGAAGAGCACATGAACTGTCTTGAGTCCAGAGAAGCAATCTCCTTGTCATGGAGGATTGCTTTCCAGCGGAAAGCGGGATTTCACTCCTGACGGTGACATTCTAGAGGTGTTTGTTTCCTCAGCGCCGAAAATAATCGGAATTAATCTTAGATATTCGACAGAATAGCAGAATCGTCCCCGCTCTCGGGGCTGTCTTCTCTATGGGAAAGCGGACGAAAGGTTGAGAATTCAGCCTGGAAGAGAACTTTGACTAACCCAATAGGTCCGTTGCGCTGTTTTCCGATGATTATTTCGGCTTCACCCTTCTTCGGGTTGTCCTCGCTTTTATTGTATACTTCGTCTCTGTAAATAAAAATAATTACGTCCGCATCCTGCTCGATCGCGCCCGATTCCCTGAGATCGGCCAATTGCGGTCTTTTGTTCGGGCGTTCTTCCACCTTGCGGTTCAACTGGGAAAGGGCAACAACCGGCACATCCAATTCTTTTGCCAGAGCTTTTAAAGACCGAGAAATTTCCGAGATCTCTTTTTCTCTCGAATCATATTTGGTCGCGCCCCGCATCAATTGCAGATAATCCACAATAATCATGCGAAGGTCTATTTCCTTTTTCAAGCGCCTGGCCTTGGCGCGAACTTCGAAGGTGTTAATGGCGGGTGTGTCGTCAATATAGAAAGGCGCGTCGGAAATATTGCCGACAGCCTGGATCAGTTTGCCCCAATCCGGCTTGGCCAAATAGCCAGTTCGCAGCTTTTTAAGGTCCACCCCGGCTCTGGCGCAGAGCATCCTCAGCGCAAGTTGTTCTTTACTCATTTCGAGCGAAAATATGCCGGTCGGTATTCCATTATCTATTGCCGCATGCATCCCCACGTTCAGAGCGAAGGACGTTTTGCCCATAGATGGCCGACCCGCGATAATAATCAGATCGGAGCGCTGGAAGCCAGCAGTAAGAGCGTCCAAATCGGGGAAGCCGGATGCCACGCCGGTGACACTCTCCCCGCGCTCATAATTCCGTTCAATATCGGCGAAGCTGACCTTCACAACAGAATGTATATGTTCGAATCCCTTCTGAATTCGTGATTCACCCACTTTGAAAATGAGCTGCTCGGCTTCATCCAGGAATTCATCTATATTCGCGTGGTCCTCGTAACAGCGCGTGCCTATCTCCGTAGATGCACCGATAACCTGGCGCAGGACTGATTTTTCTTTGACCACTTTCGTATAATGAAGAATATTCGCGGCGCTCGGAACCGCATCTGATAATTCCGCCAGAAAACCATGTCCCCCTACGCTCTCCAACAGCGCCTGTTCTTTCAGGATTGCCGTGAGCGTGATCCAATCAACCGGTTCGTTCTTGTTGAACAACTCCATCATCGCCTTGAAAATATTGCGATGAGCCTCCCGGTAGAAATCGTCCGGAGACAGCACTGCCATCACTTTGGGCAAAGCATCATTGTCAAGGAGCAGTCCACCCAGGATTGCGCGCTCTCCCTCCAGAAATTGGGGGGGGACCCTCATTTGTCCGGTAGGCTCAGCCGGCACTTTCAGTTTCACCTTCGGGTTTTATGACCACGTTTACGGGCGCTTTGACCAGCGGATGTACTTTGATGTTCACCTTAAATTCACCGAATGATTTAAGCGGTTCTGAAAGCGAAACGCGCTTCCTATCAAACTCAAAGCCTTTCTCTTGAAGAGCGTGAGCGATATCTGCCGCGGTCACGGAACCGAAGAGTTTTGATTCCTGATCTCTGGATTTTCTAAAAAATGTAAGCGTCAAGGCTGAAAGTTTTTCCCCCTGCTGTTCTGCAGCGGTCTTTTCTTTGGCAAGCTTTCGTTGTTTGGCTTCTATTCGAGTTCGATAGAGATTGAGGTTCTGTTCTGTCGCCAAGCAGGCTAATTTTTTCGGGATCAGATAATTTCGGGCATATCCGTTCTTGACTTTGACTGTTTGACCAACAGTCCCGAGCTCTTCGATGTGCTCAAGTAGTATAATATCCATAATTTGGCTCCACTGATCGGGGTTAGCGTCTTGGTACCGTAAAAGGTAACAAGGCAATATTCCGGGCACGTTTGATTTCCGTCGTCAATTGTCTTTGGTGTTTTGCACAGTTCCCTGAGATCCTCCTCGGGACAATTTTTCCCCTTTCAGTAACAAAGGCCCTCAGAAGACCGGGTTCTTTGTAGTCCATCCTAAGTGATGGGTCTGCGCAGAATCGGCATACTTTTGTCCTGGGAAAAGGCCGTTTTCTGGGAGGCTTGCTCATGGTTCCACCTCCTTCTTAGGTTCTTCTGTTTTTATTTCTGCGCTCTCAGTGGTCGGGATTTCGGATCCCCCGGACTCCGCTTTAGTTTCATGCGCCGAGGTGTCGGCCGCCGCCGTATCCTCGGGAGCTGCTACGGCAGGCATTTCCTCAATCGGAGCTTCTGCGGCTGGTTGGACCGGGGTGGCTTTGGCCGGGGCAGCTTCCGCCGCTTTGGCTTCGGCCTCGGCCTTGAAAGCTTCTAGATCGAGATCCTGGTCGAGTTTAATACTGAGGAATTTGATCACTTCCTCAGCAATCTTAAACTGCCGCTCCATTTCATGGATCAGTTCGGGAACGCCTGCATAATCAAAAAAAACGTACCGGCCTTTTTCCCGCTTTTTTACAAGATAGGCAAGCCTTTTTAGACCCCAATCATCAACCTTAATAACATCCCCGCCATAGCTTCTGATTAGTTCAGTATAACGATTTGTGAAGGCTTGGATATCGTCATCCGGTAGATCGGGATCGAGAATGATGACAGACTCGTAGCGTCTCATAGGTTCTCCTTTCGGCTGTAAAGCCCCCTGGGGGCAAGGAGCAATGGTGAATTGTGCATACTACTAGGAGTTCGACCAATTTTCAAGCGAGAATAGCATCATCGAAAAAAAACCGAAAACCACACATTCCGAGAAACAACGTGGACAGGAGAGAATCATCGGCAAGACAGAACAACATGCCGATCCGACAGAAATGACACAATTTTTGGCTCCATTGGGATCTGGCCTTTGGTAGTTCTGTCACGATTTTGCAAAATCGACTTACAGGACGTACTCTTCTACACGCCCCTTGAACTCGCCATGAATAGCTTGCAGGAGATCAATTAGGCTCGCGACTAAGAATGTGAGCCTCTTAGGCTCTTAGGTAACTTACTGTTTTGTCATGTGAACCTAGATGCTTCTGAATTTAAGACCCCCGTCCTACACTTAAACCCGACCCGGCACTGCCCTCCCTGATTCAGGATAGAATTTACGAATATTTTAATATATGGAAGTTACTGATAATTTCAATAAATTATTCCGTACGAAGTGATGGCATAAAGAATGCATTTGCCTCAGCAGATGATTTTTGAGGTTCTAAACACCCCGGAAAATAATTTCATTCAATATTTGGTGGAGTTCCATGAATAAAATGAGCAAAAAAATAGATATCATGACGATCGTGGTGGACAGTAAAGAGGGAATATCCGATTCCTCCGTAATGAAAGAATGCAATCTGCCCCAAACACGCCTGGATAGCTTATTTGGTAAGCTCGCTGAATCAGGGACAATTCGCCATTTGAGTGACTCTGATATCATTAAGAACCGAGAAGGGGAAGTGTGGGATAGCCGTTTGGTGAATAGGTACGGATCGGCTCAGGATGCCGTGAATCAGGTTTTCCGGCAGATAGAGGATATCACTTTTTCTAATAAGATCGAGGATACAACCACAGAAATCGTAAGCATTCACTTATGCGCGGCACGGGAAGGGCAGACCAATTCATCGTGGCATGACGGCCCGGCGACTAATCGTTGAAGCTGCGCCTTCGCAGATCGAATCACGGAGGATTAGATCGGGAAAA
>JBKQRG010000360.1:0-3644 GCA_052144015.1 Desulfomonilaceae bacterium
CATTCCCAACAGGCCCGCGCCTGAAAGATTGGCTTCCAGAACAAGCGCATTTTCATCTAACGTGAAATATCCAACCGGCGCGTAATCATATAAATCCAGATACCTGTCTCTGGATTCCTCCAGTGCCAGTTGAGCCTGACGAAGTTCCTCGTTCTGCATCTCCAGCTCTATCTGATGAACTCTCAATTCATGGACCAAAAGCCGCATCTTCTCTGAGGACAGATCCACTTCTTCCAGAACATCTGCTGATTCTTTCAATATGCTTTCTGCACGTTTCCGCAGGTCTGAGGTCTTGTCTTTAGAATCATCGCGTCTTGCCATGAGACCCTTCCCTTCCTAGATGGGTGTCATCGGTTACTTTCGTGAGAGTCTTTTGTGATAGAAGATCGGTTTTCCCCCCTCTACAAGACAACACTGTTTTCGGTCAAGCAAAAAAGGACCACTTGGCTGAAAGCGAGAATCATAGTTTCTTCTTTTTGAACATGCTCTGTTTGAATCTATAACTCTCACCGTTCATGGTCAGTAGAATGGTAAGTGCAGAGTCATATCACGGGAATACATGCGTTCACGGCAGGATTTAAAGTCTAGTGGGTACATCCTTGAGAGATTGACCCAACCCAAATAAAGGGGCGGACGCTCTTGGACAGAAAAAAGTCCAGCGACAAAGCCCCAGTAGATGCCCGGAGCAGAATGCTCTTGCCCACTCGGAACATCCCGTTCAAACGGGGAGTACGGATTTCCAACTGTTCGGCGGGAGGTGTTCGTTTCTAACCTCATCTGTAAGCTCAAGAGGCATCCCATCCTTGGGCAGAGAACGATACAAAGTTCAGGCGAACACCCCAGAGAATTTCCAGCGGGTTTTGAGATGCAAGGATAGGATGGAAAAGACGCATTGTTCCTCTCATTTGTTTTGTGGAGCGCATTAGCGGAACGATTGTTTTTTGAGGCAAGACCGAAAGAAAGACCGAATGAGAGTGTACCGGTTCCGATTGCCCTTTACCGTCGTCAAAAATTCGTATCCGATGTTCTCGAATCGGAACTGTGGGCTCCGGACCCACTCCATTGAACCTTCAGGGCGGGAAACGCCTAACTGAGGACAATGCATTCTCGGAAACTTCTCGGATAGAGTCGAGAAGAGGACAAATTTGACTTTTTGCCTTTTGGTCTTTATGAAGAGACTATCCCAAAGAGGTATGGAGTCCCCCCAAGAACCGCCTAAATGTGTGTGTTTGGTCAAAGCACCCATTGGGTGGATGGCCCGACTTTAAGACACCTGAGATCATACGCATGTCGCCAAGGATCAGTGATTTTGAGATCACCCATAGTGAATTTGTAACCTCTTGACAACACGGAGACAGGAGTTCTGTGGCCCGTTATTAGGACACCTACCACTTTGTTGCCGACCCCTCGTATCTCAGCCCCCACTCCATCACTGTGACTAACTAACTAACATAAAAGCTGTTATAGATAACCTCATCCATTAACCATAGGAGGCACGCAAAATGCATACTTAGACTGCGAGGGCTACGGCTTTCTGGATCTGTGGACCAGGTATAGCAACTGCAGCCGCCTCCGGTGGTGTCACGGTGGGTGACCGGAACGAGATTAATTCCCGCCCATAACCAATAAAGGGACGGAGGCAATACAATGAGTATTTTAGGAGTAGGCTTGCTGAGTAGCGAAATTTACCAGGGTCAGTCACCCGGACATAGAGAGATCAGCAATGCCTATAGACAGGCGAGAAGATCCATGAGCAAATCCCGAAAATGGCGGATAGGCCCAGTTTGGGCATCATCAGCCAGTTTCCAAGCCAACCTTAGAAAGGTGGTGATGATATGGAATTAATCCTCATAATCCTTGTGCTGTTTCTGCTCTTCGGCGGTGGCGGTGGATACTGGTACAGTAGGCGGCGCCTTTAGGCACCAGGATTCGGGGTGCTGTCATCCGGTAGGGCCATTTCTCAAACCCACGAGGGGAGCAACTGCGGCTTCAACAGTAACAGGGCCAGCAGATATGCGACAAAATCAACAGCAGGCTCCCCTCGTCCAGCAACGGCAAACGCCCCGGCAGTCGATTCAGAATCGGACTTGCCTCTTCACCCCTTTCTTCATGTCCTAAGCCCAGCCGGGGATAACGTGTGGCCCGATCCTCCATCACGCCTCGCGCCTGATAAGACTTCCTGTTTCTCCACAACGCCCACTCAGGCTTCCTGTACGCGATTTTGATGGCTTTTCGCGTCTTATCCAGCGGGAAAAGGGGGTGCGGATAATTCAACACGATTGTCATCGTGCGTAGCCGCATCCGCCCGCATCTTCCCATCTTTTCTAACCGCACAGGACTGAGCTGTGGGCGATTGTCACAGGTGTCGTCCTCTGTGGCGGATTGGTGGTGGCTCGAAAAAGAGCGCCGGAGATCAAAGCGATTGCCGAAACTGACAGTCACATGGATATGATTCTATTTCTTGCCGAATCATCCGAAAAAGATGTTCACATCATCTTCCGTAGGTTCAAAGAAGGATTCCTGGAACCGCGTAAACAGAATAAGGCTTACGTTACGTTTTACAATCCGCGGGAGGGCGCTCCGGTGAAGTTGGCTCCCAATCATTTCAGATTTGCTGAGAGCAAGATAAGCCTTTACCACCAGATGGTCGGGTTGCTGAAGGCGGTTGAACAGGAGTTGGCGGACCGGCGGGTAATAATCCACTTCGGTTGGGCTTTGTCTTCGTGGTTGGATCGGATGTCCATTGTCGTAATGATCTTTAATATCATGCGCCTGCCCAAACAGTTCCCTGATTTTGATTTTCATATCGATTTTGCTAGGAGAAAATCCTCTCAAAAACACGGGGCAAGACGATGAAGACGAGGCTTCCAACAACACGGCCATCCCCCGACTCGCCCAGGAGCCGGTTCCGGCCAAGATATAATCTTCAAGAGAAAGGACTTCGCACCGCCGATGCTCAGAATATGGTCATGGATAACGATAGTGATGGGTTGCTTGATGGGGCTATCTCCGCTGCTTCACGTCTGGCAAATGTACAGCGTCCAGTCAAGCAAGGGACAGTCTTTTGCGGGTGTCGTGTTTCTGGAGTTCGGGATAGCCACGTGGTTGATATATGGGCTTATGAAGCAAGATCGAGTCCTTATGGTCTCGAACGGGATCGGGGTTGTCGTAGGTTTGGTCTATCTGCTAACGATCAGGTATTATTCTTCATAAATAAAAGGAGGAAGACTTGTGACCCTGACCAAAGCGGGCTTAGCCAGGAAAATCGCTTACGACTGCCGATTTATGAAAGGGGAAGCAACAGAGGTCCTTGAAAGACTTCTGGGCGACACCAAGGATGATCCTCGTAACTTGCTGACTCGTGTGATATGTTCTGTTATCTCTCCTCGGCTATCACATCAGGGAGGGAACTCTCCAAGGAAGGCAATCCTGTCGTCGTTACCGGCAGCCCTTGTTTCAGCCCCTACAGGCATCTTTATTAAACTGAGGATGCTTATATTTTGAAACCAGAGACTTGAGATGAGCGAACGCCTCGACAGCGTGTGGCAGGAACTTAATTCGAGGGCGGTGATCCTTCAGCAGGAGGGGAAATATGCTGAAGGGGTGGACGTGGCGAAAAAGGCTCTTCGGGTGGCTTCAAAATC
>JBKQRG010000361.1:0-3153 GCA_052144015.1 Desulfomonilaceae bacterium
GGGCGAGTAAGAAAGCGTAGACTCAGGCACGATAGATTCGTTCTTCCGGCTGGGGAGCTAAACAAGTTGTGCGATTCCCTAGTCAGAATTTCTGATAGTGCTGCGAAGGCTGTTGTGGCTTCCAGTCAACGAAATCCATACCTGCTGGAATAGCCGTAGTGCAGCATCACCAGCCGGCATCCCACCTGAATCAGTACTGAGCCCGCAGTCCCGCCCGCCTTAAATCTAAAGAAAAACAGAATACATCAAGAAAGGAGAGCCAATATGGGCACAAATGGAAATGGTCAGTTTTTAGAAAGTGAGCTGATCCATCGCAAGGTGAAGGTCGGAACCGAGTGGCAAACCCGCACCTTCCCAATTGTTGGAGGCCGCTTGAGAATTCTGCACGAAAACAACGATAAACTCAGCATCCGGACGGAGATCATAAGGCTGGACAATGATTATGCTGTGGTTAAGGCCGCCGTGGAAAACCAGAAAGGAAAGTTCGACGGCACGGGAACTGCATCAGTCCAAAGAGATGCAAAGCTGGCAGACTCCATTGTTGAGCTGGCTGAAACTAGAGCGATTGCTCGGGCGCTTCGTTTCGGTGGCATAGGAGTCGAATACACCGGAGCAGAGGAAGTTTCACACGTTGCGTCCACAGAGTCTGAACCGGAGCAAACTGCCGGCAAAGAGAGCAAACCGGTATTCCCAGACAACAATGGCAACGGCAAAACCGAAGCGCAAGGTTGCGCTGCGGGCAAACCAGAATCAAAACCGTCAAGTGACGGCAATGGTAATGGTAGATCCACTCAGGCGCAATGCCGAGCCCTGTACGCATTGACCAAAAAGGCTCGGTATGGTGGAGAGGACATTGCAAATCTCCTCCGCCCCATGAATGCGCCAACGTTTGAGGATCTAACTCGTGAAGATGCATCCCGCCTGATCTCTTACCTGCAAACCCAGACCGCCCAGTAAGTCTGCCGTAGAAAATCACCACAATCAAAAGTTTGAACCAATGAGGGGGTGGACAGCTGTGTTCTGCCCCCGGAAGGAGAAGTACGCTATGAATGAGGAGAAACCACATCTGTCGTATTCACAAATCCAGTGCTACATAACGTGCCCACTCAAGTACCGCTTTTCGTATGTGGATGCACTGGAGCCGGAATTCAGGCCGGCAAACCTCCACTTTGGAAGTGCGATCCATCAGGCTGTAGCAGCTTTTCTCAACAGCACACTGAATGGCGACCATCTCAGCGCTGACAATATGACGGACGTATGGCGGGATGCTTGGAGACCCAATGGCGAGCAAATCAGGTTCTTTGGAAAGGAAGATGAAAACCTGCTTACCAAGAAGGCTGGCGAACTTCTTTCCATCTACCACCACTATTGGAACCACGACACCGAGGTGTTGGCGGTGGAAGAATTCTTCGCATTTGATCTATCTCAAGCGATTGCTGACAACCCAGACCCCTTGCCCGACTTTGTCGGTTACATAGATTCTATTGAGAAGTCGGCCGCCGGCGAAATAACTGTGGTTGATTTGAAGACCGCCGCTCGCAAACCTTCGCAGTTTCAAATCCAAAACAACGGACAACTCGCTGCGTACGGACTGGGGGCTGTGAAAAGTTTGGGCTTCAATCCCGATGAACTGAAGTACAGGTTGGACTACTTGATGAAGACCCCGACCCCGGATCTAATCAGTTTCAATACCGCAAGAAACGAAGATGATATGCGCCGGTTTCTGAAAACAATCACAACGGTCTGGAGGGGCATTAAACAATCCGTCTTCTATCCGAAACCGGATTATTACTGTCAAACCTGCCAGTGGCAAACATACTGTGCAGAGTGGTAAAGGAGCAGAGAATGTCAAAGCAAAAGGAAATGACTCGTACCGCAGGTGAATTGGTTGCGCTGCAGCCGATCACAGAGGTAACCGTGCTACCGCCTAACTCCGGTGTTGTGGGCAGATTCTTGGAAGAAGTCCAAAATATGTTCCGAGCACGGGCAATGAGAATGGGCGGACTGCTGAGAAGAATCAACGAATCCGGTCAAAGGACAGAACTGATCCTCCGTATGGGAGCGGAACGGATGGAAGCGGCAGAAGCCCGCCTGGAACAGGACTTGCGAAAACAAGGACTGATTGTGGAAACCGAACAGAATAACGGAACTGAAGAATAATAAGCCCATGCCTGAGATGTAATTCTCATCTTCAATTAGGTAGACCGCTATGCGGTCTTCTTTTCCCGCTCCTATCCGCCTACAACAAATTGCTATGCCCATTTTCAAAACGTGCCGGAACGTGGAAGGACAAATGGGCATAAAAGCGAGGGAACACGAAAGTAATAATACAATAACGTATTTATATATATAGGTTTACAGAGACTGAAGAAATCACACACGTCTCTAAACCCAAACTCTGGAGGTGCACTATGGAATTTACTACTGGAAATCCGCTGGTGGACTGCTTGTTGCTTCTCGGCATCGGTGGTGGAGTTGGATACTTCGCCAAAAGAGATACCCCAGAAAGAGCTGAAGCACTCAAAACCAAAAGCGCCAATGATGCCACCGTGGCCATTAGTGGTCAGAAACACGAATCCTATCAGAGGGCTGCTGAAGCTCTGGGCAAATCCTTCCAAGGTAATACGAACATTGACCCGGCGGACGCTCAAGCTGCAATGACAGCATTGGCGAAGAACTTTGGAATCCTCACGTAGAAACCAACGAAAATGTGAAGAAATCCAGGAAGGGATCGCTATGAGCGGTCTCTTTTTCACCATCGTTACAGCCTTCCGAATGTGTGCTTATGGGAATACCGCATTATTACTGAAGAAAGTGGGGTGGGGGTATAGTTGCAGGCTTATTAAGCCTCTTTTAAAAGCAGTGTCCACAAGAGCACGATAAATATAGGGGTTTTTGAAAGCCAAGCATATCATCGCATTACTACTGGGTTTTCACATATTGGAGTCTTCACACGAAGGTCAGCCGACTTCGGAACGACTCACTTCCGACAGTCTTCTCAATGTCTCATTCACGCAGTGTTCCTCAACATCACACCCCCAGAATCTCCTGCCCAGTGTCCGTGCGGCTAAACCAGTAGTTCCCACACCCATGCACGGATCTACCACGAGATCGCCGGGGAGAGTAAATCCTTCTATCCGCTGGACGGCGTCC
>JBKQRG010000362.1:0-18472 GCA_052144015.1 Desulfomonilaceae bacterium
CCGCTACCTTGTTCTCAGCTCGACAGGTCTCCCATCTCAAGACCCTCTGTCTGTTCCATCGACTCAGGCCACCGTCAGAATGGGTCTAGGCTTCGCCACTCCCTAGCAGGCTCGCCGAAACCACCCGACCGAAACGGGTTCGTTATCCTACGGACTGGTCGTTCACCTCCTGTTGCTCTCCACCCCGCCTCACGGCGACGCAGTTACAGTCGGTTACAGGCTGTAGCGTAAACCTGGAGAGGACTCTCACCTCTCTGTGTGAGCACGCCCGCAGGCGCACTGGAGTCCCGCGTTCCGCGGGAAAGCAATCCCGGATGTCCTTCCATCATGTGCGAGAATAGAGGTTGTTTCGCTTCGCTCGGAATGACGGTCTTTGCCCGTTTCTAACTGAAGAATCACGAGGGATTTCCCTTCAATTCTCGCTACAAGTCGTTGCAGAGGACGCTTTCAGACTGTATTCGTTGATTGTTCTTCTTCCGTCTAGTAGCATGACCTTTGTCAAAACCGTGACGCCACAGAGTACATAATTTCAGGAGAGATTCGATGATAACGCCGGACAATCATCCAGGAACTTCATGGCAAACCAAACCGACGGATCGCTTTATTCTCAAATGGATCAAAATCAATCTTTCAGCGCGACTCACGCCTCTGCTTGTTCGGTTCAGATGGCTAAAGCCGTGGATGATCACCGTCTTGGCAAATTTGATAGGCACTTCCGCCGGTTTTGCACTGGCTCTGGGTTGGGGTTTTATTGCCGGCATAATGGCAGCGGCGGCTCAGGTTCTTGACGGAGTCGACGGCCAGTTTGCTCGCCTTACGTCCCGGCAGACCACCGCGGGCGCTTTTCTCGATTCAGTCTTGGACCGTTACACTGACGGTTTTTTGATATTCGGCCTGATTATTTACAATGGACGAATGGGATTGCCCGTATGGTTGCTCATACCGGTCGGAGGCCTAGCCCTCATTGGCAGCAGTCTTATTAGCTATTCCAGTGCTCGGGCGGAAAACCTCGGAATTGACCTCGGTAGGCCGACCTTGGCAAGCAAAGGCACAAGGACTACGGTGGTGGCTATCAGTGGCATTTTGAGCCCCATTTTCCCTTTCATTCAGTTAGTGGCGCTGTGCTACCTGGCGTTACATACCAATTTGGTGGTCTTGTATCGAATAGCAGTGGCTTTCAATGCGGCTGCTTATCATAAGTCAGCTTTGGGCTAGCTATTTCAACTCTTCTGTCGCTTGACCTCATTTGAAAAGGGGATCAGGGGGAAACACCTTTTACGACCCTGCGTCCCGCGGGAAAGCAATCCCCCAAAGCCGCGAGATTGCTTCGCTCCGCTCGCAATGACATCTTTTGGGCGCCTGTAACTGAGGGGTTAGCTCCTGATTCCAAAAGACTTGACAAGAGCGAGACGCTAATATAACTTAATGAATGATTCAGTCATTCATAACTGCAGCGATCAGGAAAGTTCGTTTGCATTACTTTGTAACCCGGAATACGGAATAGGATATGACAGACAACACCAGGAAAAAGAAACAGCTTGAAAAAATTGTTGAAAGCGCTATTCGGGTTTTTTCCGCTAGAGGGTACAGGCAGGCACAGATGTCCCAAATCGCGCGTGAAGCCGGCATCGCGCCAGGAACTTTATACCTCTATTTTGAAGGTAAGGAGTCGTTATTCAATTTTCTTTTGAGATACATTTTTTCTAACGAACAGGACCTTGATGCAATATCGGTTCCTATAGAGTCTACCTCATGGGATTTTGGGATCGCTTCTGGGAAAGATACCTTTGTATCCTCGAAATATACGGCTTTCATTGACAATGCTGTTCGTAAAGGAGAAGTGACGGACGTGCATGAGGAGTTCGAAAAGATTATCCGCAATCTATTTTCGGCCATGGCAACCTATCGGCATGGAATAACGATTCTGTTGCAGTCGTCACTCGATTGGCCGGAACTTGCCGATTTCTATGTCAGTATCATAAAGGATTTGCATAAGACAGTTGAAGTCTATCTGGACAAGAGGATACACCAGGGGCTTTTTAGAAAAATTCCGAATGTATCCGCATCAGCCAGATTCATATTGGATACCATTGCCTGGTTTGCCGTACACAGACACCGGGCGATGTATCAAACCGTGGTCAGTGAAAAAGTGGCCGAAGAAACAGTCGTGGATGCATTAGTCCACGCTTTCATTCCGCAGCATTTACACCATCTCCGCGGAGCCGAGGCATGAGATTTGTGCTGTGGTTTTTTTTACGATGGATCATGAATGAACCATTCATTTCATAAGAATGGAGCAAAACTATTGAGATCTTTAATCGCCAGGAACATGCCGGATCTTTGAACACAGCGGAAAAGAGAGGAGCGTAAGAACCATGACCGGAGCGGAATTAGTCATAAAAACAGCGCTGGCCGCGGGAATTGAGATATGCTTTGCGAATGTGGGTACCACTGAGATACCTATAGTCGCGGCATTGGATACGATACCGGGGATTCGAGCAGTGCTGGGGCTGCACGAAGGGGTGTGTACCGGTGCTGCCGACGGGTATGGCCGGATGCTTGGCAGACCGGCCATGACTATTTTGCATCTGGGACCCGGGCTGGCCAACGGTATCTCGAACCTTCACAACGCGAGGCGAGCCCACATCCCTATCTTGAACCTGACAGGCGAACACGCTTCCTGGCATCGCTCTGCAGATCCTCCCCTTAGGATGAACATTGAAGCCCTCGCTGGAACGGTTTCCGGATGGCAGCGCACCTGCGAATCCGTCGCGGACCTGTCGAGGGATACTGCAGAGGCTGTTGCCGCAGCCATGCGTGGACAGATTGCCCAGCTTATACTGCCTCATGATTGCCAATGGTCTGAATGCACCGACGAAACAATAAGAACTCCCGCATTTTCGTTTGACCCCGTTGATGATGCAGCTATAGAAGCCGCAGCGAGGCTCCTTCGTACAGATGCGAAATCGTTGATCCTTCTTGGCGGCGGGGCATTGTTGCGGCGAGGAATGCACGCGGCGGCCCGTATCAGAGCCGCAACACAGTGTGATCTCCTTTCGGAAACTTTTCCATCACACATGGAGAGGGGCGCGGGCATCCCAGCTCTCGATCGGTTCCCCTATTTTCCCGAACACGCTGCAGCGCTATTGTCCAAATATCAAGTAGTTGTACTTGCCGGAACAAACGAACCCGTAGCGTTCTTTGGGTACAAAGGCATGATCAGTCGATTGTTGACTGAAAAGCAGCAAACGTGCTCCATCGCCCGTCCGGGAGAGAAGGTCTGGGATGCTCTGGAACGTCTGGCCGATGCAGTGGGTGCGGGCAGCAGCACTATACTTGACCCGACCCCGACAGCAACATCTTTGCGCCCCGAGCGTCCGACGGGTGCGCTCAACAGAGAAAAGGTGGCCATGGTTTTGGCGGCCTTGCAGCCCGAAAACGCAATAGTGGTAGATGAGTCGGTTACCTCCGGGATGGCGTATTTTCAGCTCGCTGCAACCGCAGCGCCGCACAGTCTGTTGACACTGACGGGCGGTTCTCTCGGCATGGGAATGCCGTGCGCAGTCGGGGCAGCACTGGCTTGCCCGGATCGCCAGGTAATCAGCTTGCAAGCTGATGGAAGCGCAATGTACACTCTACAAGCATTATGGACTCAGGCACGCGAACGCCTGGATATAACGACGCTTATCTGCTCAAACCGAAGTTACGATATCCTGAAGCTGGAGCTTATGCGAGCCGGGAACGTTCCATTAGGGCAAAATGCACTGGGCCTCACAGATTTGAAGAATCCGTCTATCGACTGGGCGAAGATCAGCCAAGGGATGGGAGTGCCTGCAGTGTCCGTTGATACTGCAGAGCAACTGGTCAAGGAACTCGCTGCAGGGCTGAGCGAATCCGGCCCCCATCTGATTGAGATGGTTCTGGCCTAGTGTCTCCACAGTGCTTTGCGACAGTCGACCTTTTCCGGAGTTTGGAGGATTTGTGAACCACACCCAGACAATTATTAATTTTCGCAAGAATGCCGTTGCGGCCCTGCGGGACAAAGCTTTGCGACAAGCGCTCCGCAAGGCTATGGACCTTTTCATGATGGGGCGAGCCATAGGTATTTCCGACACCCCTCTCGAAGTCTGGAGAGAAAAAGCCTCGGAGATCCGCATGCGTGTTTTGGATGATCTCCCGGCTTACCTGGATACGTTTTCGGCAAATGCCACAAAGGCCGGTGCAGCAGTTTATCGTGCCAGAGATGCGCATTCGGCTAAAGACATTGTTTTCCATATCCTCAAAGACCGCGGAGCGAAAAGGATCGTCAAATCCAAATCAATGGTCACAGAGGAGATCGGGCTGAATGAATATTTACTGCGCCGTGACATGAATGTCGTGGAAACGGATCTCGGTGAGTACATCATCCAACTGGCCGGGGAATCTCCTTCACACATTATTGCACCAGCCCTCCACAAAGACAGACAACAGATAGGTCGACTCTTCGAGCAGAAGCTAGGGGTTCCCTATACGGAAGATGTCCAGGTTCTCATAGGAATGGCCCGAAAGAAGCTCCGTACGGAATTCTTTAGAGCTGATACCGGAATCTCCGGAGCGAATTTTGCCGTCTCCGATTCAGGCAGCCTCGTCCTATTCACCAATGAGGGAAACGGCAGAATGGTTACCACTTTGCCGCCCTTGCATGTGGCTGTGCTTTCCATCGAAAAAATGATCCCCTCATTAACAGACCTGCCGACATTCATTCGGCTTCTGCCGCGCTCTGCCAGCGGTCAGATTTTAACGAGCTATATGTCGGTGATAACCGGGACTCGAAAGCCCGGAGAGCTGACCGGGGCCAAGGAGCTGCACATTGTGCTTGTGGACAACGGGCGATCGGAGATCCTGGCCGGTGAATGTCGTGAAATCCTGAAATGTATACGTTGCAGCGCATGCCTCAACATCTGTCCTGTCTATAGAGTGGTTGGGGGTCATGCTTATAGTTCGACCTATCCGGGTCCTATGGGCATAGTCTTGACGACTCTGCTGTATGGGATGGATAAAACTCATTCTCTCCTTGATGCGACATCCCTTTGCGGAGCATGTGCAGAAGTCTGCCCCGTGAAGGTCCCTCTTCCGAAACTGCTGGCTACACTGCGGGAGAAGAGGGTCAGAGACGGCTTCACGCCTGCTGCTGAACGTGCAGCCATGTCCGCATTCGCACTGGCCGCCAGAGTCCCTGCTGTTTTCAATGGGGGCCAAGTCGCCCTGCGGTTCGCGTGGCCTCTTTTGCAGGGAGCAGTAGCCGACGGCAGGTTCAGCGGAATCGGCCCACCGGCAAAAAAGAGCTTTCGACGGAGGATATCGTGATTAAAGATGATTTAGTAGGGCTATTCTGCTCCAACGCGATCAGAGCCGGGGCCGGGGCGAAGATAGTCACGGACGCTGATAAGCTTCGGCAAACAGTATCGGAATTGATCGGCGGGGCTGGTTCAGTGTATTGCCCTGGCGTTACCGAGACGGAAAAGGCCTTCGCGATTTGTCCAGAGAGCCGAGCCGGCGATTACTTCGACGCGGAGGTGACCGTTGAGGAGGTTGAGGCCGCCATAGCCGAGACAGGAACCATCGTGTGTCTCAGTTCCAGCGGAAAAGCTCTGCAAGCTGGGCTTTTGCCGTGGCATCACGTGGCCATTGTTTTGCGAGAGAGAATCTTTGCGGATTTGGACGAATTCTTTGCCGGGATGGGCGGACCTTTGCCGACCAATATCACGTTTATTACGGGGCCCAGTCGGACCGGTGATGTTGAGTTGACCCTCAGTGTAGGCGTTCACGGCCCGGGTCGACTGGATGTAATCATTTGCTGATTGGAACCGGATGATCAGGAGGTTGACGTGGTTAGCGATGACCGATTCAGGGCTCGAATCGTAGCGTCCACCTCCCTAAGAATAGCCGGAATAACTGGGGCTGAAAGCGGCGGCTCCGAGCTTTTGCTCCGTCACACAATTTGCGGTTGGAGCATTGCATGAGATTGTTATATTTCGCGCTTATTGCCCTGGGGGCAGTGCTCTTATTTGGGGCTGTATGGCTCGCTTATAAACTCAACAGTCGTCCAAGCCTAGCACCCTACGCAGATCTCGTTCTGCCACCCTCTGACCGTAAGTCCACTGGGCTCCAGGTAACTTTTCTCGGTGTATCGACGCTACTGTTTGTTGACGGCGAAACCGCTATCCTCACAGATGGATTCTTCACGCGGCCGGATAGGAGGAAGGTATTCATCGGCAAAGTCGCGCCCGACCGAGCACTGATTGCCAAGTCCCTCGAGCGCTCCGGCATCAAGCACCTCGCTGCGGTGATCGTCACTCACTCCCACTATGACCACGCAATGGACTCCCCTGAAGTGGCAAAGCTTACCGGCGCGCTAGTGGTCGGCTCTGAATCGACAGCGAACATCGCTCGCGGTTGGGGACTCACGGAGGACCATATCCGCACGGTAGGGGACGGCGAAAGCGTAAGTTTTGGTCGTTTTCAGGTCACATTGATTAGCTCGCGGCATGCGCCTACTGTCTTCACCGGGGGAGAAGTTCGTGAGCCGCTGGTGCCGCCGCTTCGGGCAAACCATTATCAAGAGGGTGGAATCTTTTCAGTGCTAATCGAGCACGATGAAAAAACGCTGCTGGTACAAAGCAGCGCTGGTTTTGTCGAGGCAGCTTTGTGCGGTCGGAGGGCCGATGTTGTCTTCCTCGCAGTAGGGGGTCTAGGAAGACAGTATGATGTTTTTCAGCATGCTTACTGGCGTGAAATCGTCAAGACTGTTGGAGCGCGTCGTATCATCCCGATTCACTGGGACGATTTCACGTTGCCCCTTGAGCAGCCATTGGTGCCGATACCATTTCTGTTCGACAATTTCGCGAAATCCATGGCGTTCCTCCTGGATCGTGGGCGCCAAGATGATGTCGACGTGAAGTTCGCTCCCACGTGGACGAAAATCGATCCATTTGTTGGGCTCTGATGGTTCGCTTAGGGTACCTTGCCTTGGTTGCCCTACCCTGCGCCCCAGCGCACGGCCAAAAAGCTGCACCTTTTGCCGTTCGCTGAGCTGGAACGTTGGCCGGAGGAAATAATTTAAGGTTGTGGACCAGCAGAGTTTCGAGTGCCTTTTCATTCTTTTTGGCTTTGAAACCGGATTATTCAGCAGCGCAACCAATGGCTGTTCATTCCTTGGGAAGTTCTGCTTCCAGGGTGAGGTGTCTCAATGCTGATTCAACTATTTGGTACATGCCTTGTCGACACGATGTTTCCGGAAACAGGTGAAGCGACGCTCCGGCTGCTTCGACATTTGGGAGTGGATGTAAGATTTCCGGCCGGACAAACCTGTTGCGGCAAGCCCGCCCACAGTGGCGGGTACATTCATGAATCCAGGATCGCGGCGAAACATTTTATTTCCGTATTCGAAAAGACGGATGGTCCCATTGTGATCCCATCCGGCTCCTGTGCTTCTATGGTGAAAAATCACTATCCGGAGCTGTTCAAAGATGACAGTCGGATGCGACAAAAGGCCGAGGCAATAGCAGGCCGCACATATGAGCTGAGCCAGTTCCTCGTCCATGTGTTGAAGGTCCATGAAATCAACCTGGCCGGAAAGGGCAGGATCACATACCACGCTTCCTGCCAACTCACGCGAGAGCTTGGCGTCAGAGAAGAGCCGCTCCTGCTCTTGCAGTCGCTGAAAGGAGCGGAATTCATTGAACTCCCTCACGCGGGCCGATGTTGCGGTTTTGGAGGCATTTTCATGGCAAAGATGCCGGAGATTTCCATGGCACTCGCTGACGAGAAGGCGCAGAATATCATAAGCACCGGCGCTGATACGGTCACAGGATGCGACCACGGTTGCCTGATGAATATCGCCGATGCGCTCAAAAGACAGGGTAGCACCGTCCAGGTCAAGCACATAGCGGCGGTCCTGGCGGAAGGTCTGTAATCCCGGTGACAACACACTTAATTTCTGCTGTGGGACGGCAATTGTAGGTGCAATTTTGAACAATTTATCATCCTGGTTCCGGCGACACGTATTTAATTGATCCCCACAACTTTCTCTTGAAGATTGAAGCGGTGCTGTGCAAATCTATTCTGGGCCGGAAGAGTTTTGGGAGAGGTTCCGGATCCCGCTGGCCGTGCGGCCATGATGCATCGTGAAGGTGGTTGATACACATCAGTGTTGCATTATGCATGTTCGCCGTGCGCGGAGCACTTGCAAAAAGGGGTTTTCCGGAGGATTCTTCAACACCGGCGGCCACAGGCCGCCTTACAAATCAAACAAAGAGCTTCGTATAGATATGAACTCGGGTGCTTTAACCATACACCGGATGAAGAGAAGCGAAATCGACATGGCCGTGGATTGGGCTACAATAGAGGGTTGGAATCCTGGAATTTATGACTCGGAATGCTTCTACGCTGCAGATCCGAATGGCTTTCTGATTGGATTATTGGATGATGAGCCTGTGGCTATGGTTTCCGCGGTCGCATACGAGAATTCGTACGGATTCATGGGGTTCTATATCGTGAAGCTGGAAGTCCGCCACAGAAGCTATGGAATGCAGCTGGTCGACGTTGGCATGCGGTATTTGGAAAACCGCCGCATAGGGCTGGACAGTGTCAGTCCGGATTTGCTTTCCCATAAGGTCCCCGAGTTCAAACCTGCTTATACCAACTATCGCTTTGAATGGATCAAAAGTGAGCAGTCGGCCGTGGCTCCCGAGGTCATTGAGCTTTTCGAAATACCGTTCTCAATGGTTACGGCTTACGATCGTGAGGTCTTCGGATATTCGAGAGAATCCTTTTTAAAATCTTGGATAACCCGTCCGGGCACAACTGCATTGGGAATTGTCAAAGACAGCCGACTTTCAGCATACGGGGTCATAAGAGAATGCCGAGTGGGATACAAAATCGGCCCGCTTTTTGCCGATAGCGCGGAATTTGCAAGGACGTTGTTTCAAGCTCTCACAGCAGGTGTGCAAATGGGCATACAAATTTATCTGGACACGCCAGCAAGAAATCCTGATGCGGTTAGTATCGCTGAAACCTATGGCATGAAGGAAGTGTTCCGGACCACAAGAATGTATAACAGACCGGAACCCGGCTTTCCCCTGGAAAAATGGTTCGGAGTCACCAGCTTTGAGCTTGGCTGATCCATCTTCGGTCAGGCCCTCACCTTCCTGTTATTAGGTTCTGCTTGAGAACGGCTGTGCCCTACCCTTTGGGATTAGAGACCCTGCCCGGAAAACATGAGAAAACAGGCAGCAGATGAAGTTGCCCGGGCACGTTTGCAATGCAGATCTTGGGGGCAGGTTACAGCTCTCGTGCTCGGAGTCGGTGGTCCACCGATGTGTAGTGTCCTTTCTCTTCCTCGACCTCGATTCGGCTGACCATGTGGACTGCCGGAGGAAGTCCCTTCTTCTCCATGTTCCTGAAAGCCTCAATAGCCCCATCGAGAGTTTCGGCAAAAACGTGATGATGCGTCATAGTAACAAATCGATACTGTTTCATTGCAACACCTCTTTACATGTTAAGGCGATAGGAGTCTGCTGTTCTAACCATTCTTTCCTCTTGGTTCATCCGATGCGGCGAAAGGAGGTGGGTTTCCTTTGTCTGACTGCTTCCGAAAATGCTTCCGCCGAACTCTCTATCTGCGGTCAACCGCGTGTAGGGAATGGGGCGCAGATCTCAAGAATTAACACTCACGCACCGACCAGGTCGGACGCACTGACCGATGCTTGATGCGGCATTTCCCCCATTTCCAGGAGCGTCGATGCTCCTTCCATAAGATACTCGTTGGCCCATTTCGCTGAATCAAGAATCTCGCACCACATACTCGATGCCTCTGCCAGGCATGCGCCTGACTTCACGCGTTTCCAATGGGCGCCGGCGAATTGTTGGACCATCTCGTCGAGCCTTTTGCCCTGAAACAAGACTGCCAGGAAGCCTTCCCTGCTTGGATTCTGAAGTGCGTCCCTGAAGTTGGTCAGAATATCGATGAGAACCACAAACAGCTGTTCCTGTTCTCTACGGGCCTTGTCGGTGAATGTGATCTCAGTGCGCCTCTTTGTTCGGTAGCATTCCAAGAAGTTCTCCAGCATATGCCCGACCCTTTCAAGTCGGACTGGAAAACGCATGAGACTGTCGATCATTCTCTCGCCGAGTCGCATGGACACAAGAGCCTTTGTCAAAATCCGGCTCTGCTCGCGCACCTCTTCAGCCAGTCTGGAGCACGTTTCCGGATCTGCGCCGGGAGAACCTGAGAAACACTGTCCAAGCAATCTGGTCATTTCGATCAGCTTGCTCATCATCAGCATGAGCCCTTCTTCCAGCCCGACAGAGTTGGAAACCGGCTTTCGATGCAGCGTCTCGACTTCGAAATCCTTTGTGCTATTGCGACTCCCCAAGCTCCGAAGGGGATCCTTGAACGAACTGCTCCCACGCATTTCCTTCCTCCCAGTGGCAATAAGCCTATCCTTTTACATGAGAACTGTGCCGGTAAATCCCAGCATCAGCGCTCCTGTCTGCGAAATTGACCCCTCACATTGTCGACCCCTCGAATTGCAGCGGGGCAGCCGTGCGAGAGCTTCTCATGTCACATATTTATGCGACGGGGCAAGGGATTCCGGAACGCGATATCATCGGAAACTCATTCTGCGGGACTCGGCAACGCCGTGAGATGAAGCGCTCTCGGTAGGCTCGACACGTGCGTTCCGGTATGTCATTTTTTCGCTTCCGGGGACTTGAAGTCGCTCTTGACCGATTTCTTTCCACTCTGCTTTAGGAATCTTAACTGAAAGTACACCATCTTTGTATTCGGCCTTGATTTCCTTTTCCTGAACGCGGCATGGAAGAGGCAGCGACATAGCGAATCTCCCGAACGACCTCTCTACTCTGTGGAAATGTTCGCCCTCTTCTTTCTTTTCATCTTTCTTTTCGCCACTGATTTTCAGAGTCGCTCCGGACAGACTTATTTCCACGTCCTCCTGATCAATGCCGGGAAGTTCCACCTTCACGATGATCTCTTTCTCGGTTTCAGAGATATCTATGGCTGGAGAGAACTCGGGTCTTTCCGTCCAGCGGCTTACTTCTTTAACCGGGAATTTCTTTAAAAGATAATCTAATTTTCCGCGAAATGCTCCAAGTGAAGGGAACATTTCCCTGTCACCCCATCTCCAAGGAACAAGTTTCAACATCGTCTGATTCCTTCCGGTGTTGGCGAGTATTCACATGCCGAGAGTACGGTGCAGTCGGCTATCGCCGTTGGTTATTTGCTCTTTAGCAGCGCTTAGTATGCCGGTTCCAGAAAGAACACCCATTGCCTCCGCTTGCAAAACCTTGTGGCCAAAGTGTTTCGTATAATAGTGCTCGGGTCCCAACATCTCAGTTAGATACTCAACGGCTGTTTCTCTCCATTCCAGGAATGCGGTTTGGTCGAAATCACTCTCGATCACATCCCATGCGGCCTTGATCAGTCCTTCGAAGTTCGGTTTGGCAGGCACAATCAGTCTCCTTTCATTCGAGACCATCCCGACGATGGATGCGATCACCAAATAATCCTCGTGCATCCCTCAAGCGGACTTCAATTGACGACGCCGTTCGCCCCAGATCCGAGCGCTAGCGCCGGAGGGCTGCAGCAGCGCCACTATTTCAGTGTGTCCTTCGATTGCCGCCAGGTCTGCAGCGGTTGTCCCAAATTTGCTCTCAAGCTGCGCATCGGCTCCGTTTGTCAGAAGGAGCAGAACAGCTCCAATATTCCCGCTTGCTGCAGCAGCCATCAATGCGGTCCGTCTGAATCTATCCCGCGCGTTGACATTCCCACCGTGATCGAGGAGAATTCTTACGACTTCAAAACCCCCGGAAAGACAAGCAAACGTCAGAGCATTGCACCCAACGGAATTCTCAACATTCTCCGTACCAGCTCCATTCTCCAGCAATAGGGCCGCCGTCTTCAGTCGGTTGCGGACAGAGGCTTGCATGAGAGGCGTCATTCCCCACTCGTCTGCAGCATTGATATCAGCGCCTCCCGGCAGCCTCTGATTAACGGCATTTAAACTTTTCGACCGAACATCACTCATGAGATTTTCATTCAACATCTTCCTTTACCTTCCATTCCGTAGTCATGCTCGGCTCCGCACTTGATGTGCCCCCATATGGAATCATGCAACCACCCGGATTTTTTTTGCCTCATCCGGGAGTATTGGTCGCTCGAATGAGTCTACACTCTGCGGATTTGCCGTAATCGTAACCGACTTTGCCTCATGCTGGTCTCTGACGACCGGCGCCTTGGGAAAGGCCTTGATCTTCAGGAATATCTTCCTGAGTCGTAGCCCGCAAGTGCTGTCAAACTGATAAGCAACTTTCATACCGTTGTGTATATAAGGGGACTGATAAGAAATACATCCTGATAGATTAAGACGTTACCCTTTCTTAACCGTATTCTTGGATGGGCCAAGGCAACGGGAGCAGATACGCAGTGTTCCAATAACGGGACAGATTTGAGGGCTAATGTGTGATGTCAGCAAGTTAGGAAGATCGGTCTGTCACGAGAACGGCACGATGGTGGGAAATTGTACCGAAATCGGTACTGGGTCTGCAAAAGGATAGACTCGAACCCCTTCTTGCCTACTCAGGGGCATGATGATTTTTGTGAGCGCCGCCCGACATGTGACGGTATAGAGCATTCCGCGATATGCCGAGAAGCTTTGCAGCAGCAGTCCTGTTCCCCTTGCACCGTCGTATGGCTTCGTGACACAGTGCTCGCATGAACTCTTCTCTGGCATCTTGAAGACTTCGGCCGGACGGGAAAAAGGAGGTGAACTTCCATTCATCGTCGGCCTGCGCGGATCCGGGAATAAGGAGTCTGAGCGATTCTTCACCCGCTACCATCAATGCTCGTTCAAGCACATTGCGAAGTTCTCTGACATTTCCCGGCCAATCATATCCGCTCAAGGCGCCGATCTGCTCTGAATTGAACTCAGGAACCTCATCGATCTGCATTTCAGCGGCCAATTTGTCGAGGATCTCACGAATGAGGGCTGGAATGTCCTCAAGTCTTTCTCGTAGTGGCGGAACCTGTATTGGAAAAACGTTCAACCGATAAAAAAGAGGTTCAAGAAAACGTCCCTGGGCAATCTCCTGCCCGAGGTCCCGATGCGTTGCCGCGATGAGCCTGGCATCGACTTTGACCCCTTTGTCCCCACCAACCCGTAGAAACGATCTGGTGTCGAGGAAAGTGAGAAGCTTCGACTGTAATGACAAAGGAAGCTCGCCAATTTCATTCAGGAGCAACGTCCCGCCCTCCGCCAATTCCAGCAGCCCCTTCTTGCGGGCTCGTGCGCCGGTAAATGCTCCTGCCTCGTGACCGAAGAGCTCCGACTCGGCAAGCTCATGAGGCAAGGCTGCGCAGTTGAGAGCAAAATAAGGACCTGCCGCTCGTCTCGACTGATCGTGAATCCATCGGGCAATGTAATCCTTTCCGCTACCGGTTTCTCCCAGTAATAGTATGATCGAATTCGTCGCAGCCGCAATTCTGGCCAGCTCAAGGCATTCCCGCATGGCCTTGGAGCGATACCTCTCCGGAGAGATCTGTACAGGAGGCTGCAAAGGGGTCTTAGTCAGTTCTGTGATATTGCGAGCGATACCGAAGATTCCGGATATGCGACCTGAATCATCCCTGAGAGGAACTCGCTTGTCGTGAAAAGTCAGGGGGATCCCTTTCACCGGCCTCGTCTGAATGTATTCGACGAATTCTCCTGCTAGCACACGCCGGTCAAACGACTGAATCTGCCGCCCCGTCGCTTCGCCGAAGACTTCTGATTCCGTGCGACCTATGACCTCCGAAGCCGGAACTCCCAGAAGTTGTTCCATGGCGGGATTTATTTTCACGTATCTTTGGTCCGGACCCTTGATGTAGATGGAGTCACTCGCATCCTCGAAAATAGCGCGAAGCCGTTCGTCGCTTTCTCGGGTGGATACCTCTGATTGTCTCCGGTCAACTATTAAGGAAATCATTTCCGCGGCAGCAGTGAGAAGATCGTGTTCTTCGGCAAGAAAAGGGCTTAACTGCACTTCATCGGTTTTTTCCAGATAATGTACCTCCAACCTTCCAATCCGCTTGCCACGCGCTTCCACTTCCGCGATCTGCTTCCAAGAGCTTTCTCGGAAGTCCTTGGAGGTAACCTCCCGGTTTTCCAGAATGAGTCTGGCTCTAGTTTTCTCAGGATGCCGGCATGCTTGAGGAATCAGGTCCACAGCGTCTTGAAGAACTTGCTCCAAAGAGAGGTCGAACCTTTGAGCGAGCCTGGAGATGCCGAACAGGCACTGTAACTCCTTGATTCGGTATTCCAAATCACGGGCTTGCGTCTGAAATGCGATTTCGAGATTCTGCATGGCCTCCAGGAGTTCTGTTTCTCTTTTCTTAGCCTCCCGAAGCTCCTTGCGCAATGTCTCAATCCCACCCGGAGACTGCCTCCCGATCTTCTTCTGGACCTTCATGGCGCCACCTGCTGCACCCACCGGAATAAGAGGGATGCCCAAACCTAAACAAACCTTCCGCCGCGGGCAAGCCTACAAATTACGCCAGCCCCGGTCAAGAAAATTGACTCTGATAAACCTGAGAATCGAGATGGCGCAGCACGGAACCATTTCGATCCGAATTCTCGCGCCAGCCTAACCGGCGGTTCAGGAAAATCTTTAACAGCATTAATTGCGGCACACTTGGAAATTCTGCGGGGTGATTCCTGCCCTGATAGCCGCTGAAAGATGTTGCTGGAGATAGCGGTAGGGCCGATGGGTGAGTAGGCCAGGACAAAAGGTTTGAAGTAGTGCCGGACCTCACCCGGAATTTGTTCTTGAGCCAGCTGAGGCTGGTTTGGACGATTCCTCAGTTCCTGAAGAATCTGCGGTGGACGAGAGGCACGCTCGTCAGGTCATCTCAGTATTGATGGCTCTCTGTCGAATCTCCATTCTTTATTCGTTAGCCCACTTTTCTCGTTCATCTTTACCCCTAGTGACCCTTGAAACAAAGGACTGATTGCTTGGTCTGCTGTTGCGCCTCGTGATCTCACTGTCCCAAAGCGCATTAACAATACTTCTTGTAGAGTAGCCGCTGTCGTGGAGCGCCTTTATTTCTTTAAGCAAGCATCCCGGATCCAAAGAAGTGCCGGGACGCCACTATTTTTTTAGGAATAATCCCATATAATGGGCGTACATGAATAGCGGGATAATACCGCTCACTTCCGTCAGCAGTGGAACGATTACCTTGGGAGCAAGGCGCAAATCCACTGGTGTTCCTCCACGGGATTCACTCACTTTGAAGAACAAGAGAATGAGCAGACCTACTCCTCTTACAATAACTGCGGCTATGACAAGATATGCAATTGTTGCCAGTATCCCAGGAGACAAAAGGAGAGTATGCCTAGAGGACGGAAATTTGTAAAAAAGAGGCAAGACCAAGTGCAGAATAATCACTCCTGGGATGAAAACCCCTAAAGCAGGAGACATTAAAACAATACGTCCGACAAAGGGGATAAAGGCAGGCAACAGATATGCTATCCCGAAGAACGCCGCCGCTGCAATTGCAGAGCAGGTAAGTATATTCCAGGATTGCTGAAACAATAACTCTGACGGAATTGTCCATGAGAAACCCAATAATATCGGCAGCAGCCAAGCAATCATAAATCCAAGTGCTATGGAATCAGCCACGGACAACATTATGCTCTGCAAAAAGGTTGGCATCCGAGGCAGGGGTTCGCCGAATTTCTCCTCCCTGATCCGCTGCTGTTCCAGGTCATAAATAGTTGGTTTGGGTTCCGACCAGGCTATGAACAGAAGCATCAGGGCAGCAATGGACATATATGCTCCAAGACCTATTAAGACTTTCGTGTTGCCCAAAACCATCAATCCGCCGATAATTGATTGCCAAAACATGACGACCCCCTTTGACTGGAGATGGCATCATTACGCCGGACACAACTCGGATCCTGACTTTGACAGGCAGGAACAGTATCATGACTTCCCCTGTTCCGCCTTTGTTTTCTTCCGGTCATTCCCGATCTCTTAAGCACTGAAGCATGAAGTGGCTCGAACAACAGGATACGCTGGGAATCTCAGTGATCAACTTTATGGGGAACTTCCGCAGGATGGGGTCCGGTCTTGAAATGCCAGCTTTCACCCCTTGGCTATTTTAGAAATCACCTTGCTAACTGTACTATAGTGAATTTTCAGGTGATCCCCGATCTTGCCGGTTTTTGAGTCATCCATTTGGAAGACCTTTTCGAGACCTGGCCCACATTCCAGGAGCACAAATTCATGTTGAGGGTTGTCTTTTCCTCCTCTTGTTCCCTGCCTTCATTCCCAAAGCATCTTGAGCCTCACCCTTGCCAATAGACGAGAAATTCTTAATCCTTACTTTACCATCAGGGAAACGAGCCACGATGTCGAGAGTTCCTCCCATTGCCTCAATTGTCGCACGCAGCGTTGAAATATAGGTGTCGGCGCGTTTTTCCATCTTGGCCACATTGGGTTGTTTGATACCCAACGCCTCTGCGAGCTTCTCTTGAGATATCCCCCGCGCACGTCTCAACTCGTGCAGCGCCATTTCACCAACCATTTTTTTATAAAGCGCATCAGAACGGGCGATTGCTTCGGCGGACATTTTGGCTTCTAGCTCAGCAAATTTGCGAGCCATTTTTTGAGTCCTCCTTCTTGAGTGTTTCCAAGTGTTCATCATAAAGCTTATCTGCAATGGGCACGTATTTCTCATACCAGCGATCATCCCCAGTCTTGTCTCCACCGATCAGTAAAATAGCGCACCTTCGAGGGTCGAAGGCATGGAGTACACGAAAGGGGCGACCAGAGTGCTGAATCCGTAATTCACGCATATGATTATGTCGTGACCCATTGGCAGCGCTGGAGCGGGGGAAAGGAAGGTTTGGACTATAATCGCCTAAAAGGTTAACGCTGGCTCTTACTGATTCTTGCTCTCCTTCGGTAAGACTGTCCCACCACTCGCCAAACTCATCCGTGTATTCGATGTCCCATCTCATGTCAGCAATATACCCTCAACGGTATATATTGTCAAGGGTATAAACGGTCTTTTTGACGGCCCATGGCAATTACTCAAGGCGGTGGCATCGAACCTATTAATGATTACCCCTGAATGGTAATGCACGGCCACCGCCGCCGATTTTCAGTGAATTCCGATCTCCATGGCGAAAAAACCTGTCCGTTTCCAATGCAATAATGAAGACATAATGACTAAAAACCAGTAAGTTGGTTATCTTGACAGCAGCAATCCATCATTGACTTCTCTTGAGGGTTCACAAACAGTGAAGAAATATCCGTGACCTTGGTGATGCACACAGAGCGGAGTCGAATCGTGTGCAGGTAACTCAGTCTGTAGCTGGACCATAGCGTCTCCGCGACCATTTAATCCCGCGTTTCGCGGGATTCGGAAAGAGGGTCCAGTCCCGCGAGACGCGGGATTTTGCAACCCCGCGGTTTCGCGGGGTTCCCCCTGGTAGTCCTCTTTCTGAAAGATCGAAGAAATTTATCACTTCGCGCCGTGCGATTTGAGCAACTCCACGATTTTAGTGTGGCCTTTGACGGAAGCCCCCATCAAGGCTGTCTCTCCATCCCTGCTCTTGGCATTGATATCGGCTCCTTTTTCCAGAAACAGTTTCACGATGTCGATGTTCCCCTCGTAAGAAGCCGCCACCAATCCTGTAACCGCATTATCATTTTGGGAATTGACATTAGCCCCCTTATCCAAAAGTAATTTTGCAATTTCGACATGCCTGGCTACGGCAGCCAACAACAACGGTGTCATCCCTTCCTTTGCTTTGGCATTGATATCAGCCCCTTTCTCCAGAAGCAGCTTCGCTGTCTCAGTATTACCTGTGGCAGATGCCAACAGCAGTGCAGTGAATCCGTTCTCCTTCTCCTTAAGGTCAATAGCGGCTTCCCATTCCAGAAGGAGTTTCATGATCTCAATGTGCCCATTACCATAGGCCTCCATTAATGCGGTAACCCCATTCTCATTCTTGGCGTCGACTTCAGCTCCTTGGTCCAGAAGTTCCTGGACCTGCTTCAAGTCGACCTCCTTGGCTGCGTTTATCAATGCAGCGCCTTGATCCCCGTAGGTTGGCGAGCACAAGAAGGTAATCACTATGATTAGCCCGGTTGTGAATTGACTAATTCCGATCTTGCGCATTTTGAACCTTCACCTGCATCTGACGGGCTTACCGGGCCTTCAAGTTACTCCCAGCGCCCAGTTGTCGACAAAGGCAGAGTATTGGTCCATATCGACAAAACGTCAAGGACTTCGAGGGTCAGATCGTAAGCATTCACTTATGCGCGGCACGGGAAGGGCAGACCAATTCATCGTGGCATGACGGCCCGGCGACTAATCGTTGAAGCTGCGCCTTCGCAGATCGAATCACGGAGGATTAGATCGGGAAAA
>JBKQRG010000363.1:0-23689 GCA_052144015.1 Desulfomonilaceae bacterium
ACCGCCAGCGATGATCTGATCAAAAAGAGTGTCCGAGATTGGTCCGATTAGAGTGAGGCCGTGTTTCTTCTGACGAATGATTTCGTGTCCGGCGGCGAAGGGGATCATCTGCTCCATCTGCAGGCCATAATGACTGTCAACTATATTATACATAATTACATGCCGACAAAGTCTACTTACGCATGCCGCTTTCCCCAATCTTCGCCAAAGCTTAACCCCTCCCGCCTCTCAAAGATCCGTATGACTTTCTTCCTAATCTTGAATCCGATCCTTCACGGGCGCATCTCAATTATTAGTCTAAAGAATTTTTTAGTTTGAAGAGACGGACGTAAAAGAAAAGTATTTATTTGATTGACAGCAACTCTGTGAGGAGGAGAAAACCTATGAAAAAGTTTCTAGTTGTATCTATACTTGTGGTGGGACTGCTAATTAGCGGTTCTGTTTTTGGGCCTGCTTTTGCTTGGCATTCCTTCGACGGACGATATATGGATCTCACCCAGCCATCAGCACCGGAGTTTTCCGTAATAGATTACAGCACCGGTTGCTATGTCTCTCCGCAGGATGATGGATTTCCTCCACAGTGGACTTATAAGTGGGAATGCCCCTGCCTGTCATGTGCAGTTCCAAACAAATAAGAACACTAATTTAAATATTATCACCGGCCTCGTGTGTGGTCCTGGGGCATGACATTAAACTGCCCCAATTCGGATTTATTACACAAAATAATTTCGCCAGAAGACAAGATGGCGAATGCTCTCTTTCTGCTCCTGGGTCGGCTCAAAGGGAAGGTCCGCCATATGTACCTCTTACAACTTTTCACTAGTGCTAAATATTTTGTCAAATTTTGTCGGATCCTGAAGATCTTTCCATCCGGAATTATGCGGCGGTCTTGCCATATGTGCGGCCTTTGGGCCGGTACCTCGCCGCCGGACAGTTCCCTTGACAAGGGAAAGGCCCAGTACGGTCGCCAACAATACCCTACAAGGATAAGATCGTCGGTAAGTTCTTGACATTACACCAATGTTTTGACCTACAAGGGGACAACTGATTTTGTGGAGGAAGTGAAATCTGAAGTGCATGGTGGAGAGTTCTGGTTCACCCTGGTGAGGCTTCCGTCTCCTCCTGAGTCATAGAAAATGGCAGATATGGAAACCATTCGGCTTTTGCTTGTTGAAGATAATCTAGTGGACGCCCCGTCCCTCAAATAGACATTGGAGCAAACAAAATGCCGCTCGGCAGCACTGACGAATCGGCACACCCTCATTCGGTCTTTCTTTCGGTCTCACTTGAAAAAACAATCGTTCCGCCAATGCGATCCGCAAAACAATAAGTAGGCACCATGCAGCTTTTCCATCCTATCCTTAAATATGAAAACCTGATGGGATGACTAGCGTGAACTCTGTAAAATATCCTGCCCAAGGACGCGATTCCATCTGATGGCAGAACTTTCCTCGGCGACTACCTGTCCTTTGTCATCCACCATCTGAATATCTGACAGACATTTAACTAACCTGCCACCTCCCTTGACAGAGACGTCTAATGTCTCTCACCAAACCAATGGAGGTATCTTTTTATGAAATTCTACGGCATCAATGCTGCGGCCAAATTAACAAAAATCACTGAGTCAACTTTGCGACGATGGGAATCTGTGGGTTTTTTCACTGCTGATCGTGTGTTCCTGGGTGAGAACGAGATGAGAATGTACTCGGATCAGCTCGTTGACCTGCTCAGACGAGTCAAAAAGGTGATTAACTCCGGTATGCGGGTAGGGGCGGCTTTTGAATATCTTGATGGGAATGAATGAGATTAGGGAAGAGGCACGAAACGAGACTCATCATTCGCCTGGATTCTATCCGGCGTCATCTAGTCGCACCTCATAGAGCCAGTGCCAAAAATTGATCCAGTGCCTTCTATTTCTTCTTCGCAGGCTTGGATTTGGGCTTATCCTTCGGTGCTGGTTTAGGCTTTGATGCAGGCTTAGGCTTCGGTTTCGGCTTGGTTGCCACAGTTAAATCCCTCCCTCTGATATTTTGAGACGGAACGGAATATATCTTTGCGATTTTAAATGTCAAGAATTTCTTGCCATTGGTGCCTGACGTACAAAAAAACTGATCAATGTGGGTACGAGCGGCTTTTGAATTTTTAAACGAAGAAGAATGATCCAGACAGGATCAACACTTCCTCACTCAAACTTGACCTCAAGGGGAACATCCAAATTCACGACAGTGGTCATCAGTTCCTTTGATATTGCCATTGCCTCCCTATTTCTGCTTCCGGGGATTCAATGCAAATGGAATCGTGAATCATCATAACAATGCGGGCTTAATTGTGGCTTGTGAGAAGGAACCACAGGCGTTAGAATTGCAAGAACTCGTTAGGGAGCATTGGCAGGACACTTGTTTCAAAAAGGGGGCACGGCAATGGGAGGAAACGATTCGATGACGGCCAAGAGTTGGCTCTGCACAGGTTGGCAAACATACAGGAAAAATAAGTGGGTGCTGTTTTTGGGCGGGCTTCTGTGGTTTGCATGGGACTATGTGTGCTTATATTTAACCTTCGTAAATCGAACGTATCCGCTGTTCGGAATCCCGATGGTGAACGTTGTCATTTCATTGCCTTTCCTTATCATCTCGGTTGGCTTGTGCTTCTTTTGCCTGAAGCTGTCACGGGGCTTGGAAGTGCCGTTAAGCACGATATTCGAAGGTTTTCGGAGATGGTGGTGGCCCGCACTGCTAACGTGGATTTTTTTAGGGTTCATATTTGCTGCTGGCTTGATCTTACTCGTGGTGCCGGGCATTATTTGGGTCCTCAAATACTTATTGGCACTCTACGCTCTGAGGGACCGGAAACTCAGCCCCTGTGAGGCACTAAAGCTCAGCGGAAGAATAACAACCGGACACAAGGGACAGCTGTTCTACACAGGACTTATTTCTTATGGTCCGCCCCTGTTGGTAGGAATTGGAGCATCTATTTATCCTGGTGTGTTTTTTCAAAGCTTTTTTTCGACATGTTTAGGGATAGCAGCCTTTTTGGTAATCGGTTGCGTGCTGGACCCATGGGCAGCTTGCTCTTTGGCCGTAGCTTATGAGAGGCTTTCCAAATAGGTACTGCCAGACCAGAGCTTGCCGAAGCGACCTGAAGAGCTTGAGAAGATTTACAAGAGGCTGGCGGAAAAAACATGAATTAAACACCAACGACGGAACAGGCACAGACACGTCCGAAATGGCAAGTCCGCCACATAATTACGGTAAATATGTATTTCTGTGTCTGTTTGGCGTGAGTAATATGCTCGTGGGATTGATGGGATGTGGTCAGGTTTGCTAGATAAAATTGGTTCTTCTGAATAGTAACTGTTAGGAACTACTAATTGCTATACCTTGTTAATGCTGTTACTATTAGAATTACAGTAATTATAGCATTTAGTTTACGTCTAAAAGCCCAATTCTGGGCTTTAGGCGCAACTCCACTTTACAATTTTATTACGCTTTTTTAAAAAATTTTAGACAACTGAGAATCAAAAAAGTTCCATACAAAATGTAATTAGTGTACATTTTATTTACATTTGTTTAATTAAAAGAGTATTCAGTTGTGTGAAGACGACTTACTCTATTACTACGTTTATACATTTTCCGGCACTACGACGATCTATCGTTCTCTCTTCAGCCACGGAAGTCACTGATGTAGCTGCGAGACCGTACGGCAATGGAGGTAGGCTCCGGTGGCGGCCACCACGAAATGATCCTATGCCATAGCTCGCTACAGTATGAGGCTCTTGAGGCCTATGAATAGGATGACACGGTTGTCCTGGTCACCTCACGGGCCAGACCGGACACCCAGACGCTAAGAAGAGAACCGTGCGCATATTGCGTTTCGACTCTCACTTCGCTGTAGCTGGCAGAAATTCGAATGGCTGAGCCGGTTCGAACTTGCTTGCAGCGCTGCCGGAATAGGTCTTGCCACCGGTCAGCGTGAGCTTCTTGACCGGCGCACCTTCCTTCAAATCCAGCTCCGCCAACGGCACCCAAAACGTGGTGGGGCTCGTAGCGGAATCATAGTAGTAAACCTTGTTCTTATGGTCGGAGACCGTGCGCCAGTAGGTTGACGCAATGTTTGGCTGCCCCGGGGTGGTAATGCCCAGAGGTACGGAGACGCCACGAATCACGCCAAAGACGCTAGCCACAGCCTGGAACATATCGGCTGTCTTGGGGATGACGTTGATGTAAAACGACGCACGAGCGAAACGATCCGATGCCCGGATAGTGCCCGGCAGGAAGATCATCCCGCCAATCTGCTCCCAATACTTGTTCAGGGCGAGTTGCTCGTCAAACACGGGCGAGTTGGTCATCACCTGATAGTCTTTGCCGTGATGAATGACTAGTTTGCCTCCGATGTATTCGAAAATCGCCGAGTCGCCAGTAGGATCCGAAATCGCTAGATGTCCCGCCGCCCGCCTACCACCAGGCAGAGTCGGTGCAATCACTACGAAGGGATCATCGCGCAAGGCGTTCACGGTTTCGTTCACGGAGGCATAGTTGTCGAGTACATACTGCGCCCATGCTGCAATCGAGATGGTCGGTCGCTTGTCGTCCGGCTTGCCGTAATCAGATTCTGTGAGATAGAGAACGTTGGCGACCAGCCCCTTCTCGTTCATTCCGTCGACAGAGCTGGCTCTATAGAAAGAGCAAACCACGCTGCCGTACTTCGACACCCACTTGATCGAAGTTGGACCGGATGCGCCAACGCGCTTCATGCCGCGCGGAAACGCCCAGAGGTCGGTACCCGTGACTTCCGCCCAGTCCATCGACCGCGCAGTGATGATCGTACCGTCAGGGCCAAGGTAGACCGCGCGGGTGCAGGCCTTCGCCTGCTGCATCGGGACAAGCGCCAGGGCCAGGGCGATCAGTGCCCCACACAGAGCCTCCTTGATAGTCTTGCGGTTCATTGCTCGTTTCCTTTCTCGTTTTACCGGTGGGATGACCAGTCACGTAACCCCAAACCAGTTAGTATTTCGTTCCGTATATGCTTGAATCGTGCGGCAGTCTTGCCTTTTCGGGCGTCATGGTACCAGTGAGGAGTGAGAGATGGTTCCTTTGACCTCGAAAAGGCCCACTATCCTCTCCACAGGACCCGACAGAGGCAAAAGCTTCGTGACGTTGCTGAAAAAGCCTCTTTGCTCCCTTTTCGGAGCGCACCTCACCGCTTTCTCTCGGGTCAAAAACAACTTTCACCGTAGGACTGCTCTGGAAAAGAACCAGGTCGCATATCAATGGGCTTCCCTTTGGCGCAAGACCGGGCAGATGATCTTCCGATTTCTCTTCGGAGGAACACATCGACGAGTCAGTCCGGACAGCGTTGATGTTATAACTTACTTACAGATAAATATGTGTATCTATCTATAATAACATGTAAGGATAGTGTCCGTTTCCGTGTGCTCGTGATTGCTTTCATCCGTGACGAAAAAAACTCTGCCGCCGATGGCCTTACGCCGAAATACGTACCACTTGTTAAGTTAGAGATATAGTACGTTTTCCTCCTGAAAGAGGGAGGTGACTCCCCGGTCGAAGTGGACGATCTGTGTCGCCAATATTGCTTCAGGGTTAGGCCGCTGGTAATTCAATCAAAATTCAAAAATCTGAGACCTTTTTCAATCGCTCGTCCACAATGTGCAATAAACCTAGCCCATTACTCCAAGTTGCCGATCGTTGCGGTGCTCCGGCTGGGGGAAGAATTTCTTGTCTTCGTCGAGAATGTGATTCAGGAACCAGTCTCTGAGGAATGACACCGCGCTGCTAAGCCTCTCAGACTTCCCTTGCTGGTGGGCGGACTCGAAGTCAACAATCAGTGATTTGAAGTAGCTGTGTTGCTTTCGCTGTCGCTCTATTCCGCCGTATCCGACAGATTCCATCAGGTCCTCTTCGAAACGGAAGTGTGTGATTACGTAATCCTTAAGTTTGTCAATCAGCTCCTGGTCAACCACCTCGCTCTTGCCGCCAAACGTGATCTCGTAATAGTCGTTTAATGTTTCCAAAAATAATCTGTGCTGGCGGTCGACTTGCTCGTTCCCGATGTTAAAGTTGTCCTTCCATATAAAAAATCCCATTGAATCCCTCCTTGGTTGGACATTCCGCACTCTGTAAAGCAAGGCGCGTGCCAAAATTTGCAGAAGGAATGGGAAGTTGTAACTAGTTGATATTTGAGTTGATGGCCCGACAGGGCGTGTGGGGATCACCGAGAATCAGGTAAGACGACACAAATACTATGGGACGTTTCCCATAGTATTATGGGAACTGTCACACGTTCATAACAACGGGAAGGTGGTAGAAACATGTCCAATAATTGACGCGTGAAGGCACACGCTCTTGCCATTTTGGAGGTTTCGCGCCGGTACCCGGTCAGGAGATGGTTCCTTTAACCTTGAAAAGGTCCCCGTGTCGTCACCCACAAGACCCGGTGAAGCAAAACCGTCGTCACGTTGCTGCAGGAGCCTTTCTGTAATCTTTACCAAGGTGTCTCATTGTCCGCCATGGTCAATGACAATATTTCCGGCGCCGCCTTACCTGTTCGCCAGCCTTCTTCCTCAAAACGGCATCCCGGTCGGTGTACATGCCTGAGCCTATCGGGTTCCATTCCGGTAAAACAGAGAAAAACTCCGATAGGATCAGCGGCTTCCTCTATTCACATCCACTGGCGGTCATGCCAAGCGCATTTCTTACATTTTCTACCCCAAAGATGGGATGCCTCTTGAGCTTGCAGACCGAATGAGTAACGAACACATTCCGCCGAACCATTGGAAATCCGTACTCCCCGTTCGAACGGGAAGTTCCAAGTGCGTGCACGAGCATACCCATACCTTCTTCAGTTAGGTCAATCCCTCAAAGAGAACCACTAACCCTTAAATATAATATGATCTTGAGAGGATATGACTACGGCGAGCGTTGCATGTCCACAATCTTGCGAAAACGGCCATACATGATGGCTTCAGGGATGAATGGACTGCAACCTGTGGAAACGCTCTTGATGGAGGCCTTAGTTCAAAGGACTCTCAGCCCTCATCCAGCACCTTACGAACATCCCTTAGCAGTTGTTTCACCCTGAAAGGCTTAGTTACAAAGCCTTTGGCTCCCATTTCAGTCGTTTCTTTCACGGACACATCTGCTGAATACCCGCTAGCTATGAGGACTCTCACATTGGGATCAATCTTCAGAAGTTCTTTGAGACATTCTGTGCCGCCCATTTCCGGCATGATCAGGTCGAGAATCACCAAGGATATTCGTGAACGTTCCTTCTGGAAGAGATCGAGCGCCTCCTTGCCGTTTTCTACCTGGAGCACTGTGTACCCCTGCTTGGTGAGAATCCGAGCGCCCAGTTCCCTGATGAAGTCTTCATCTTCCACCAGAAGAAGGGTTTCGGTTCCAAAGGCGGGCATTACGCCACTGTCTGCAACCTCTGATTCCACACTAGCCGGTAAGGCCGGCAGATAGACTCTGAAAGTGGTTCCCTTGCCGATCTCACTTTGCACTGTTACATGACCATTGTGCTGAGTCACTGTCCCGTGCACCATTGCGAGTCCAAGACCCGTTCCCCGTCCCATTTCCTTGGTGGTGAAAAATGGCTCAAATATGTGTTCAATGGTTTCCTTGTCCATCCCATGGCCGGTGTCCGAGATTTCCAGCAGAACGTAATCACCAGGCTTCGCCACAAGGTGGAGCCTACAATACTCATCGTCGACCGTTGCCGCCTGAGTCTTTACGGTGAGAGTGCCTTTGTCAGGCATAGCATCACGAGCATTCACGGCCAAGTTCATCAAGACCTGTTCAATTTGAGACATGTCTGCGTCGATGTCCGGAAGATCGGCTGACAATTCAAGCTTAATGTCGATCATTCTGGGGATGATACGCCTCAGCATTTTCTCAACCTGAACTATCTGCTTGTTGAGATTCATGGGGACAGGCTTAGGTTCTGCCTTTCTGCTGAACATGAGCAGCCGCTGCACCAAGTCTGCACCGTTCCTTGCCGCTTGGAATATTTTTTGGAGGTCAGCATACTCCGGGTGCTTTGGATCTTTCTCGGCAAGTAGAAGCTCTGAGAAACCCATCACGGCTGTCAGCAGGTTGTTGAAGTCATGGGCAACCCCTCCAGCAAGAGTTCCTATAGCTTCCATTTTCTGGGCCTGAAGGAGTTGGGCTTTCAAGCGTTCCCTGTCTTCCTCGGCAGACTTGCGTTGGGTAATGTCAAGACTTGTTCCTACCATACGCAGCGGCTTGCCATCTGTGTCGTACCCCACGACTTTGCCTCGTGCCAAAATCCATTTCCAGCCCCCGGACTTGCACCGAATTCGATATTCTGTTTCATAAATTGGTAATCGACCTTCCATATGCTGGTTCAGAGTATCGGAAACCTTCGGCCAGTCTTCCGGATGTACCGAGCTCTTCCAAAAACTCAAGTTGAATTCGACTTCGCCCCTCATGTATCCCAACATCTCCATTGCTCGTTCGTCCCAGATCGCCCGCCCGGTTTTGAGATTCCAATCCCACAAGCCAAGATCTGCTCCCCCTAGCGCCAGTTCCAACCTTTCGCTGCTCTCCCGCAGCGCCTCCTCCACTCGCTTGCGGTCGGTGATGTCGATGCTCACACCACCTAACAATGGCGGTTTTCCCTCCCGATAGATAGGGAATTTCCGTGTCTCCCAAAGGCGCTTCACACCTTTTTTGTCCGGTATCCACTCTTCTCTCACAAGCTGGCCTTCCAAAAACACCTTTTTGTCGTCTGCCAAAACCATATTGGCAGCGTCGGGCGGGAAGTATTCAGATGCATCATGTCCTATCCAGTCCTCAGAATCGTTTACTTCCCTCAGAAATTTGTTGATGTATTCGAGGTGGCTGTTATGGTCTTTGATGAAGACCTTGGCAGGTAGCTGATCTGCGAAGGTATAAAAGACTTCATTCGCTTCTCTCAGGTCCTCCTCAGATCGTTTACGCTCGGTATTGTCCATGAATGTTCCTGCCATGCGGACTGCACTACCAGACCCGTCTCGTTCTACAATCTTGCCGCGATCATATATCCATCTCCATTCACCAGACTTTGCCAGCACCCGGAACTCCACCTCGAAAAAATCTATCTGCCCCTTGAGGGTTGAAGCCAAGAGTTCCATAACACGGGACTTATCATCGGGATGGACTAGATCGAGAAAGAAACCAAGGGTCGGTTCTATTTCGTCGAGTGTATACCCGACCATTTGTGCTGCCCGCTCATTAACTGTGCCCGAGCATTTCAGCACATCCATATCCCATAAACCCAGGTCTGCTCCCTTTAGGGCAAGCTCCAAGACTTCCCGGCTTTTGCGCAACTCCTCCTCGGCCTTCTTCCTCTCCGTTATATCTCGGATGGATACAATGCCGCCGATAATCTTCCCCTGAGTATCGTAGAGAGGAGTTGCCTTTCCCCATTGAATCAAATTCCTTCCTAGCGGTCCCGAAATTTCCGTCTCGGCAGTGAGGATACCTTCGCCATCCTCAAGAATGGAATAATTCTTCAGTATCTCTTCGTTGCGTACTAGAACCAGGTCGACAAGGACCGGCCGTCGGGTCCCATAGAATGGCAACGCATACTCGTAATTCCCCTTTCCAATCATCTCTTGGGCGGGCACGCCGGTCATATCTTCCATCGCACGGTTCCATGCGATGACCCGACCCTCTCGGTCAATGGCACAAGTTGCATCCGGCTGGAAATTGATGATCTGGCTGAGTTGCTGTTCTGATTCGAGAAGCGCATCCTCTGATTGCTTGCGGTCGGTGATGTCCGCAATCAAGCCCACTGTTGCAACATATTTTCCTTCTGAGTCCTGAATGCAGGAAACTGAAATGTCCGCCCAAGTAACGCTTCCATCCTTCTTAATAAAGCGTTTCTCAATCCTATATGAGTTGATCTCTCCCCGTACTATGGCGTCCAGTTTGCTTTTGGAGATTTCTCTGTCATCAGGGTGGGTAATATCATCCTTGGTGAGTTGTCTAAGCTCCTCCTCGGTGTATCCAAGCATGTTCAATAAAGCGGCGTTGGCATCGATAAATCTCCCCTGGTCATCAACCAAATCTATCCCGATGGCAGCATTGTCAAACACGGCCCGATATCTTTCTCTACTCCCCTGAAGCTCTCTCTCAGCAGTTTTGCTATCGGTGATGTCGAATGCGGCAGTTCGAAAACGATCAGGCAGGCCGTCCTGATTTCTGATTGACTGACTCTCTAAGTGCACAAAGACCTGGTTCCCATCTTTTTTCGGTATCTGAACATCGCAAGTCTGCTTGGATTGAGTCGCTAGGACTCGCCTGAAGTGCAGATGCAGGGCGTCCCCATCTTCCTGATTGACAAAGCTGGCCAATGGTTTGCCTATCAGAAGACCTTTTTCAACACCCAATAGACTAGCGGCGGCAAGATTGGCCTCTAGGATCACTCCGTTCTTGCCCAACGTGAAATAGCCGATAGGAGCAAAATCATATAGCTCCGCATACTTGTCGAGCGATGCTCCGAGTTCTTGCTGAGTGCGTCGGAGTTCATCGTTCTGTAGCTCCATTTCAACTTGATGTACCCGCAGCTCATGAATCAGTTGTCGGAGCTTTTCAGGAGAGGCGGTTGATAGTTCCGAGACATCAATTTGTTTCTCGGCTGCTCTCTGTTCTGCCTGCCGTCGTACTTCAGAGAGGTTATCTTTGGAGCGCTTGTCCTGTGCCATGGGGTCAATCCTCCATTGTCGGATTGGATACGGAGCGGTCAGAGAGGCGTGTCCAACTTTGAGATAATACCATAGAGATTAGGGGCGGCGCATGTTGTCAGCAGAAGCAGGAATTTTGTCGTGCAAACTTACAGAACAGTTTTGGCCCCAGAATCTCTAAGGCTCGTTAGGCTTACAGAAGCTTAATGTATCTCAAGTGGATTCGCCTCTGATGTAATTTTGCGAAAATTTGATCCCCTTGTACGGAAACTCCATTATGCCTCAACAGTAGACCCCTCAATCCTCGTAGAGTGAAAGGGGTACCAGAAGACTGTCCGCTAGCACTTACAGCGCTGGAGACGAATTTTCCCAATTCCTGATCCGTTGCTCGTATATGCTCTCTAGTCCAGTTTCCTAGATTTGAGATAACCGAGACCACCATCTCGGTAGAGGCCCCCTCACTGTCATATACTTGGATGAATTTGACCACATCCGTCCTAAAGTCATGGTGAAGCTTCTTGTGGGCGATGTAGCCTCCGAAACCGTACCGTTGCATAAGTCTTTCCTCGGTGGCAAAATGGGCTACGGCGTAATTGGCTGTAAAATCCCATAATTGCTTATGGCTTCTTTGCCCTTGCCGTCCCAGACTGCGTCCATGAGTTCATTGAACATGCGGAACAGCTCTCTATGCTGTTCATCGATCTCTGCAACGTTTACTTCGTAGTCCTTTAACCAAGGAATCCAGTCTCCCATAACAAAACCTCCAATGGAACTATGCGCCCGATCTTCTGCTCTAGAGGCGCTGCGCCCTCAGTGTTTATAAATCCTTACGCAAAATGCTGCTTGCGGCATCTAATTTCCCATATGAACAAAAGACAGGATGGACCATGCTCATGTTTCTCCCAAGCAACTACCATGCCACCACGACTAAGTATTCGGCTTAACCGGTATTGATTGCAATATTAGTGTGATAGCTCGAACCAGCGGAACACAGTTCGACAGCAAAATCTTCAGTAGACAAAATTTGGGTCGATTTCGACCCATTGATCGCCCAACATTTCAGAGAACGCTCTTAGAATTTAGCGATTAAAGGATGGGCCTAATCGGCTCGTATCGGATTGGATAGATCTTTGTCGGATAATCGACGAAGAAAAAAACAGTTTTTCACTCGTTTTATGTCGCTCGGTCCTGGAATTTCCTGCTTTTTATGTGGTTGCACCCCCTAATCAAATTCCACCTCCAGTGGCACCAAAAGAAACTCTACGGCATTTTTCATAGCATCTTCCATCAAAGTACGGGCACGCTCAGCTTCTTCTTCGGGTGCCTCTACCCAAATGGCATCGTGTATGATCATGACAACGCGGCTTTTCATCTTGCGCCTTTGAAATATTGCTTGTAGGCTCACATATGCCAAAGTAAGGACATCGGCTTCCGCCTGCCGCAATTTGGTGGCCTTCACACTGCGTTGCTCGGGCAGGCCGAATTCTTTGTCAAATCGTCTTCTTCGGCCTGTATAGGATTCAACATACCTGTCCTGTGGCTCTCTCTTCTTCAAGTCTTTTCACAATTCGGTCCAAGTACTGCTTGGCAACCGGATACTTTGACCAGAAGGTGTCAATATAGCGTTAGACAGCACTAATGTCGGCATTGAGCTCCCGGGCAAGGCCCCTGGCGGTTCTGCCAACCCAGTTGAAAATCGGATCCGTATCACTGCAATCGGCGCTCTTCCATTGGGTTTTTCATTCGGTTTTCGCTCGTAGATCAATCGTTCCGCTAGTGCGATTCGCAGAACAAATGCAAGTCACAATGCGGCTTTTGCCATCCGATCCTTGCATCTCAAGACCCGCTGGGATTTTTCTGGGGTGTTTTGTGTGAACTCTATAAAAAACCCTGCACAAGGATGGGATGCCTCTTGAGCTTGCAGATCAGGTGAGAAACGAGCACCTTCCGCTCACAGTTCGGAATCGGTACTCCCCGCTCGAACGGGATGTTACGAGTGGGCAAGACTACTCTCTTCCCTGCAGCTGCTGGAGCCTTGTCGCCAGGATCTGCCGTTTGTCCATCAGCGTGCAGCCCCTTTCTCTTGATTAGGTCTACCCCTCAAAGGGAGAGCCACTAGACCCTAAATATAGTCTTATGATTATGGGGGGATATGAATAAAAAAGATATTTGCAGGAGTCCGTGCTTTGCTTTTCAACAATTCATAAGGTCGCTCAGAATTGATTGGGTGATGCCTCAAGGGATTTCTCAGCAAGCAAAAGGATCGGAATATCGGTGAACTGATGGATGCACATGGGGCATGAAATCGGTCTAGTGAGCGAATTCGTTGCCGCCGAGCCACAAATAAATCGACTCTGCCAGAATGAATATCTGCGTGGGGGACTGAAGATGTGGGGTCTCAGAGCTTTGATGGACTCGTTCGTTTGGACTCTTCTGGGAGAACCATTTCGGCCATCTTTCCTACGACCGCCATCAACATCTTGTTATCAATGGGTTTCTCCACTATCGCATCGACAGCGGATTCAATGATTTTCTCTTGTTCCAACTCCTGACCGCCCCATCCGGTCAACAGAATAAATGGCGTCTTGGGCAGGCCTCGTTCCTGGCAAATGGCCCGGATCGCCTTACCTACCTCCCAGCCATTCATGCCTGGCATACTCAGATCACAGATTACCATGTCGATCCTGTTATTCCTGAATATCTCCAGCGCCTCTTCGCCGGATGTTGCTGAGAAAACCGTTTGCCGATATTTGGTCAATATCCCCTCAAGATGCATAACAATAATAGCCATGTCGTCGATCACAAGGATGTTTAATTTGGTGCGCAACATCTTTGCGTCTGAAGCCAATGGTACTTCTTGGGGCTCTGCAGCCAAGGGAAGCGTCACAGTAAAGATAGTGCCTTTTGCCTCTTCGCTCTCCACAGAGATGATCCCCCCATGACGACTGATGATCCCGTGGCTCACAGCGAGCCCCATTCCAGTTCCGGCGGACACTCCCTTGGTGCTCCAGAAAGGCTCAAGCACCTTTTTCAGATGCTCTCTCTTTATTCCCACGCCGGTATCCATGACCTGAAGTATGACTTGATCCTCTCGGAAGAATGTCTTGATTCGGATCTCGCCCCCTGTTGGCAAAGCCTCGGCAGCATTCTTCACGAGATTAACCAGCACCTCCGTAATCTCGCTTTCTTTTGCGTTCACAAAACATCGTTCCATGAGTTCCAGATTCAAGAGTACCCTTATACCCTCCTTGGCCGGACCCGTTTTCCAAAAAGGCTTTGTAATTTCAGCCGTCTGCTTAACAGTTTCAGACAGGTCAAACACCTGAGCTTCACCGGGTTGGATCTTACCACTGACCTGGGCAAACGTCTGGAGTCGCCTAACAGTTGTGGCGCCCGACTTTGAAACCTGAAGGAGTTGTTCGAGCGTCTTCTTGGCGTCGGACATGTTTCCCATTTCCAGATCAACTAGGCTGAGGTCAATGCCGCCCATGACCATTTGGAGCAGGTTGTTGAAGTTATGGGCTACACCACCGGCAAGGTCGCCAATGGCCTTCAGGCGCTCGGTCCTCATGGCGAGTTCTTCGGCCCGCCGCCTTTCCGTAACGTCTTCACAGGTCACCATGTCTTCGCCCGACGGCAGACTCAACGGAATGAAACTAACGGCTTTTTCACTTCCATCCCTGCATCTGACTGTAAAGATCCTCGGTCGCACTTGGCCGGTCTTGGCCCTCCTTGCATCATCAATCCACGTTGAAATCACATTGTGTCGGTATTTCGTATCAGGATAAGCCCTTCTGAACCATTCTCTGCCATTGGGCACATCTTCGAGAGCGTACCCGAACAGTTCTCTGAATTTGGGATTGATGTATTGAAGGGTTCCGTCTTCCTTGATTAATACTAAGCCAAAGGGGGCTTCCTCTGCTAACCCTCGGAATCTATGCTCGCTTTCACGAAGCGCCTCTTCCGCCTGCTTCAGCTCAGTGATTTCGATTCCAAAAACCAATACGGCGACTCTGCCATGCCATTCGATACGAACAGCGCTCACATGGCCCCATCGCACGTTTCCCCATTTATCTATAACCCTAAAGACAACGGCCTTTGTTGCACCTTTGCCCTCCATCGCTTCTTGGTGAAGCTGGAACGCTCTCTGCCTATCATCGGGGTGGACAAGCTCCAGAAAAGGCATGCTCGTCACTTCCTCCTCAGAATACCCTGAGAGCTCCAGGCCTCTGGGATTGGAAAACACAAACCTTCCGTCCTGGACTACACCGATCAATTCGTTGGCATTCTCGACGACGAGGCGGTACCTCGCTTCTGATTCCGTTAACAACTCCTCGGCTTGCTTGCGCTCGGCCATCTCCACGATTAGCTGTTCATTTGTCTCTCTCAGTTCAGCTGTCCGTTCCTCCACCCGACGCTCAAGCTCATTGTGGGCCGATTGCAGTGCTTCCTCGGCCCGTCTCCGATCCGTGATATCAAGAGTAGTTCCCAGTACTCGCACCGGATAGCCCTGTTCATCCCGGTCCACGACTTTGCCCCGAGCGAGAACCCATATGTAATCGCCCGATTTGTGGCGGAGTCGGTGTTCAGACTCATAAAAGGGCGTGCGACCTTCCACGTGATCGTTGAAAGCATTCGTGACTCTGTCTATGTCGTCAGGATGAACCTGTTTCCCCACCGAACTTATATGTGGCTCCAGTTCATCGACAGAATATCCGACCATCTCCGCCCGGCGATCATTAAGGAAGGCCTCTCCGGTCCTAAGATTGTAATCCCACAGGCCAAGGTCGGCTCCCTTCAGCGCAAGTTCCCACCTTTCCTCACTTTTTCGCAGCGCCTCTTCAGCGCGTTTTGTTTCCTCCTTCTCTTCCTTTAATGAATGGATCAAGTCCTGGTTCTCAAACCCCAGGTTCAAAGAAACCGTGAGAGCGTCGTTCATGCGGTTGCCCGCTACTACGAGGACTATTGCGTAAACCAAGATCATTAAGCCCATAGCGAGGTAAACGGATCCGCCCTGATAAAGCAGTATCCCAGCCAGGGGCAGCGTCTCAGTCAGAACAGCCGGCACGTAGGCCTCCCGGCGCGGGAAATTCACCGTAACACTCCCCAGAGCGATGGCGGACAAAAAAAAGCAAAGAACGGTCTGGTAGATCAGGGAAACACTCGGAAATATGATTATCGCAGAGGCGCCCCAAATCAAGCCGTTAATCAGGCCGCCTATGGCAGACCATATGCCCCAAGGAATGGCGGCCTCCCCTACGGGAGACGCATTACGAAATGCCAACACCAACACGTAGCGGGCCAAGTAAAAAACGCCACTGCAACCCAGCCATACAACGAGAAAGGGTTGAGGCGCTTGGTTCCAAAATACGGCGGTCATTGCCACGACCAGGATCAGGGCCCCCAGTAACCCCAATGGTCGCTGACGATACAGCAGTTGGACCTGTGCAGAGCGAACCTGGCGCGATCGAGCGTCTGATGAACTTCTGTCAACAGTAGAGCCGTTTGATAATTCAGATTTCATGCGCGGTTCCGTTCTCCACTATTCACCGGAATTATGCGGCGGTCTAGCCATTTCGGAGGTGTTTGGGCTGGTGACCAGTCGTGGACTGGTTTCTTTGACCCCGAAGGCCCAGTGGGTTCCCCCACAATGTGCGAGAGAGACAAGACCGTCGGCACGTTGCTGAAAAAGCGTGATGTTTCCTGTTCTTGAGCGTACCATGCCTCAGGTCCCCCAGTCAATTATGTTGTTCTCGGTGACCCTCACCCGAACACAGCCTGGTACTCCTGGACTAATGGGAAAGCTGAAGCCTCGTGAAGATAACTTCCCGGATTGCTCATATTCGCTGGGACTGACGAATCGGCACACTTTCATTCGGTCTTGCCTAAATAATCAATCGTTCCGACCGTGCGGCCCACAAAACAATTTCACGCATCAATGCGGCGTTTGCTATCCTATCCTTGCATCTCAAAACCTGCCGGGATTTTATCTGGGCGTTTTGCCTGAACTCAGTATCGGAACCTGGTAAAGGACTGGATGCGATCTGGGGGGGCGGGAAACCGTTGCAGGCTAACCCGAAGCTCAGATGCTGCGGTACGAACGTGAAAACCGCTACTTTACTAGTACACGTGACTTCATGAGGACGACCACGTACGGGTTCCAGGTCGACAGGCAGTAATAGAGATGAAGTTCCGAGCCCACTAGCTTAGTAAACCGCTCTACGACATAGGGAGCATAAATACCACCGTGCTCGGCTGCCCACGCCTTTCTTGGTTTTCCAATAACTGGTCCTGCGAGTCCATCTGGTGGAACAGAGAGAGGATTGTGGATGAATTTAGCCCCATCATGAGGACCAAATATAACCTGAGGCTTGCTCCATGGCTCCCACGGTGTCCGGGCGTACGAGAACTCAACTACTCTGGGTCCCGGTGTTTGGCTGTCGTAGCTCATCAGCCACAGGTTAAGATCGTTGCACCAAGTCACGGACAGGTCACCGAGTGTTCCGTTCTTTACTATCGGCCTCGCATCGGACTCCCGTGCGCTCCAGGTCGGCTTACCCGCAGCATTCATTCCGGCGAAATACTGGGTCCCCTGTCCCGTCTCAAAGTGGGCTGCAGGGACGACCATAAGGTAGGCGTCGCTCTTGCGGTATTTGGCCGTTCCCCAGATGATGACGAACGGTGCACCAGGTGGGAGACCCGGAAATGGCTTCGGCTGAATGTGCAGTGACTGCGTGATGAATCGCCCGACCGGAGACCGAGATATCGTACGAAGCGGCTGGAACTTCGCAGGGGGAATAAATTTGGTCAGCAAGCTTCGATCAGTGGACCAATCCTTCGAATGATTGGTTCTGAGAACCACATACATGTTACCGCCAATGCTGATACCCCCAATGGGCGTTTCGAATGCCCCCAGGCTTATGTGGGGCGGCTGGATGGTGAGGCACCGGTGGTCCGCAGTTGTCATGAAATCCAACCGCACGCCCCGTTCCGGATCGGTTGCGTCTGTCGTCGCAATCGTATGGAGTACTCCTGGCCACCGGCCAATGGTATCACCGAACAGGAAGTACGCACGACCCTTGTGTTCGAAAGAATAGCCAAGGTCAGTGCCCAGCAAACCGTACCGACTGAAAGTTCGGCTGAGTGTCGGTTTATGCCGTTCCTTATCCATTTCTCCCACGAGTTGCTCGACCTTGATGGTCGAACCGGGGACGTAGCGCAGGACTGGCTCGATGGCCTCGGCGGATCTCTGGTCAGCTAAATACATGGGGACTCGTCGTTCCGGCAGAGTTGTCTGCCCCCCTGCGGCGGCACTACTGGCCAGAATAAGTAAAACCCAAAAGAAAGCCCCATACCTCCGCCACGCTCGACCAGGAACAATTCTGTATCGAATAAGTGGAGTAGCGCCTTCGGAATTCCGATGGGTCATTTGCTTCAAAGTCAAGCAGTGTCCGTATATTGACCGTTTTCCAATTAGAGGCATGCTATCAGCTCGCATCGTCTATTTAGTGCACCTCAAGGATACCATGCTCTAATTCTTCAGGCCAGGCGAGAAGCGAACGCCTCCCCCTTAACAATTAGAAATCCGTACTCCCCGGTCGAACGGGAAGTTCCGGATCAGCAAGAGGACCGACCTTTGCTGACCCCTCTGGGGCATTATCGCTCGCATTTGATGGCATTTCTTTTGATTAGGTCTACCCCTCAGAGAGACCCTCTTACCCTTAAATCTATATGATTTTGATGGGATATAATTGGACAGGACTCATTGAACGAATTGTGCGGGTAGGCAGTGTACTGAACCTTTAAGGGATTCGAGTGAGGCGCTCAGAACAGATATGTCCGTCGACACATTAATGTAAGTAGAAACGGCAGAATCCAACGACCGCTGTTTTTCACAGTTGATCGATGAATTCCGCCGCCTGAAAACGAGGAAAAGAGTTGAAACAAAGGATTCGTGACTTTCTTTTGACCCTCTACTGGCCGCCTATTAGGCTCGGGAGCGCCTGGACGTTCACGACCTGGATCGTTCACAACCCTCAGGGAGATCATATCCCTCTTCAAGGAGGAATACATGCTATCCCTCTAACGTAACAAGTGCTACATAGACTGGGGGCAGGTCAATCGCATACCAGCTGGAGGCTCGATGGAGGGAAAAAATACGTGCCCGAATCTCTGAAGTAGAGCAATGAGTGAGGCTGAAACATCGGGTCGCCAAGGAGGAAAAACTCTCCATGTTAAATTGGCTCTTAATCTTTATCCCGGTGACTGTGTTGTTGGAGCTGTTTGCGCCGGAACGACACAGCTGGATTTTCATTACCGCTGCGGCGTCGATTATTCCGTTGGCGGGCTGGCTGGGATACGCCACGGAAGATCTGGCGTCCCGAACCGGGGAAGGTGTTGGGGGACTGCTTAACGCCACTTTCGGAAACGCTGCTGAGCTGATCATAGCTTTGGCCGCACTTCACCAGGGGTTGCACGAAGTGGTGAAGGCGTCGATAGTAGGCTCTATTTTGGGGAACCTCCTGTTCGTGATGGGGGCAGCGATGCTGGCAGGAGGGTTGAAATTCACCGAGCAGCGTTTCAACGCTTCGGCTACCCGTTCGCAAAACAGCATGATGACCGTGGCCGTGGTGTCTTTGATGATTCCTGCGGGCTATCACGCCACACTGAAAACGCCTTCCGACATCTCGGAGATCTATCTGGCCGTCGCCATTTCGGTAGTGCTGCTTGCTTGCTATGGGCTAAACTTAGTATTTGCACTGATCACACATATCCATCTGTTCGCGGGGACCTCGGTAGGACCTGACAATCATGCCCGCTGGAGTCTGGGGCGAGCGATGTCGGTGCTGGCTGGGGCCACGTGTTTGATAGCCTGGATGAGTGAAATATTGGTGACCGCACTAACCCCGGCGACGCAAGAACTGGGCTTGAACAGCACCTTCGTGGGTCTGTTTGTGGTAGCCATCGTGGGCAACGCAGCGGAGCACAGTACGGCGATTGTAGCGGCCAGGAAAAACCGCATGGACCTGTCGTTGAGCATCGCTATCGGTTCCAGCGTTCAGATGGCCCTGTTTGTGGCACCTCTTTTGATGCTGGCCAGCAACTTTATTGGACCACGGCCCATGGATATGGCTTTTGATCCTGGACTGGTACTTTTCGTTTTTCTGGCGATGTTGATCACTTTTCAAGTAACAGGCGATGGCGAATCCAATTGGCTGGAGGGGGTACAGCTATTGGCAGTGTATCTCATTCTGTCGATGGTTACCTTTTTAGGTGGGTGAGGAATTGCCAACCCCAATCTCGTATCTTGGGCCTGTTGTGACGAGGGAAAATAGGCCCGCCGAGCAAGTGGGATTCCTTCGCTTAATCCAGGAACCTTGAAGAAGGTAAGGCAACTAACTAATTTCCACATGAGTCGACCAGATTCCCATTCCCGTTAATAAGAAACGGGGCAATTCAGGCCAATTCGCGACGACACTTACGGATTTCACGCTCACGCAATCCTTCTGAACTATTGGATGTTAAATTCCTAACGACGGAATCATAGACAGTTGCTGTAAGGGACCTCCGGACTCCATCGACTATTCTGGAGTTGAAAAAGCTCTCGATCAATTTTCTGCTAGAAAAGGACTGTTTGGGGAATAAAATTGTCCTGGAAATGAACGCGGACGGACTTATGGAGTGGGATTCCTTAGTTGAAGCTAATCTGGAACTCATGATAAAGTATGATGGTCTATAAGGTTGAATCAAGATGGTGAACCGATGGTTTCATTTTCAGTTCAGGGGGACGACCGAGTCAACCAGTGATATCTCAAGGCGGCGCTGCCATAAACAAAATCGAGCGCTTCTGTATCATCGCCGACCAGAGGTCAGCCTCGTGCAAAAAAGCAACACCGACCGATCCGGTCTTGAAGGATTGCCATCAGTGAATCGTCAGTCATCGCAGCAAACACGCACCTGGGTAGATCGTTTCCACAAGATTGTTGCAAAGGTTGTGGAACAAATCGAGGTTGTCGTAATAGTTCTTGTAATTGGCCTTTGGATCGCTTGGGGCAGTGAAGAACGCCAAGTAAGTAGGGTCCGCAACGGCTATCTTTTCCCTTTTGGGAATGAGGTCACGGTAGGGGAAGTGTTGAGATGGGCCTCTAACGGTAGTGGCGAATGGTCCTCCCACAGCTTGGATTCCAAAGATCCTCTTTCAAGAAAATATTACCTCGTTGAATTTCGGTGGAGAAACCGTGAAAACAAGTCCGTGGTAGCTCAGTTTCTTATCAATAAACGATGTAATGAATTACAACTGGAAGGAGTGTCTGTGGACGGAGAATTTGTCAATGCTCTTGGGTTCATGACGAGAATCGCAAAATTATACAGGGAAAGAGCCAAAGAATGATGAAATGTTCCCAGCAATTTCAACCGTGAACATGACTTTGCCGTCTATTGTATTTATGCAAAGAACCCGTGACACAGAAGCCTGACCATTTCGAGGTGACTTTTGAAAGTAGCCTCAATCAGTGCTATTCCACCATCTTTATCCTTTGAATTGGCATCAGTAACCATTTGCAGAAGCTGCTGCACTCGTTTCATGTCATCCCGTCCGGCAGCCTCTCAATGCCCGATCCTGATAACCATAAGCCAACTGGCAGGAGACCGTGACTCCTATCAGGAACCCTACCAGCAGTTCGGCGGCATCTAGATTCTGCATGGTGTCAACTAGTCTTGCCCCTGGCCGAAGAGCGAATCGAATCTACCAATCAGGATGCAAACCCCTGCGACGATACCAAGTGTCGCCAGCAAAGGGCCGCTTTTCAGATCCGAACCACCGACCACGTGCAATGCGCCCGTTACAATGAGCCAAACGGCAAGCAAAACAAACCCTATGTTCTCGAATTGATTGAATAGGCCGATTTGCATGTCCATCACCTCTGTCTCAGAAATCAAGCAACGTATTCGTAAAGGCCAAGGCAAATAAGAATCAAGCCAGAAACGCGACCGGAATACTTTCCAAACCAGTGTACGCCCGAATATTGTCCAAACTCTATGCCAAACCAGATGGTAAGAATGCTTAGTATGGCTGTCAAGACCACCATCAGGGCCACATTCAGTCCAAGCAGACCTGCTCCTATTCCGTTGCTCAAATTGTTCAACGTCAATGCCAGCGCCAAAAAGAATCCTTCCCTCATGTCAATGTGTCCGGAAAAATCCCTGTCAGCGAGAAATGGATGATCCAGAATCGTAAGCAGTTTTCTTAGGGGCGATTGATCAGAAAACTTGGTTTGAATGTGTCGGGCTTCATCTCCCTCTGCTACATCATGCCGCAAAATCTCCTGAACAAAAATCCAAACGCCTGTGCCTCCAATCATAAGGGCGCCTAGCGCACTTGCAATATTCTGATTTATGAGGTTGCCCAGGCCCAGGCCGGCTACCATCGACAGAAAAGTTCCGCAAGTCGTGATGAAAGCGATAAGCAAATTCGAACTGAAGGGAATGTATATTTTTCTGATACCGTAAGATGTGCCGACTCCAACGTTATCGAGGTTGCTTGCCAGTGCCAGCAAGAAAATCGAAATGATGTGTAAATTTGTCATTTTTCCCCCATGTTTCAATACAGCATAGTCACGGAAACATGGCAATCCAAGCGGCAAACACTCTATAAGGAAATTGTTAAGATTGTGTGACAAACTTATTAGAATTGAGTTGCTTTCCTGTTCTTGAGCGAACAGCTCCACTTTCACCTGCGGGAAGAATGATCTTCCGCAGAGCACCGTGCTCATGCACAGCTCGGCTCTCTTCCCGAACGCCATCATGATTTACCTTTCAAAGAGAGGTCTAAGCTCTGATTTAGTATAGGTAGAATTTGTACTACACAGAGAAAACGTGGCCCGGTAGGACAGGCCACTATAGCACGCACGCATGTCATGCCTGGTGTCCGTCCGCTTAGCACAATAGATGAATCCGCACTCCCCGGTCGAACGGGAAGTTCCCGGTCGGCAAGGCTACTCACCTTCAATCTTCTCTCTGGCGCTTTATAGGCCACTTTTGCCGAATTCGCCGTCCACCCGCCAGGGCGAGGCACATCAACTACCAGTATCTTTTTAACTAACCTGGTCATTTTCTGTAGAGGGCACCATTCCGCTCTCACCCAAAAATATTTGATCAGGAGGATAACCACATGATCATGAACGGAATCAACGAAGTTTCAGAGGCAACGGGAATTCATCCGTCCAGCTTACGACGCTGGGAATCTGTGGGACTCATAGCGGCGGATCGCATAGCATTCGGCAAAACCTGGATGCGAGTCTACTCGGATGAGGATGTGGAGTTCCTAAAGCAGGTGAAGCGATTCATGGATGAAGGGTACAAACTCCAGTGGGCATTTGAAAAGGCACGGGATGCAATGACGACGGAATAATTGTTCTTGTTAAGTAACTTCACAATAACGGTTACTTGAAAGAAAGATGAATCGGAGATGAATTTGTGTACTATATATATAATTAGAAGCTCAAAAATGTTTATGTGACAATAATAGTACATATAAATGTAAGTTTATTTTAGTAAATAGTTATATTTAGTTGAATTTTGTTTTGGTTCGGTCTTATAAAAAATAACATATCTTCCATCTATTACGAATTGATAATGGGCAATCAGGGTTGTTAACGGTTTTCTTTCCATGCCTTAAAACGAAAATCAACTGCGAAAATCAGCCTAAACTATGCTCCATACGTTGAGCCGACTTCGGAGACGGTCGCTGCAACAGAACAGATATACGAGTAAAAAATGTTATGGTAACCAAGCGTAAGCTTGCGGGTTGCTGCCAAGACCCAAACAGCAGTACCAACGGACACGGCAACGCCGGAGAAAAGGTTGCACTCGGTAAAGTTCAATGATTGGAGAAGTCCTATTTGATATTTGTATAGTTGGATGTACATAAATTGATGTGGTAGTGTACACATTCATAGTAATATTAATATTGTCTATGTAGTAGTG
>JBKQRG010000364.1:0-6192 GCA_052144015.1 Desulfomonilaceae bacterium
CCGTCATGAAATCCTCCGTCGGAGACTTCTTTTGGCCGGCGAAGCAATTCCCTTGAATCTTCCGTTGGCGAGGGTTCCCTGCACGAATGGCCAAAAGAACCTTAGAGCTTTTTGAATTCCCTGAAAAATAGCCGGAATCCTAACTGCATGTCCAAAACCACTCATGGCGACACGTTCGGCTGCAGGCGTGTAGCCATCGTTGACTCTTTTTTCGCGCAGTTGAGCCAAAAGTTGTGGAAGCGGGACTCGGACCGGGCAGGCGTCTGCGCACGCGCCGCATAGAACAGTAGCGTCCAACAGGGAATGCGCCTTTTCCATTCCCTCCAGAAGAGTCGTCAAAATTATGCCCATAGGTCCCTGATAAGCAGAATTGTACGCATGGCCGCCTACCATTCTGTAAACCGGGCATATGTTGAGGCACGCGCTGCATCGGATGCACTTTAGAATCTCGCGGTACTTTCCGGCCAGGATTTCGGTACGGCCACTGTCTACCAGAATTATGTGCAACTCTTTGGCGCCGGTGAATTCGCCCGGTTTCCGAATGCCTGTAATAATTGACATGTAACTGGACAATATTTGCCCGCTGGCCGACCGCGGTAAAAGCCTTATGAAAACAGGTAAATCCGACAAGGACGGAAGAATTTTTTCAATTGAGAGCACAGCAACATGCAGAGGGGGCAGCGTGGTAACCATTCGGCCGTTTCCTTCATTTGTAAACAGGACAAGACTACCCGAATCGGCAATCACAAAATTAGCCCCTGATATTCCCGCTTCCGCTTGAAAAAATTTTTGGCGGAGTATCCTTCGTGCTATTCCAATTAGCTCCTCAGCGTTTTCCGTATAAGGAACTCCCAATTTTTTCTCGAATAATCGGCCTATTTGCTGACGGTTTTTGTGGAGCGCAGGGCCGAGAATATGAGAGGGAGGTTCACCTGCCAACTGCACAATGTATTCCCCAAGATCGGTTTCCACCACACTCATATCGCGGCTTATGAGATAATCATTTAAACCAATCTCTTCCGTCACCATTGATTTTGATTTGACTATATTTGCAACTCCGCGGTCTTTCAAAATGCGGAAAACAGTTTCTCTAGCTGATTGAGCATCTTTCGCCCGATAGACGACCGCACCGGCTCTAGTTGCATTTGCGGAAAACTCATCGAGGTAGGCAGGTAAATTGTCCAATACTCGAGTGCGAATGGCTGAAGCCTTGTCCTTCAAATCATCCACGGGTATCTCGCTTACGGCGTCTACCCGCATTTTAATGAAGGTGTCTGTGGCCTTCCGCATTGCCGCTCGCAATGAGTCATCCTGCAAGGCTTTAATGGCATTTTGACGAAAATCAAAGGTGGCGTTGTTATAATTCATGTTGTTAAATCAAATTTGGTATATCTGCAGTTTTTACCTGATACCGACGGTTGAATCGGTTCCCAAATCGTCCAAAACTAATCAGATCCCAGTATTGACTATGCCTGCGCTGATTTCATATTTCAACTTTATTGTGGCGATAGGGAACGTGCTGTCAAACGCCAAATCAGTTGGCAGGGATCCTTGTCAAGCAGGTGTATTACTCAACTTTATCTCCAGCTGAAGTCAACCGTCAAGCCCAAATAGTCAATCCTGGTTTCAGCCCCGAAAAACTTCGAGAATAATAGTAATCAGAAATTGAGCCTCACCTTGAGGAAGATGAAAGTATTGTGATCCGATGGACAACCATTGGAACTCAATGGGCCGATCTTCCCTTTTTACTAAGGGGAAAGAGCTTCAGAGCGAAAAGGATCACAATCCCACGCCAGTCGGCGTTGAGACACGCCCAAAACTTCTCGTAAGCTATCAAGCGCTATCAAGCTAACGAATAATTAATATCGACCAGTGAGCCTATAGCCGTGATAAAGCAAATGACATTTGCGAATGACATTTAACGATGGGAAGGATGCAACTTCACGTACAACGATCGCAAAAAACATCGCGCCTGTTAAGGTTGCTCGGAATCTCTTTTGAGCCATATTATGCCGAATGGCAAGTGCCGAATTGTATTGACCCAATCAGCCGTTGATGCTTTATGATAATTTAGCCACAACTACTAATCATCATCGTTCTACAATGCAGAATTATGACCAGCAAAGCCCATGAAGTAAATTTTGACGGTTTAGTGGGCCCGACCCATAATTACGCCGGGCTCGCTTACGGCAATGTGGCTTCTGTAAAGCACGCGCTTACACCAGCCAATCCGCGGGCCGCATTTCTCGAGGGACTCGAGAAAATGAGACTTCTTATGGATTTAGGCATTGTACAGGCCGTGTTACCTCCGCATGAAAGGCCTGACATAGAAAGTTTGAGGCGATTGGGATTTGACGGCTCTGACTCGCAGATATTAGCCCATGCATACGAAGAGGCCCCTGCTTTACTGGCTGCGTGTTGCAGCGCTTCTGGGATGTGGGCCGCAAATGCCGCTACAGTTTCGCCCAGCGCGGATACCTTAGATGGCCGGGTCCATTTTACCCCCGCCAACTTAATAACTCTGTTTCATAGATCCATAGAGACTCGCTTTACGCAACGACTACTAGAGACTATTTTCAGTGACCCAGCAGCATTCATTCATCACCCGCCGCTGCCGGCCGCGCACCAATTTTCTGATGAGGGGGCTGCCAATCAGGTGAGGCTATGCAAGTCTCATCACGAACCAGGTGTGGAACTCTTCGTTTACGGCAAGAAAGCCCTAGGGAAAAGGGAAGGTATCGAAGCATTTCCTCAGCGGCAAACATATGAAGCCTCTTTAGCGATTGCTAGATTGCACAAGCTCGAGCCAGCGAACACGATCTTCGCTCGTCAAAATCCATTAGCAATTGACGCGGGGGTTTTCCATAATGATGTAATTGCTGTAGGAAATGAGACCGTTTTCTTTTTCCATTCTCAAGCCTTCGCGGATTCCCGGTCTGTTTCGGATGAACTAAGGCGTACATTTCAGAAATGTTGCGGCTCTGAGCTAATACTGATCGAAGTTAGTCCGCAGCAAGTATCCTTAAATGAAGCAATTGAAACATATTTGTTTAATAGCCAACTTGTGACCATACCAGATGGAGGAATGTGTCTTTTAACGCCACGAGAATGCATGGAAAATCCCAACACAAAGGCATTGCTCGAATCAGTAATAGCTGATTCCACCAACCCCATTGGAGCGGTTCATTATGTTAACATAAGGCAAAGCATGAAAAACGGGGGTGGACCGGCCTGCTTGAGACTCCGGGTGGTGTTGACTGATAAGGAACGGAACTCGAGTCACCAAGGAGTTTATCTGACGCAAAATCTTTGCCGAGATCTCCGAATTTGGGCTTGCCGCCACTATCGCGACCGTTTGCTGCCGAAAGATTTGTCGGATTCGCATTTGATTGATGAAAATCGCACCGCGCTTAACGAACTGACCGAAATCCTCGGCTTAGGCGCTATATATGATTTTCAGAAGGTCTGACCTGACTCCGGATTCCTATCAACTTCGTTTAGGATAGCATCGCTGAAGCACTGCGCGCACCACAGCTTTCAAATTATCTATATTGGTTCCTTTCTTTTCCAGAAAGGCAGCGACGCTTTTTACAGCCTCGTGAACTGAATGATCTGTCGGGAATGTATGGACAACAACCGGTAAAGAAGGCTTGAGTGTTCTGAGCTTTTCCAGGATTTCCGGTCCCCCAAAATACGGCATATCCAGATCAAGAATCAGAAGATCACCTGACACGTCTGTTTCGATAATTTTCAATAATTCTCTATCATCTTTGGCTAATTTGACCGCGTAGCCATCGGCGGTGAATTCCCTCCGCAAGAAGTCTCGCACATTTCTATTCCGGTCTGCAATTAACAAGGTGAATTTATCGCCCATCGTGCCCCGCGGAAATTCACATATTACCAAGCAATGGCTATGCCAATCTGCGAATAACCCCGGTAGCCGCGTACAACTGGATAGAGTCGAGTTCCACGACAGCCGGCGAGTCCCTCTGAATTTCGGTGATGTCAATTTTTCTGACAGGTCGTAAAGATATGTCGATCGCCATTTATTACTGTTCGCGGAATAATCATGACGGGGCTGGTCGGTCGAGAAACTGTGAATTAATTTTCGGAATTATGCACTTGACAAAGGTTCCTTCCTGTAGTATTTATAATTAGAGAGGGGAAGGAAGATGCAGCCCGAAAAATTGAACCTCTCGCAAGCCACTGAAATGAATGAGGAACAAGCCCGTCAGTATATAGAGTCTGTGCTCTGGTCGGGGGGACCGTGTTGTCCCCATTGCGGTTCTGAGAAGGCTTGGGATATCAGAAGCGCGTCAGCCCGTTCCGGCGTTTACGAATGTGCTGCTTGCGGGAAGCAGTTTACTGTTACGGTCGGTACAGTTATGCATGGTTCACACATACCTCTTCGTCAGTGGCTTATAGCTTTCCACCTTATGACTTCTTCTAAGAAAGGTGTTTCTGCTCTCCAACTTCAGAGAAACTTAGGCTTGGGGTCCTACAGGACGGCTTGGTACTTGGCGCATCGTATTCGTCTTTCTATGAATGAAGATGCTGTATTGAAGATGCTCAAGGGAACCGTCGAAGTAGATGAGACTTACGTAGGTGGTAAGCCAAGGAAAGAGAATAAGGGAGGTTCAGGAACGTCTAATAGTGAACCGAAGAAGAAGTCTAAGAGAGGACGTGGAACTGATAAGGCTCCAGTACTCGCTCTTGTAGAAAGAAAAGGAAAAGTCTTCTCCAAGCCTATAGAACATGTGGATGCTAAGACCCTTAAAGGAGCCATCAAGGAACTGGTTCATAAGGATTCCACTATCATGACCGACGAATGGGCTTCTTATACAGGAATCGGGAAAGATTTCAAAGGTGGTCATGAAGTCGTGAAGCATAGCGATGGAGAGTTTATGAGGGGCTTCGTCTCTACCAATACTGTAGAGTCCTACTTTGCCCTTCTTAAAAGACGCGTTCATGGAATCTTCCATCACGTCTCCAAACACCATCTTCATCGCTACTGCAATGAATTTTCTTTCCGTTGGAATCATCGTAAGGTAGATGATGGTGAAAGAATGATCGCTGTGATAAAAGGTTGTGAGGGAAAGAGGTTGAGCTACAAGCCCTTAGTTGGAACCATGTGTTGATAGAATAACTAGCCTTGTACAACAATAGGCACCTATCTCGATGTGAGAGGATTATCCTAGTGGAAGCAAACCCAATAGGAGAAACAAAAGTTGCCGAAGTAGTAGCCCCCGAAGATCTCGACACAGCAGAAGTGACGGATTCCACCCTTAGGATTAAGAGCCCGAAGGCTCCCTTTTCCTTAATAAGCCGAGAAGTCAGGGAGGAAGAGCTAGACCAACCAGGGGTTAAGAGACTCCTAATACACCTTATGGATCGATTGGAAGAACGTGTCGGAGAATTGAAGGACTTCCAAAATCTATACTACGCAGAAAACAGGAAATCAGCAATCCTAGAGGAAAAGGTAAAGCGGTCGAGATCTCATGAGATAGTGAGTGCAGCCTGTTTTGTAATTGTCGGTCCAATATTTGGAGTAACTATTACTATCTGGAAGACTAATCCAGAAATGGCTTACGTATTGTCAGCGGTAGGAATAGCACTTTTAGCAAGCGGCATTCTTGCCAAGGTGGTGAAGTTATGAAACTCAGAATTCAGAAAATAGCAGATAGGGGTAATCTGGAAAAGGAACGTATCGTATTAAGAGCAGTTGCCGACACAGACGTTGGTGTCTTCGCAATATTTCAGGTGAATACAGACCGTGGTAATATAACAAGTGATGTCAAAGACGCATTTTGGTTCCCAGATCAGAGGGTGTCTGCTGGCGATATGGTGGTAATGTATACCAAACAGGGACGCGACAAACCAAAATTCGATGAATCTGGTCGTAAGATCCACTTTTTCTATTGGGGAAAAGACCAGCCTAGGTGGAACAAGAATTTCGTTCCTGTTCTTCTGTCTATTGCTGATTGGGAAGCATATACCTTTGATAGTGAGACGGAGGCGGCTTTCTCAGTCAGCGTCAAATAGAATCTTGTTTTAGTTATATGTGGTCGAATGGGGAGAGGATTATGAAGAAAAAAGGTCAAAAAGAGCGACTCAAACCTCTTTCCTTCTATGGACATGATCCTAGAGACGTAATAAGAGCGTTTATGCAAGTCAGCCCTAAGCGACTAAAGG
>JBKQRG010000365.1:0-4264 GCA_052144015.1 Desulfomonilaceae bacterium
GACAAGATTTTCTGGGGAAGGCGTTTTTCCAACACCGCCCTCCCCAGGCCCCTCCCCAAAAACTCCCAAATGTTTTGTCCCAGTGAGGGGCCGGTCTGTTCTGGGTCCCGGGTTCTGTCGAAACGGCATGGAACCCTGCGCCCAGAAAAGCGCGGTCCTTACCGCCAGCCATATAAGAGTTTTTGGCGGAGGGTGCGGGAACCGCTTTTTTGCAAAAAAGGGGGTCCCGCATCATTCTTCCTTCCATTCGGCCTCCTCCCTACTCCAAGGCCTGGACGACCTCGCTTAGATTACGGGCCAGTTCCCGGGACATGCGGAGTCCAAATTCGAAGCAGAGCAACTGCAATCGGTCAGCATGGACTTCAATCTCGGGCCGGAAGGCTTCCAATTGGCTGCGTAATTGCTCTATGGAATCCAGGTGCCAATATTGCTTTCTTGTTCATCGTCTCAACCTCCGGTAGAGTTTTTGAATTCCGAGACAGGCCGCGGATCGATCATAGCGTCCCTTTGGTAGGGTAGTGTTCGAGGGGTGCGTGAGGTTACATGTTTGAAAGATTTTTTCTGCCAACTAACTAAAAGAAGCAATGCCATGCCCGCATATGACCTAGACTCTTTGAAATTCCTGGTACGCTGGGGGGAGGATTTGAACCTCCGATCCCTCACCTATTAAGGCCTGACTCATCAGTTAGGCGCTGCAACACGCATGTAAATGGGTATTCAATTCTTGCTCTTGCTTCCTTCAAATACATACCTCGCCTATTTGAAAAGCCTCATTGGCGCACAGCGAGGAACAATTGACCGAAAATTGGCTTAATTCTGTTGATTGGAGATAAAATGACTAATACAAGAGCCAAGAGCAGATTTGATCCCTCTTTTTGGATCTTGACCTTTCCTTCGGAATCATTAATAAAAGATGCGGAGCATGAGTCATTCACATCATTGAATAAAATCCAAACCGGACGATGTCTTAATAGGAGCGACACAATGCGACTAACTAATATTCCCGAAATTGCTCAGCTAAGTACGTCGGAAAAAATCCTATTGGTAGAAGATCTGTGGGATAGCATCGCCGGTGATGAATCCAGTCTGGCTGTACCTCAAAGCCACATGGATGAATTAGATAGAAGGCTCGATGCCTACGAGTCGGATCCAGACAATCTTTTGTCTCTTGAGGAACTTCAAACCCGAATAGAGAAAAGGAAATGAAGTACGACATACGCTTTCTTCCCGATGTAGAAGAAGATGTCGTTGCCGGATACAGATGGTATGAAGGAAAGGCCTCCGGACTGGGTGAAGAGTTCTTGCGGATGTTCTACGCTTGCCTGGAAGGAATCAAGCGGAATCCTCTCATTTCATCTACGGTCTATCATGAAATTCGACGTAGTCTTCTCCGGCGATTTCCGTATGCTGTTTACTTCAGGGTACAAGCTCATGAGGCGATAGTGCTCGGGTTGTTTCATTGTGCACGGGACCCCCGAAAAATTGAATCGACTCTGCTTGAGCGAGAAGAGCCCGATGTCAAGTAAAAACAAGGGACGGGACTTCGTGATTACCCGACAGGCGATCCGAGCTATTCTAGCCTGATAACGGCATCACAATGGTAGCTCGCTTCAGAAGGCCTTACCGGATAATGGTCCCTGCCCAAGCTCAAGTGCATGTCGAGTACCGGGCACGCCAGTAGGCGCTATTCATCCTCGGGGAAAGCTTCGTAAAAGTCGTGGCAGAGTGCGTCGTGATAACCCCATCCAATGCCGCAGGAGGATGTCATGATCTCCTTCAGCCGCTCCCTGAAGTCCCCCTGTTGCTCCACTGGAAGGCTCAACACCGTCTCAATGGTACGCTTGTACATCAGATTCAGTGACATGTAGAATGCTTCGTCTATGTCACCAAATTCCACGGTAAACTTGTTCCCGCACTCCACAAAGAATATCATCAACTCGGCCTCACCGGTCGGGTCCCCTACAGCCTTTGAATAGGCGCTGATGGCTCTCTTTGCCCTTGAAATCTCAATTGGCTTGTCACGGTAGACGTTCGGGTACATGCACTCCGCTATGGTTTTCTTGTACGGAGCCAGCGGGTCCTCGCCTACAGCGAACCGAGCGTGGAAAAAGTCCTTGTTCTCTTTGGACAAGCCGTAAAGGTCTCCAGCCAACTGGACCAACTGTTTCCGGTCCAGGCTGGCCACCCTATTCTTCACATCTGACCAAGTCGGTCCACGCTGTTTCTGTTTGGCCACCGGTTCTTCCCTCCTCTCGTTACGACGATGACACGCCCTGCCCCGCTCGACGCGTGGAAGATCTCGATAGCCTGACCCCTATAAAGCCTCTCGAATCGAGATGGTAACGATTCGTTCTCTAAGGCAAGAAGTGAGATTCATCTCGGATGGCTGCCAAGCATTCTTCCAGGGATAGGTCAAAGAAGATCTCATTCCACTGGCCGTTGTGCCTCATATAGGCGAGATTGAACCTGTCCTGTCCTTGGTAGCCCATCCGAGCAAATCGAGTCTCGAATTGAGGAGAGATAGCGTCCGGGTGAGGGCACGCGTAGATTGCGCAGAAATATAAATAGCTCTGGTACCATTTGGTGAAGAGATCAGTGATGTAGTTGAATTGAGGCTCTCTCGGCGGTGGTTTCACGTGTTCGGGCCGTAGATGCTCATCTATGAGCTGCTGGGCCTTCTGGCTCAGTTCGGCTTTAATCGAGTCCGGCACTTTTGGCTTCTTCGCTTTGGGCGGGCAATACATCCAGACTTTGCGACGCTTTGGCATGGCTCTTTTCCCTTGTTACGAAGGATCGGGGGAAAATTATCACGAGGAGCGTAAGTTAGGCAAGGAATCCTCAGACGTTTCTTTCTTTGACTTGGCTGGCCTTCTCAGGGATAGATACTTGAAGTGACATGACCGACGATTTTGAAGTTGATTTCGTTCACGGATTTCGAGCTACAGCGACGTCGTGGGCGTATCAGAAGACGGGGCGGGATGACATTGGAGATAAAATGATTACTGCAAGAGTCAAGAGCAGATTTGATAATCATCAAGTGCGGAAGGGGCCCCGACCCTTAACGGGGCGGAAGCCTTGATCCTGATGGGTGACAGGTGCGGTAAAGATCTGCAGCGCAGATCCCCCGACACCACCCGAGAAACATCCCGGCAAAGGCGAAGAAAAGGCTCTGACGGAGGCTGTACGCAACGCAACCGCTGTACCTCAGCAAGGAAACGATGATTTCCTTGCCCAGGGAAAGTATTTTCCTTGACAGAGGACCTCTTAATGGGTGACCTCATCTATACTGGTGGCTAGTTCCAATTCCTGACGAGCTTTGTCGAAGTGAGTCAGGTCTTTGGTCTCTTCAAAGTGTTCTTTCTGTTGAGCCTGGGGAAGCCGGATCACTTTCCTGTCAGTCATGTTGACTCTCCAAAACTTGCTCGTGGCAATCGTGAAGGATTTCTGGAGGAGGCCACAACCGCATTCGCTGCCATTTTTTGAAGGTAGATCTTCTACCCTTGGGATTACCACTCAAGGCTTGCTTAAGCTCTTCCGAGATTTCATCAGCTGCTATCAGCCGCTGGGTCAATTGCCAGTGGGGATACCTCAGTCGTAGCAGTTCCCACAGAATCAGCCGGGATTCCCTGGTCTCCTGCATTATTTTTTCTCGCTCCTTTCTCAGAGCATTCAATCTCATCTGCATCCCTCGTCTTGGTCTGTCATGCCGTAGCCTGCGCCATCCTCTCAGCGTGTTTCATCCTGGTCACGACGGTATCGAGGAGCCTATCTATCAAAATGCTCTCCTCCATACCAGTGAAAATTTGCCGGAAATCAACCCAAAGGCCCCTGACATCAATGGAGAGAGGCGCACACCTTTGCACTACGGAGGAGGACACATACCCTCGACTCTTGCGTCTCTGTAATGGAGCCTCCAGCCGCTTTTGAGGAATTCTGGATCAATAGGTTCGGAGTCTGGCTAGTCCCGACGCATAAGACGAGTTGTGGGAAGATGTACAGGCTCACTTTGGGGATAGTCGGGACGGATTGGGTGGATTATAGCCTCTGCTACTGGTCCTGCTTCTGAGCGAGCCGAGAGAGTGCCATATCAACGGACAATTCATACTGGTCGCATCCTACAAACTACCTGTTCAGCATCTTAGGGCTCGTCACAAAATAGTGCTTGCAACTTGATTTCGCGTTTACTATAGAGCGGGGGCATGAATGATGAAGACAATATCAGAAAGCGCTTCGAGTTGCTAGCTTCTTTGTTGGATGAGCGCGC
>JBKQRG010000366.1:0-10294 GCA_052144015.1 Desulfomonilaceae bacterium
AGCATGACGGAGCTTTCGGAAAACGAATATGACAGGGGGGGAATTTTGACGTGATGAAAAAAGGAATACCAGAACCATGCGATAGACTATTATCGCGTCAAGAATTTACGCAAACGGCGGAATGTCCCATTGCGAAAACCTCACATTCTGCACGTTGATCTATACTCGTGTTGCTTAAAAAAGGATTTGTTCCATGCCAAGAGCAACAATACGCTCTCCATGGATTGATCTTAATCACAAGTACGCGTTTGTTGGCCTCCAGAGCCGACTTTCGTGACTAAAAATCCACCCAGGCTCACCCAGATCTCCCTACAGACGATTTCCTGGAAGAGGAATACCTTCTTATAGGCCCCCATCTGAGGATTGCTCAGAATCGCTATTATGGCTTTTAGGAACATGAGGGGTCCCCAACCTAGCTCTGGGGGCCATTTTGAGGTTGGGCGACTCTGAATCAAGCATTCGATTTTTATGACGGCAATACATACAAGATCTGCCAAGCACGATCTCGATTCATTTGACTAACATGTGTGGCGATCCATAATATCGATCCATGTAGGAACTATTATTCCACTCTCTTTGCCCAAGTAGGACTGCTCTTCAGCTTCCATGTACAGATTGTCAATGTTCAAATATTTCCGCCAATTCCACTGGGGCTCGTCCCCTTCAACATCAATTGCCTGCAGCTCGCGAATTCCTTCATACAATTTGTTTTCGTCAGGACGGTACATGATGACAAATGACATAGACTTATCAGCCCGTTTCAGGAAATATCCGAAAATCGGCATAGCGATTTCGTCCGCTAATTGTGCACCATCCATATTTATTAATTCAGTCCACTGGTCATATCCAAGCAGCTCCCATTTTATTGTCAGGTCGAAGAAGAATTTGTTTATTGTCATGATATGAGTTAAATAATTGCGCTCATCCATGAACGCTGCTGACTTTTCTCGTGATCGGCACAACTTAGGTTTATGTTGCTCGTGCATTATGAAATCCCTTTCCAATTAGTCGTTCGATAACATCAAGGGCCTATGGTGTTGAACATGCCGGCAACTATGTCTTTATGAATTCAGCTAAAATGTTTGACTGACTAGTTGACGATCATCAATACATAGCTGTCGCGACGCGATTATATAAAAGAAAAACGAGCCGCTCGTTCCGAAAACGCTAAAATCCTGTCATCAAATTGAACGTCTTGCCGTCTCTGATGGGAATCTGGCGTCAAGAACCGTTTCTCAAACGGCTTCTTCTTGGTTGCTCATGTCCCACTGGAAGATCCGTGCGATGGCGTAAGGTCCGTGTGGGACCATTATTTCCCTCACTTGAAAGGGACCATCGACACAGCCGGAAGGACGGGAATCACTTTGCTCACCATCCATCTGTCCGTGGACTTGGTAAGGCATCCTTTGCTTGCCGAGAAGCACTAAGCTCTCAAGGAATTGGTGGAATCTGCCTCCATATAACTACTCTCGTGTGGTTCTAAAACCTTACAGTCTTCTATCAACAGCTTGCCAATACTCAGTACAACCACAGACGTCTCTGATTAATGCAACCCGCGATGAATTCGTGGTTCGATTATATTCCCAGAACCTCCCAGCCGGTTCGAGTGTAGATCGGTGTTTTTCTTTCAGAGTCTCCGTCTCATACCGCGATCTGGTGAAGTGATCTCCGCGGAAAGCGGACCACTCCTCCAACACCTGGTACGTCGCAGGAGTTCGTTGTCGCACATGTTGTCGTGGCGCAACAACACCAAGACGCGAGTCATGGTAACGCGGGAGATCATCGCAGACAGACAATTCCCAAGTTGGCCGCTAAAACATTCGGGAAGCTATTGATCGCTACCGACTGGCCAACAATGGCCCAACACAAAACTTGAATTATATCAATAATTAATCAAAAAAAGACGAAAAAATTAAAATTTTTTGTGTTTTTGGGTGGAAATGGGGGGCATTTCCAAATGGGAAAACGTTTTTCTTTCTAGATGATGGAATTAGGCTTCAGAGACGATGATGTGGACCATCAAACCAAAGGCTCAAGAAACAAGTCCAGAATGCCTACGGTGACTCATGCCTTTGCAGCCTCAAAGAAGAAGGAGGACTCAATGCCTAGAGGGCGCAACCAGGAAAAAATCTTCGATTCCCCCACCTCAGTAAAGTTTCCTCGTGGACAGGTTCAAAAGCTCAGGTTTGAGGCGGAACTTCGAGGGCTTACACTCTCAGGAGCAGTTCGGGAAGCCGTGCTTCGCTGGGTGGAGGAACGGACAATCACAAGGAAACCTATCAAATGAGCGACAGATAACAGAAAACAAAAGCCGCTACAGAGCACACTGTAGCAGCTTCTTTCCCATAGGAAGGGATCAACAAAATTATTCAGCACGGCATGTACTATGAAAAACACCAAAGAGCTTGCACTTTCACTATCCGATTATAAGTCGGCCCTACCCATGTATGAATTGCTGCAGGTCCTAGGACTTGAAGGGCCAAACGGATCCGGCAAAATCTTCTGCCCACTTCATGATGAGTCTACCCCATCTTGCCACGTGTATGACAGCCATCTCCATTGCTACGGTTGCGGCAAGTCCATGGATTCTATCGATCTTATTATGGAGTTGGAAGGAGTCGGTTTTAAAGATGCCGTAAGACGGCTTGCACAGCTAACGGGACTGCCGGCGCCCGATTTCAATGGCGATATGGAGAGCATCCACAGGAAACAGGCGGAGATTGCCGCGATTTACGCTCGATTTTTTGAAAAATCCAAAGAAAAATCCGTACGTGCTTTGGATTATCTCCAGAGCCGTGGGATTGGTCCTGACACAATAGGAGACCTGGAATTCGGTTATTTCTCTGTAGCTCACGAACTTGACGATGAAGAACGTGAACTTGCTCAAAAAGCCGGTCTTTTGGCCAAAAGCGGTAATTTTCATTTTGCCGGTGCCGTGGTCTTCCCCATAACCTATGGTCATCGGGTTATGTCACTGTACGGTCGCATGGCGGACGATGGACTAGCACCGCGGCACGTTTTTCCGTCTAAGACCGATCCTCCCATGCCGTTAACTATTTATGGCCTTGATGACTGCCGGAAAGAAGGGGAGATTTACGTCGTTGAGGGGATTATTGACGCTATCACACTTAAATCACATGGCATTAATAACGCGGTAGCCGTCTTTGGAACCCAGGGGCTCACGGAAGAGCGTTTGAATCTACTGAAGAAATCCAATATTCGCCAAGTCAATTTGGCGTTCGACAACGATAATAACGGCTCAGGCCATAAAGCGGTTTTGAAGTCCGGTCCAAAGCTGATTGAAGCCGGTCTTTCGGTCAAGGTTGTCACGTTTCCTCGTCCCGCAACTTTGGAGAAGATCGACGTGAACTCCTATTTCAGAGATCATTGTCGAGACGATTTCCTCGCTTTGCCGTGTACGGATTTTATCGAGTTCTTCACTGATACTATCCCGATAATTGCGGATCCACAGGCTCAATATCGGGCTCTTCAGCCTCTCCTGGAAACCATCTCGCTGCAACTGTTCTGTCCAGAAACACGGAAATTCTCGGCAGCATTCGCGAGCTTTTGGCTGGAATCACGGAAAATCTTGAGCAGAACATGGGGATCAGTCAGCTCGATATCGTAGAAGCGATGGATACCGAGCTTCAGTCGCTCCGTGAACAAATCGATACCGATGAGGAGTTAGTACAGTTAGGGCTGGCGATAGCTGTGATCAATCATGAATTTGTTGCGGCAATCAAAATGATACGAAGCCAACTGCGCCAGCTCCGTCCATGGGCTAAAGCCAATAGTGATCTTATGCCGATTTATGAAGCCATACGAACAAATTTCGACCATCTCGATGCGCATCTTAATTTGTTCACTCCACTTCAGCGTCGCCTTCATCGAAAACGCATCGATATTCATGGCAAGGACATAGCTCACTATATTGATTCCTTGTTCAGGGTCCGATTCAGTCGACACAATATTCGATTTGATGTTAGCCAGGCTTTCTTGGATGGCTCCGTGCATAGCTATACCTCGACAATTTATCCCGTATTCGTCAATCTCATCGATAACTTCATCTTTTGGCTGAAGGATAAACCTGGCAAGCGATTGATATCACTCGACTACAGCAACAATACTTTCCACATCGATAACAACGGACCGCCAGTGAGCAAGCGCGATACGGAAGCAATCTTTGAAAAAGGTTTTACCCGAAAACCGGGAGGTAGAGGACTCGGACTTTACATATCGAGAAAGGTCCTAGTGAAGGAAGGAATGAAGCTCGAGTTGGATGGGCAGCCGCAGTCCGATGCCGGCGTGAGATTCAATTTATCTTGGGGTAATGACAATGCCTGATGACACACCATTCCAAGAATTCATCCTGGAATCTGCCGGGAAATATCTTCAGACGGTCGTCCTGGTTGATGACAGCATCTTTGCCGCTAACATCGAGAGTGTCAAATCAGGTTTGAAGAAGCCCCCTTCTGCGGACAGAACCCTCAGCCGGACGAGCGCTGAACAGGGAGATGAGAAAGACAATGTGAGTAAGCAAGAGGCCGCAGATGTTGAAATAACAGCAAAAGATGCCGAGGCTATTCTGACGGTGGCAGCAGAAGAACAACAAACAGAAGAACAAGAAGCAGCACAAGAAAAAGAAAGAGAACAAGAAAAAGGACAAAAAGACGTATCTTTCCAGGCCGTGCAAAACAGCTTCGCGGGCAAACGTATAATCTGCTCCTTATATCAACCTGAGGAAGACGCTACCTTCAATGAGAACTCCGATGTCTATCAATTGTGTGCCGCTGCCGACGTAGTCATCGTTGACTGGGCTCTGCACGGTGACATTGGAAATAGGGCTACGGAACTCGTGGGGAATCTCATCCAACACAGCACAGATCAGATTCCCCATCAGTTACGGCTCATTCTCATTTACACTCTCAGGACAGATTTGGAAAACGTTACGGAACAAATAATTCAGCATCTTAAGGAGCAAGGCATAAGTATAAATAAGCAAGCCGACACGGTCCTCCAAACGGACAATGCCAGACTGGTAGTCCTCGGAAAGACCGAAAAAGCAAACCCATCGGAATCCTATGTTTCGGAAGATAAATTAGCTGAACGAATAATTAAGGAGTTCGCTAAACTCGCTTCGGGGTTGCTACAAGGCATTATTCTGCGTGGGCTGGCTTATATTCGCGAGAACAATCACCGCATAGTGATGCGATTCCATAATAGGCTCGATTCGGCTTTTCTTGCACATCGAGCTCTGTTGTTGCCCGACGAAGCTTTCGACCAGATCATACCATTGCTGACTGACGAACTACGTGCAGTCCTAGAAGATACAATGGGAGAAAGGCCCCTCGGGGAGCATCCAGAAGAAATCATTACTGATTGGTGCATGACAAACTGGGTACCTCCAGCCGATTCCAAAGGGTTTTCCCGGGACGGTTGCGACATAAGAAATTTTGCTAAGGATGTATTCTGCAAAGGTCCATTTATCAAGAATATTTATCCCTATATCGGCAAGAATGAAAAACTGAGCAAGTTGGTAAAAAGCATCGAAGAAACGGACGGTAACTTCGCCTGGGGTAATGATCACTTATCTATAGAACTCGCTGAATTTCTTGTAGAGGAAGGCCATCTCCATCAGCAACTTGGCGCCCTAATGTGCCAGAGAGTAACGTATAGAAACGCACCGAGAGCATTGCACCTGGGTGTCATTCTCCGTGAATTAGGGAGGCAAAGACGCTATTTAATTTGTCTTCAGCCCGTTTGCGATAGTGTGAGGATTAAGGGGAAGAAGTGTGGGTTTATTTTTTGCTATTTGAACGCCCCCGCTGATGGGAAACGGATCACACACACTGTCCTGGACCTTAAGAATAACTTGGTTCAACTGCAGTACAAACCTAAGGCGGACAACTGTTTTGTTGCGCATTTCACATCAGATGCGGACCAGGTGTTTGCGATAAAAAACCAAAAGGGCTCTTTCATTTTTCGGGATGATGCCAAGAAGCAGTATGAATGGATTGCCGAATTAAAACCGGAATTTTCTCAACGCGCAGCAGAGGAATTCGGGAGGACATTGTCACGCGTTGGCTTAACCGAATCGGAATGGTTGAGGTTAAAGGCAAAATAGAAGCTGTTACGTGAGATTCGCACAGGAATTCATGCGCGGACAAAGTCCTGCCTGAGCGATATCAGGCCTGGGACGATGCCGTGGGTAACTGGCGTGATCAAATCCTGAAGTAGTTAGCTCCAAGAATCCCTAATGTCGCGTTGGTAACTGACCTGGGCTGCTTCTTTCTCTGAGAAAGAATATAGCGGTGTGATTAGGAGGGTTGTCGCTTCCTTATCGCAGGCACTTTAATGCGGGCGAGAGAAGAGTTTCAGATCGGTTCCAGCGTGTCAACTTATCTCCACTTTGAGGGGAACAGAAAGTCTCACTGAATTTTCCATAATTTTCCTAATCGTTTCTTTAACACGCGCGACTGTCGCGCGCTCATCTGAGCATGTAAACCAGATTCCGTCATGGAGCAGTAAGACCATCTTCACGGGAAGATCCTCGACCTGAAAGGCACCGTGAAGCTCCAACAACGTGATCTTGAACACATCAGCCTCAAGCATCTGAACCACGGCATTCTTAGCTTGTCGTTTCTCCCGTTCGGTCAACGCCCCTTTGTGATAAAAGCACCGCCTTCGCCCATAAATAGATTTCACGTGCCGGTGGGTAGCTGGCACATTATTAAGGGCCTCCGCAATGCTGTCGAGATAGCTGCCAATGCCTGGATAGATGGCCGAAAGTTCCCTCACGATCCGGTGTGCTGTCGAAAGTTCACATCCCAAGGCACCCTGGATGGCCCAGGCCGTTCCGCCGTAACAAATCGCAAAATTGACTGCTTTCGCTTGCCCTCGTGTGATGGGAATGCCTTTGGATGCGAGCCTCTTCCTCGTCTCATCATGAGGGTCACGGCCGGTTTGGAACATCTCAATCAGCGCCTTGTCCTGTGACAAATGTGCAAGTAGCCGGAGCTGAAAAGCTGAATAATCGGCTTTAATGAACCTTCGACCTTCTCCGGGGACAAGGTAACTGCGAAAGGCTTTTGGCAGGCTCTGCAGGGCAGGATCTGTGGCGACAATCCGGCCTGTCGAAGTACGGGTTTGCCACCACGTGGGATAGCAGCGATCAGTACCGCCGGCGCTCTTGAAGAATCTGATCACTCGATGCAACCTGCGCCAGGCAAGCACTTTTCGGACAAGCGGGTGGCCGGCGCTAAGTCCTTTCAAGAGGTCATCATCAACCGAATCTGTCTTCTTGATCCGTTTCCCGCATGCCCGTAGAAGGAAATCCCTGACCTGAACCTCAGAAAATGGATTTAGAATTTGGTCGTATGCTTCGGTGATCTGTTCGCAAAGAATCATGCCTGCAGCTTCGACCCGGGGCACGCCTGGCGGATCTTAGGCAAATCGACTCCAACGCCGTCACTTTCCATCTCAGCCAACACGGAAACAAGAGGCATCTCCACATCACAGTACCGGCCATAGAGACGGGTCGGTCTGAAGATCAGGAATTAGTTTCTTCCCGAGTTCCCACACAGAGCAAGCGTCTTCCGTTAACCGACTGAAGAGAACCTCTGGTTATCTCTCTCGTTCTCAATCTTTCTCGGCAGGTATTCCTGGCCGAAGTGATCGCGAACCAGCCAACTCAGGAGGAACCCCTGCCAATCTTCGCCATCGTCGCTCCCTGGAGGCTTCAACAGGTAGGCGGCTATGGATACCTGCCTCGGATATGCGCCTTCGTAGAGAAACCGGCTGCATGCCTTCAGCGGCAGACCCGAACCCAAGAATCCATGAGACGATTTCGTAGTCTATAGGAACATCGAGAGACACTTCTAACGCTCCGTCTTCAAGCTCGATGCGATATGCGCTCTCAAACAACATATCGTGACGGAGGGAGATACAGTTCTTGCATCAGCAACGGAACACTCACCGTCTTTTTCAACACCTGGTACGTCGCAGGTGTTCCGTCTGCCGAGGCAACGTCGCCCCCGTCCCTCGATTTTGACCCCATGTCAGGCTAAGTATCGCAAATAATATAAAAATGAGCGCAACACAGAAAAAGCTTGACAAGAAAATTCGATCGTGTATTGTGTCAATACACGGTTAAGACAGAATATATGGTGAGTAATCATGGGCTCGATCAGATCAATGCAGAGAGAAACTCGAAGACAGGAAGCCTTAGCAAAGGACGAACTGATTTCAAAAATCCGCAATTTGCTGCAAGCCCATGCGGGGGCTCCCGACTATCTGTCCAGAATAGTGGATGATCTGACTGCTGAGGGAATTTCGACGCTCAAAGGCAAAGCCTGGACCAGGCGTAACCTTTGGGGGTTTCTAATTACAAATGAGGGTCTTTTTGAAGAAGGCTTTGATATCTCGGCCGAAGCGGTAGTAATGCGCAAGGGTGGTCACGAAGACTCCCAAGCATTGGGCAGGGCCGGAAGGATCGGAACAGAATCGCTGAATTCCCTGGTCGAGCGATATGGATGGTTCCCGGTTGCTGTATCCGATTCCGAGTTGCTCTACCGAGTGGAGCAGCGAGCGCAACAGGAAGGCCGCTCCGTGAGCACGCTCATCGAGGATTTGTTACGGGAATGGCTGGACACCCAGGAGGAAATGGATCAGGGAAAAGGGAGAAGTCACGCATTAACAGAATCGAACGCGGATAAAATCGTTCAAGAAGTCCACGAGACCACCACGCGCACAACAACTGGAATCTACGAGACCACCACCACCACGATAACCGGGGGCTCCGAGGAAATCGGAAAACTGGTTCAGGACGACGTTTTGCATGGGCGACACAGCTTGGTGGTGAAGAACGGGGGTGGTAGAGCAACCGATTAATAGGCCCAAAAACGGCGAAACCCCTGTCGCCTGGTAAGCTTATGACAAGGGAATCGTCAAATCCATCAACCTCTGTGTCGAGGCTGCCCTAGATTTTGGTTAGTATACGTCCGCATCTGGTTTCCGTCAACCGATTTGTCCAGATGAGGCCCTACCGAATCGCGATCCTTCCTTCGCCTGCCTCCTCACCCAACCAACTACCCCATCACACATAGAGCAGCTTCGCTGCCAGCGGGGAACAAATTTGGAGGATATGCGATGCAAAAGAAGAATAAGATAAACGATCGTACATCGACGGAGGTTATGGCTACCCAAGCCCAGGAGAGTGCGGGTCAGGATAATTCCGCCCAAGCAAGTGAAGCCACAGAAATAGACAGCGATTCCGCTCCCACCCAGGACTCTACCGGCGCTGTATCCTCTTCCGATGAAAACGGAACAGGAGACAAACCGCTGACTGCATCGGATGCTGATGAGCAGAATGACAGTTCCGATGTGGCACAGGAGATCGTTACCGATGAGGGATCTCCTTATTCCGAAGCGGGCGTCCCGCAGACATCCGAGTGGGAGGGAGGAAGCGATTCCGTCAACACCCACGGGCCTCTAATGATGATTCCTTTCCAGCGGTCAGGGGGAACAGGATCTGAAAATCTGCCGATGCTCGCGCCGGATGTAGATGATCAAAATTCCAAGCCCTCGGAAAATCCAACTGATGAGCCAACCGATGCTTCCGATGCCGACAGGCCTCAGACTTTGGATAAGGACGGGAAACCCAAAGAGGACGATGAAAACGATAAGGAACTATCCGAAAAAAAGATCGACGACTTAGTTCATCGAATCATGGCGAATCGGAACACGGCTGATAACGCCGCGTTGGAAACTGGGCAAATGTTACTTGATGAAGTCTTTGGGGGCAATCTGAGCGAGGCGTGTTCTAGAAACCCTAAAAAAAACAACTCCTTCAAAAGCATTGTCGAACACGAGGAATTGGACTTGGACGCGACGACGCTGAGCAGATGGGTCAAAGCGGCGAATTTGGTCAGGACATTTGAGAGGGGCGGAAAAAGTTTTAAGCATCTCACTTGCTCCCACTACATAACGCTTCTATCACTCAAACCGGAATCTTCCCAGCGAACATTTAGCTGTGGATAACTTGCTGGAATCGCGCACGTTTATCATAAGTATTATGTATTAAGACAATAACTGAGTCTAGAGTGCACAATAGAGGTTGACATGGCGCGAATATGTATTGATAAGTGCTCGTAGAGGTGGCTATGGGCGCAATATGCGCGGAAAGGAAAGGCGAGAGTACTTACTATGTGTATCGGGAATCGTTTCGAGTGAAGGTCAATCCCGAGAACGAAGGCAAGACAAAAGGATCAGGGAAGAGCCGCGTTTGCACAAAGGC
>JBKQRG010000367.1:0-8910 GCA_052144015.1 Desulfomonilaceae bacterium
CAAATAGGACTTCTCCAATCATTGAACTTTACCGAGTGCAACCTTTTCTCCGGCGTTGCCGTGTCCGTTGGTACTGCTGTTTGGGTTTCAGCAGCAACCCCGAGCTCGTGCTCGCTTTACCATACATTTAATTACTCGTATATCTGTTCTGTTGCAGCGACCGTCTCCAAAGTCGGCTCAACGTAAGGAGCATAGTTTAGGCTGATTTCCGCAGTTGATTTTCATTTTAAGGCATGGAAAGAAAACCGTTAACAACCCTGATTGCCCATCATCAATTCATAAAGAGGGAAGATATGTTAATTTGTGCGACACCGAAGTATACAAAATGTTCCTATAGAATACATATTGATATAAATAAAGTTACATTGTATATATTATTATGTTCATTTCTATGAAATTGTGTGATCTCCGGTGTCGTATTTATAATTATTCGCATTGGTATATCGGTCTGCACGAGTAAGGAAACACCAATACATATACATTTAATATACATTAAGGGACACGTGATCTGTTCGGCATGTGCTGAGAAGCCCGGGGATCTATGAAAAGCCGTGCCCAATCCAACTCTATTACTCCACTGTCATTGCGTTTCGTGCCTTTTCAAATGCCCACTGGAGCTTGTACCCCTCGTCCATTAACCTCCTCACCTGTTTGAGTAGTTCCACGTCTTCGTCCGAGTATACTCGCATCCAGGTTTGGCCAAATGCTATACGATCCGCCGCTATAAGCCCCATAGATTCCCAGCGTCGTAAGCTGGACGGATGAATTCCTGTCGCCTCTGAAACTTCGTTGATTCCGTTCAAGACCATGTGGTTGTTCCTCCTGATCAAATTATTTTTGATGAGAGCGGAATAGTGCCCTCTACAGAAAATGACCAGGTTAGTTAAAAGGAGATCTGATAGTTGATGTGCCTCGCCCTGGCGCTGAACGGCCAATTCAGAAAAAGCGGACGATAAAGACTCAAAGAGATGAGCGAAGGTCAGTCGTCTTACCACTCGGAACTTCCCGTTCAAACGGGGAGTACGCTTATCGACTTCATGGCAAAAGATCGTTGCACGGATTGACACCTCAAGAAAGACTGATCAGAGTTGACCAATACTCTTGTCAGACCGAACTTCGGGATTGGGGCCGGATAATGGCTCATTTGTTCATGAGCCTGTTTCGTACGGCTCTGGATTGAGTGCATCAGTTCAGTGAGTTCCATTCTCGACGACCAAAGCCGTAGGAATGGAAGAGCCTTGTTGTCTACAGGTCTTTCGTTATTCTACATCGAGCCCGGCTCACCCCAGCGGAACAGTAGTCTGCCCTCCTTGTCTCTGAATGATCCGATTATGATCAGGATCAGGTCGATCAGCGCCCATATTAAAAAGCCTCCGCCAGTTATCAGCATCAGGATGCCTGTTCCAATCTTCCCCACGTAAAATCTGTGAACCCCGAATATCCCAAAGAGAAAGCACAAGAGCATAGCCGCCAGTCTGGACTTGGGTGAGATTTGAGCGCTATTCAGGTTTGTGATGTCGGAGCCATTCATTTATTTCGTCCCTTTCTTTTCACCATTGCCGTTGTAATATGCTGCTTATCACCAATTGTCCTGCTCGTAATAATATTACAGGACCCTAAGTTCATCAACCAAAAGCGCAAACTTATCATAGCATCGTGGTGTCTTTTACCTTGCCCAAGATATTGCCGCCAGTTTGCATCCTATCCTTGAGCAGGCAATTTTACAGAGTTCACGCTAGTCATCCCAGCAGGTTTGCATATTTAAGGATACGATGCAAAAGCCGCATTGTCCCTTGAACTTGTTTTGCGGATCGCATTGGCGAACCGAACGTTTTCTCAGCTGGGATCGAATGATTTGCCGATGATAATTCCGCCGATACATGCTTTTGACCCGGACGCATACCGATAACCCCCAATTCCTTTTCCAGCAAAAAACAAAATCGCAGGCGTGCTTATTAATTGGCGATACGAACTGGAGCGAGGCTTCGGTGAAGACCTACGCGAAGTTTTGATGTCAGCGGCTTGCGTGCAATGGGTTCTTATTATTCCGCTTTTGGATTTTGAGGTAACACTACAAGACAGGGTGAGTTTCTATCTCAGAAATTGCCTTTGCGAAGACTGACAGGAAACACAAAGGCAACAGGCAAAAGTTAGGAGCATTACTCTGACTTATCTTCGGATAATTTAGGAAGTTTGCCGAAACGTTGGTCATAATCAATTTCCTGGCCACTTTCATTTGCGTTTATCATCAACATCCGTTTCAAATCAGATCCTTTCCGTATGATCTTACCTTTCGAGCGCCACCCCGCATGAGAAATTATCCATTCAATCTCATGATCGAGGCTCGCTGGAGGTGTATTGGGGCTGGCAAATATATTGATATACGCTATTTCCTGGGGCGGTTCGCCGGGAATAATAGTTACAGTAGGCTTTAAGCGATAACGATATTTCTTGGGCTCAGGTTTTTTGGACAGGTGCCATATTTTAGGAACTTCTGAAGATTTCAGTGACCCCAAATATGTGTTGAAGAACAGTCCGTTCCCGACAGAGATGTAATCGGGCTTATAAACGAGCAGTTCAATTCGCATGCCTTTGGCAATTGTGCTACCAGAGTTCTTTATCTCAATACGCAGTTTCCCTGCGCACCCCACAGCCTGGTCACCCAGCTGAAAATGATCAACAAGTTCTAGCATGGATTGGAAGAGCTTTCGGCGCAACCAACCTCTCAACAGTATTACAACGGACATAATTGCGATGAATGCGGCGAGTTTAGCAAGTATAGAACCCCACCATTCCACTTTCCTGTCCTTTTCTTGCTCCTGCGAGTAAAAAAAATGGCCCGAACCTACTCAGAGCAGCAGCTTGAATCATCGTTGATCCGCTGATATTTGCAAGGGCAAGCATTTCTTTTTCCAGGCGCATCCAGATCAGTACGTTGATCGTTTCCGGCGATTCCGTTGCCACGAGGCCCAAGTGTAGCGCAAGAGCCCTATTTCTTTGCCAACAATTCTCTTTCCGCTATCAGGTCTTCAAAGCGCTCTTTTTCTCTAACCAATTCCTCAAGCGACATCGTGGCAGTATCAAATTCGCTGCCCGGAATCTGAATGCCTCGACTTCGGAGGAACTCGTCAACTGCAGCCTGATTCTTCTTGTACAAGTAGAATCCTAGGGCGCTTACTCCTAATCCCGTGAGAAAACCGATGAAATGGTCTCTTGTAAGCATTGGCCATCCTCCTTGTCCATTGATGAAACACTATTACTGTTTAACTCTAGCTGACAATCTGTTTTGGTTTCTTTCAGGTCTCCCAAAATCTCATCGTGAACGCTCACCATGTCTCGGATGTTACTGACCAGCAGACCCTCTCCAGAGGTGATACCCGCCACGCCGGCATACTGAATCACTGCTGGAATAAACCTGCTGATCTTTGTTGCTATGTTCTCATCACGATCCTCGCTTATAACAATTTGGTACCTACTACCACCCTGTGAATCACCTCGTGTGTGCGTTACCCGGCACTTCAGCGCTCTTGGAGGAGGCCTCAAAAGATGTCGGCCAAAAGTGGCAAACCAGGTGACAAGCGAAGCCGTAAAGAATTGCCTCCGAAGAAATGCTGTCCCCAAATAGACCACCGATAGAACCTCTGGATCAAAGAAGCCGCGATGACGGAGTTCGAGCCATCCATGATGGAGCACAGCACCGGCCGTGCTCAGCCCAGCAATCCAATCCAACATCAGTGTGGTGTTACCATCCAACTTCGCTATCCGTGCCGCCTGGGCCACAGCCAGGGCGAAACCTGAAAAAAAGGGGGCGTTAGACCATCCTCGAATATGAGGTTGAGCCAGAATCCTTACGGGAACTTCAGCGTAGTCAAGTGACAGGCAAAGGGCTACCCGTATTGTAATTTTCTCTCGGGAGACTAGCATAGGATCGAAGCGGACCAGGAAAGACCGAGAAATTTGCGTGTATTCGGCAGACATGATTCCAGGGTGGTTTGTGACTCGACTTATTGCCTGCCCAGGGAACCGCAGGCCATGTGACAGGCGAAACCGAACACGTCCGGGAAGTTGGTGAAAAATCGATATTGCTGGTTTCTCCATCATGGTCATCCATTCTTTTCCATGTCGTGAAACAAGAGTCTGGAGGAATTAAGAACTACGGCGACTGTGCAAGCATTGTGCAAAACAGCGCTCCAAAACACCGGCAACAAGCCCATCGAAGCCAAAACTAACCCAAGGCTGTTCACTCCAATAGCCACAGCGAAGTTCTCGCGCACAATTGCCATTGTCTTTTGGGCAAGTCTTATCCCGGCGGGAATCATAAGGGGGTCATCTCCCGCAATGGTAATATCTGCTGCTTCCATTGCTATGTCTGTCCTGGTTCCGCCCATTGCTATCCCAACATCTGCATACGCCAGCGCAGGAGCATCGTTCACACCGTCTCCCACCATTATGACACGGACGCCCTTCGACTGGAGTTGCAGAACTGTTTCCGCCTTGTCCTCGGGCAGCGCCTCTGCTTGGTATCGGTCCATAGACATCCTGGCTGCAATGATTTCGGCATGTTGTTCCACGTCTCCTGTGAGGAGGATAATATCGTCAACCCCTGAATTCCGAAGGCGATTAAGGGTTTTCTTCATGTTCTCCCTTAGTGCGTCCTCGATGCCGAGAAGTCCTATGAGCGCACCATCCAATGCAACATAAACTATATTTTCACCTCTACGAACCAATTTGGAAACCGATTCCTCCGCATGGTGCAGCTCGATCCCCTGTTCCCGCATAAACCTTCGGCTTCCAATACGAACCAAACTGCCATTGACCCGAGTTTCCACGCCACGAGCAACGTACACCTGGGTACCGCTGTGCTTAGGAATCCGCCACCCTGAGCGCCTTGCTTTTTCCAGGACAGCCACAGCCATAGGATGCGTGGAAGTTTCTTCCGCAGCCGCCGCATACTGTATCAACTGCTGTGGTCCAGTTTCCGAAGCCAACGAAATAATGCTGGTGACTTGAGGCCGCCCTTCAGTGAGAGTGCCGGTCTTGTCGAGGATCAGGGTGTCGGCCTCCGAGAGTAGCTCTATATAATTACTCCCTTTCACAAGAACGCCGTTCCGTGCGGCCGTGCATATTGCCGCGGATAAAGCGGTGACAGTGGACAGACGAATCCCGCAGGAATAATCTATGATAAGCATATTGAGCGCCCGAGTCACGCTCCGTGTCAATACGAATACGATTCCAGCTAGGGCGAAGTTCAAAGGTATGAACTGAGCGGAGAACCGATCGGCATACGCTTGAATTTGAGCCTTGCGGTGGGTGGCCTCTTCAACTAGATGCACAATTCGTGCGACCGCAGTATCATCGCCTACCTTCTCAGCTCGAATAACAATACGACCAGTCTTGCAAATCGTGCCGGCGAAAACCTCATCGCCGTTATTTTTATTTACGGGCATAAACTCACCAGTGATTGACGCCTGATCTACTGCTGCGTCTCCGGACTCGACTATGCCATCCACGCTAATTTTTTCACCTGTATGGACCATAATTCGATTGCCGGCCCTTAGGTCCTCAAGCGCTACCTTCTCTTCGGTCCCATCATCTCTCACACGCCAAACAATTTCTTCCCCGACTGAAAGCATTTCTCGGATGGCCTTACGGGTTCGGTCCATCGTGTAAGCGGTCAAAAGCTCCGCTATGTCCGCGAGCCAGATAATTGTTAAGGCCGAGACATCACGACCTGACGCGAGGCTCGCAATTATGGCGGTTGCGCTTAGCGTATCGGCATTGGGACGGTGAGTGTTAAGGAGTGACTGAAAACCGCTGCGAAAAATTGGCCCCGCAAGTGAAATAGTTGTAAGGGCGGGAAAGGTTAAGAAACGTCCAAGAAAAGTGGCACCTGGACCGATGGAACCCCTCGTTAGCCAAGCCCATAGAAGAGTTGCGGTAGTTGCCGCCACACGTAAAGCCATTTGGGAAATCGGCTCGTCATTCAGCCGACGCTCAGTAACGGTTAGACGGTTAGCATCCTGCCGCTCAGTTTTATAGGCCACCAAAGAATATGAGTAAAGAATAGTCGAGGTCAGATCAAGAACATCACTCTCGGTAAGCCGCTCTGCCTCGTAATAGACAAGAATATTGGTGGTTATGATGCTCACCGACGCAGATATCACATGCTCGCTGTTCTCAAGGCGCTCCTTAATCTCGTGAACCTCCTGGCTCAAAAACTTCAAGGCGCGGCACGTTATGCGAACGCGCCCTGGAAGGCTATGCGCCGGCTGACATGCCATCAGTGGAACGTGTTTAGTGCCAAACATCTTCAGAAATTGCATCCCCCTCGTAGGGTTCGACCGTTTTGTAATTTGCCTTCTCGACGACTCCGTTCAGCTTTTCAATCACAGCAGGCAAATTCTCGTTACCTATTCCCCGCAATGCCTCTCGGTGATAAACAACTGTGTTCACAAGTTCGCGGATAGTAGCCAAGACTCCTTGTTCGGTTATGATGTGCGCATCATATTTGAGAAGAACGCTTCCCGAAATGAACGACAGATCAAGTGACTTGATTCCCGACGGAAGGGCCACTCTACCTATGACCTTTTCTATTAATTCCCTCTTCTCCACAGGAATCTTGCGCAACATGGAGATTTCAACACGCAGGCGCCCCGGGAGCTTGTGCAAGAGTCTGACCTTCAATCCCCACTGAATTAGCAGTGTATTCAGATCTGTCATCAACTAGCCCCTATTTCCCAGCATTAATAGCCGTGTACGCCCACCACACGAGTGGGAAACCGCCAGGAAAAGCTCCGCTCGGGTTCTTTCCCCATTTGTACATGCCCAATATGGCCAAGGCAATCAAGATCAACGTAGTCACGTCGGTGATGCCGTGGGTGAATTCGTACATTGCCCTGTTCATGCTGCCTATCATATCGCGCAATTCTCGCGCCAACATGGGCTCTCGAGCGCGTAAGAACTCGGCTTCCAGATCGAGCAATTTTAGTATTGCCGTAAACAGTAACTCCGGTTCAATCCGTTCAGACTGATAGTATACCAATGCGCTCCCGCTCACCGTATTGACCTCAACGGAATTCACTCCATCGAGCTTCGGCAAGTTCTCAGTAAGTCGATTCATGGCAAAATCATTTCCGACAAGTGCACTGGTGCGAAATCTGGTCCGACCAGGCAAATTTGAAACAGTTTGAAGGGGCCCTGAACAATTGAGCAGGGAAGGTGTAATCAGTGGCAATGGCCTGATTCTTTGGGTTTGACGTGTAGAACCCGGACGGCTGTTGCTGGTCGGACCCTCTGCTTGACGGCCTGGTTCCGGATTCGCACCCCCACTCCTGGAGGTTTTGACACGCGGTGTCGAGTCACCTGGCCGATTGCGCGTTGCAGTCATATCCACCTCCCGAATATTACTAAAAGTAGTTTATTGGTCTAGATCCTACAAGTCAATCTCACCAGATGCCCTGGTTTTGCCGGTCCTTGTGATTGACCCGTGTAAGGTCCGGCGCACAGCCATACCGGGAACGCTGGAAAGGGACTTCCACGCCAGAACGGGGTGCTGACAGATCCGTTCCGCAACCCCCAGGTCGTCAGTGAGCAGGGATCGCATTATTCCAACCATAATTTAGAGCCGCCGCGAATTTATGTGCAAATTTTGCACGTAGTTTAGGAAGTATTTTCACATGCGCATCGAAAACTCCCCAAAACTCCGAAGTTATTGACCACCTCATAGCTACGCCGGATGAACCGCCTATTGTGACATCACTATGATATTAGGTAGTAATGATACTTAGCTCTGTAATTGACTCAATATGGTAGAGTAACTATTCTAAATCATGCCATCTTGAGCAACAATCCTACATTGGATTGCTTTTTGTTGCTTTAAGACGCGGACAGGGGACAACTATACTGCAGCCAAGACTTCTCTTCTGGTTGTTCCTCGCTCCGAGTCATTGCGGCTCTGTGATCTTCTTCTGTGGTACCACCATCCCGAATCCGACCAATCTCGTACTGGGCGTTCCAGCAAGGCAAACACAAAGAAGACTATTTGGATGGGGATAAACGCAACTCCTGCGTTTAGCCCTTGCCTCGCGTGCTCAATATGGCCAGACGTCAATGGTTCTTATGATGGGAAAAGAATAAGGCGTCTAAGATCCGAACAAATACTTATATACACATAAAAACGGTCCGTGTGAATCGGCACAGATAAATTCTTTCCGGGGTGCCAAGGAAAAGAGTCAGGGATGTTTTGCCTTCAGGATAACGTGCGTGAAAATTGTCGTTGACCGGGGGAGATGCAAGGTAGTACGTTTAACAAAAGGATAATATGGGCATTTTCCAGCAACCTGAAGGCTGATCGGTTTGGTTGATAATGTCACATTGAAGGAGACCCCTGACGGGCGCAATTCCATTCATAGGCGATGACAAAGGGCTCCTAGATTGGCTTCATCAGCATCCGGGAGGCTATGTCCTCAACACCTACAAGAGTTCTGAGCCAAGGCGGAGAGGCAGAAAATGAACTGACCAAAGCAAGATCAGGTTATGACAAAGCCATAGACAAGGTGAAGCAGGCTCATAGCAAATTGAAAGAGGAACTCAAGGTGTATAAGAGACTTATGGAAAGGGAAGCATAAATATTCGTGAGGGGGGTATTGGTTATGTGGGCTACGAAATATTCTGGTACCGCCGTGACTTCTATGGTCATCATAGAAGACGAACTCTAGTTGATTTACTGGAAGAAATAGGGACGATCAGAAATCTCTTAGACGAAAAGGAGTACTTAGTGTGAGAAAAACGGCATATGGTGTATTAGTTGTGTTATTTGGCGTGATGTTGACTGGGCTGGCTTTCGCCCAAGCAAAGGTGGTTGTAGTTAAAGAAAATAAACAAGTAAGCCAAATTGATTTTATCGAATAT
>JBKQRG010000368.1:0-3364 GCA_052144015.1 Desulfomonilaceae bacterium
AAGATGATGGCGTTCTTTACCACAAGCCCTACCATCATGATGTACCCAAGCATAGTGAAGGAGTCGAAGTGGACTCCAGTGACGTTCACAAGAACATTCGCGCCTATTATGGAAAGCGGCACGCTGAGGATGATGGACAGGGGCCTAACGAAGGATTGGAACTGCATGACAAGCAAGAGGTAAACCACCACTACCGCCAGCGGGAAGACAAAAACAATTGCCTGTACAAGCGTTTGCAGGTTATTGACCGCTCCGAACGGGATTACCTCATACCCGATGGGCAGAGGAACGCTCGATCTTATCCTGGACATGACATCGCCAAACACGTCTGAGAGTGGCCGGTCCTGTATGGTAAACTGGATATCAGCCGCTCGTTTCGAATTGTAATGATCGATCTGGAGCGGCCCGAACACGGTTTCCACGGACGCGACGCTCGTCAATGGGACCTGTATGTTGGAATCGAGAGGTGAAGTCAGGACTATCCGCCCCACGTCGCTTATCGTTTTTATTTCACTTTCCCGGCCCATGACCATAACGTAGAAATACCGGCCGGCGACATCGTATTGATTTGTTGTCTGTTGGCCTCCTCCAGCCGCTTCCACCGCATCGGCAATGTCCTTACCTTGAAATCCGAGATTTGCCGCTCGTTCCGCATCCACCCGAACCTGGATCTCCGGCTTACGCAGAGCAAGGTCCGTGTATCGGAAAACAATTCCTTTGAGATCTTTTCCCTTGTCCATGATCTGTTTGACTAGTGGTTCTATCAAGTTGTAGCTGTCACCCATGACCCGGAGATCGACAATGTTTGATCTGGTGTCGATATTTCCGAACAACGGGAACTGAATAGGGCGGACGAACTTGAATGGCAGATCACGGGAACTCTCGTATGCTTCACGAGAGATTTCCTCAATTGGAACACCGCTGTCCTCCTCCCGGTCGCAAACGAGAAAGATAACATTGCGAGACACTTGCCGGTTGGGAATGGCGATAATGGTCTGCACTCCTCGGATTTGCTTCCAGCGATCCTCAAGGATTTTCATCAACCTGCTATTCTCGTCCAGACTGGTGCCGTCAGCCGCCTCGATCTGCACTTTTATGAGGTTCGTTCCTCCGGTGGGAAGGTAACCCATGCCGGGCAATGCCCAATATGATAAACCGAATAGTGCAAGGACGGTGATGACCAAGGCCGCTTTTCGCCATCCCTGACCAAGGAAATAGCGTAGAGACCATATTAGCCCATCGGAGACTCTTGCACCGATCTTGTCCAGGAAGTTGAGAGGAGACATGATCCGTTTCAATAACCCCTTGGGCTCGCTCTCCTGTTTCATCCAGCGGGATGCGAGCATGGGCACCACCGTGAACGCGTCAAACAGGGATAAGAAGATCGCAGCCGAGATGATGAAGGCCACCGGACCGAAGAGGGTACCGACCTCACCTGTGAGCATCAAGACCGGCATGAAAACTGCCGCTGTGGTCAGAGTGCTCATGAGGACCGCCATGCCCACTTCACGGGTGCCGTCAACACACGCCCTGACGATGCTTTTGCCTTCTTCGTACCGATGCCGGTAGATGTTCTCCAGGACCACAATAGCGTCATCCACTATCATGCCTATGGAGAGTGCGAGTCCGGCGAGGGAAAGCACATTGATCGAATACCCCACGACATACATCCCAATGAAAGTTCCCACCACAGATACGGGAATCGAGGTCGCAACGATGAAAATGCTCCTCCAGTTCTTCAGGAAAACAAACAGCACCAATAGTACCAGCACAATGGCCTCGATCAAGGACTCCTTCACGACCTTCACGGCATCACGGATATAGTTGCTGGAGTCGAACACTTTCTCAAACTTGGCGCCGCGTGGCCCATAGTCTTTCTGAAGGAGCTGAAGTTCACGGTCAATGGAACCGATGGTGTCGAGAATGTTCGTGCCTGCCTGGCTCAGAACGCTGAACACTATTCCTCGCTGGCCGTTGATGCGCGCGTAAGAATCCGGTCTATCATACAAGTCTTCAGCTTCAGCCACGTCCGAAAGATAGACGGTGGGATCGCCCGGCTTGGAAATAATCACTTTGCGGAAGCTTTCGGCATTCAGAAGTTCGCCTACCGTGCGAATTGTCCATTCACGGGTCCCTTGAACAAAATAGCCGCCACTCTGATTGAGATTCGTTCGGTCAATGAAATTCTTTATGTCGTTTGCGGTCAAACGCCTTGACTTGAGACGCCCTGGGTCAAAGGTGATCCTCATCTCCCGGGTGAGATTGCCGTCGTATTGACAGTCACCGACGCCAGGTATTCTCAATATCCGAGGGGCTATATCTTTGTCGGCCCACGTGGATGCATTGACCAGATCGATATTTCCAGTCAGGGCAAACTGATAAACTGGGAGGCTCACCTGGTCGCTGGCTTTCGTAATTTGAGGCTTCTGGACCGTACTCGGCAGGTTTGTTACCCGATTGAGATTCCGCTGGAGTTCAGAGGCAGCGAGGTCAAGATTGGTACCCGGCTTGTAAAATACCGTCAGCTGCGACTGGCCATAAGACGAAAGGCTCGTCATGTACAGCATATTTGAAACGCCGCTGATATCCTCTTCAAAGCGAGTGGAGACCTCCCCCTCCACCTCTTCAGGCGCAGCACCGGGAAAGGTGGTAGTTACAACCAGTATCGGGTATTCGGTGTCAGGTTTGAGCTCCACAGTAAGAAAAGTCAACGACACATAGCCAAAGACAATAACCAGAAGAACCCTGACTATAACAGTTATTGGAAATCGGACCGATGATTCCGCAACGTTCATTTATACCTCACAGTCAGTCACCTCTAATCTTTAAAGACTGACTTGTGCCACTAATGTTAATTTCCGGATCTCTGCCACCGTTCGCATGGAATGTGAATGGCAGCCGGATCAATTCACTTTGGGCGCCATTTCACCTTCTATTTCATCCAAGGTGATTGGCCGAACTTTCCAAAACCGGGCCTTCACATCCTCCAAGATCGTATAGACCACAGGGATGAATACCAGCGTGAAGAGCGTCGCTACCGAAAGCCCGCCCACCACTGCCATTGCCAGCCCGTTGTAAATCTCAGCGCCTGCACCGTGCTTGAGAGCCAGAGGGAGCATACCCAGAACCATTGCGATGGCGGTCATGAAGATGGGGCGCATCCTCCGTCTGCTGGCCAGTACAAGCGCTTCGTCCCGGTCAATACCCTGCTCTGTAAGTTGGACTGTGTAGGTAATCAAGATGATGGCGTTCTTTACCACAAGCCCTACCATCATGATGTACCCAAGCATAGTGAAGGAGTCGAAGTGGACTCCAGTGACGTTCACAAGAACATTCGCGCCTATTATGGAAAGCGGCACGCTGA
>JBKQRG010000369.1:0-5597 GCA_052144015.1 Desulfomonilaceae bacterium
GACGTGCACAGGGAATTCGGTGGAGTGGTCCCAGAGCTGGCTTCCAGGAAGCATGTTGAAGCAATATCGATTGTCATACAACAGGCGCTTGATAAGGCCGGGCTGAAACCAGAAAATATAGATGGAATAGGTGTGACGCGAGGCCCGGGACTGATCGGTTCCCTTATCGTTGGGATAGCCGCGGCCAAAGGAATGGCTCTGGCATTGAAGGTGCCGTTGTGCGGAGTTCATCATGTGCACGGCCATCTTTTCGCGGCGTTCCTGGAGCGTTCCGATATCACTTTTCCATTTGTGGGGCTGGTGGTCTCGGGTGGGCATACCAGCATTTATCATGTCAGAGGCCCATATGAAATTGACCTGGTGGGCAAGACGAGGGATGACGCCGCAGGGGAAGCATTTGACAAGGTTGCAAAGCTGCTGGGATTGGGATATCCGGGAGGGCCGGTAATCGACAAGGAGGCCAAAGGGGTCGATTCGGTAAATGTACGTTTTCCTCGGGCGCTTATGGAAAATAACCAGTTGGACTTTTCATTTTCAGGTCTCAAGACAGCGGTACTAAGACAAGTGGAAGATATGTTCGGCGTATCCAGACGATCTGATGTTCCGGGGAGTTTTCATCCTATAATACAGAAAGAAACGGCTGACGCTCGCAACGAGATTCGTTCCATTGCTGCTGCTTTTCAGGATGCAGTGGTCGAAGTGCTGGTCGTCAAAGGATTCCGCGCTGCGCAGAAATACCGTTCTGAGAAGCTCATCGTGTGCGGAGGAGTTGCAGCGAACGGGGCGCTCAGGGAAAAAATGGCTGCCGAAGGAATTCGAGAAGGCATCGAACCGATCTTCCCTTCGATGCGGTTGTGCACTGACAATGCGGCAATGATCGCCGCAAGGGGCGAAATGCTCCTGGATGCTGGGCTTATCGATGACTTGGGTTTTTCAGCCAAAAGCCGATGGTGAATGATCCTGTGAATAAGAGAATTGGAGACCAATGAGTGCCGAAAGGAGAGCGGAATGAAGCAATTTGAAAAGAAAATGCTTTTCGATCCCGATACAATAGCAACCAGAGTCAAGCAACTGGGCGAAGAGATCTCCGCCAAGTACCCGGAAGGCGATCTGGTCCTGATAGGCATACTTAAAGGTTCATTCATGTTCCTGGCCGATCTTGTCCGGCATCTCTCCGTCCCATGCCAATTGGATTTTGCACGCATTTCCTCGTACGGCGCAGACACCGTCTCCAGTGGCAAACTCGACATAGTAATGGATATTCATATCCCGGTACAAGATCGCCACGTAATTTTAGTGGACGATATAGTCGATACCGGTTTGACTCTAAACGAATACCGTAAACGATTAGAAGCACGAGCGCCCCGATCTCTCGAAGTAGCTGCTCTTATAGACAAAACGGTCAGACGAGAGAGACATGTTGAGCTCGATTATTGCGGCTTTCAGATCGAAGACGGGTTCCTTGTCGGGTATGGTCTTGATTGTGACGAATATTACCGGCACCTCGGGGGCATCTACATCCTGGATCCTTCCTGAAATTGGGGTTCTATTTTGGATCGTCCGTATTCACTTTTTAAAGCTTTCGTTGGTATAGCAATCATTATCATCGTTGGAACGTGCGGATATCACTTCATCGAAGGATGGACACTTCTGGAAGGCTTGTACATGACGGTGATAACGATCACCACCATCGGATTCAAAGAGGTGCGGGAATTAAGTGATTCCGGACGAATCTTTACATTGGCCATCATATTCTCCGGGATCGGCATGGTCACTTACGCGTTCGTAACCGGCTCGAAGATGATAATTGAAGGCGAGGTTCAGAAGATTCTGACAAGGCGGCGTTATATGAAGGCGATCGAAAGAATTGAAAATCATTTTATTGTATGCGGATATGGCCGCATGGGATCTTTTATATGCCAAGAACTCCATCACAGGAACATTGCGTTTGTCGTGGTAGAAAATAACCCGGAGCAGCAAGACAAAATTGTGGAGGAGGGTTTCTTTTTATCTCCGGGCGATGCTACCGAAGAAAACGTTTTACTAGGCGCCGGCATACACAGGGCTAGAGGCTTAGTGTCAGTGCTACAAACCGATGCAGATAACGTATACGTCGTGTTAACAGCTAGAGAACTGCATCCGGGAATAGAAATAATCGCTAGGGCCGGAGAAGAATCAGCAGAAAAGAAGCTATTAAGAGCCGGAGCGACGCGCGTGATCAGCCCCTATCGAATCGGCGGAATGCGACTCGTGATGGGCATAATTAAGCCTGCCGTGATGAGCTTCCTGGAATTGGCGATGGATCGTCGAGAACTAAATGTAGAGTTGGAAGAGGTCAAGGTTGCAGAGAATTCCTCATATAGCGGCAAGAAACTGATAGATACGGATATCCGGAAAGAGCTGAACCTCATTATTATTGCCGTGAAGAAGCCGGACGGTCACATGGTTTTTAATCCGGGACCGGACACACTGATTGAGAACAATGACACGCTCATCGCGATGGGTGACAGAGTCAACGTGCAGGCGCTTGAGAAAGAGGCGGGCATGAATTCAGTATAAAATTTGATATGCCACCCGTCCAGGGAATCGCCGCACAGCCTTCTATTCGAGAAGAAGATAATTGTTAATTGCATAGGGTTGCGGAATGATCGAACTAGACCTTCATTTCACAGCGAGCAAGAGTTGCGGAGAAGTCAGCGCCATTCTCATGCGGCCTGAAAATGCGCATTCATTGCTTGTGCTTGCGCACGGCGCGGGCGCGGGCATGCGGCATACATTCATGACAGGCGTGGCTCAGAGTCTGGCTAGGCACGGAATTGCAAGTTTCAGATACCAATTTCCATACATGGAGCAAGGAAAAAGAGCTCCGAACCCGCAATCGATTCTGGTCGAGACTGTTCGGTCTGCAATCCATGCCGCTCGAGAGTACAGTGGAGACTTGCCTTTGATCGCCGGGGGTAAATCATTGGGCGGTCGCATGACATCGACCGCCGTTTCTGAAGAAGCGCTGCCGGGCATAAGAGGTATTGTTTTCTTCGGGTTTCCGCTGCACGCCCCTGGAAAGCCCTCAAATGAACGTGGCGAGCATTTGTTCAAAGTTGGTTTGCCGCTACTTTTCTTGCAGGGAACCCGAGACAAGCTGGCTGACCTGACTCTTTTGCGTCCATTATATGGCCGATTGCGGTCCCAAGGGCAGGCTGAATTGCATGTCATAGACGGCGCGGACCACAGCTTCCATATGCCCAAAAAATCAGGCAGGACCGACGATGATGTCTTGGAAGAATTAGGGAAAGTGGTCGCGGACTGGGCATCCAACCTGGAGAGCAATGAATTATAGAGTCGGAAGTTTTGCAAATATCCCTATAGATCTTTTCTGTATATCCGGTACCGTTTGTTAACTCTCCCGCCTGTTTCCAAGTCGAACTGGTTGATGCCACGGTTATCTTCCAGGTTCCAGCCCAGTTCGCAATATTTATATCCCTTCTCTCTCCACTTGCGGTACGCGTAGTCCCAACAGACGATGGCCGTGCCAAGCCGTTGATAACGTTTCCTGATGCCGAATAAAACTCCGCGAACCCCCATGATTTCTTTTCGATAGAGTGCTATTCTCAGAAGCCCTAGCAGCCCTAGTTTGCCGTTGAGTCGCTTTAGCAGCGGATTTGCATCGGGCAGCATCATAGCAACTCCAGCAGGCTCGTTCTCGTAATAGGGGAAGAAGATCAGGTCAGGGTCGGCAATTTTGGGAAGATCTCTGACTGATTCCGCCAGTTCGTCGTCAGTCATGGGCACGAAGCCCCAGTTTTCCGCCCAGCATTCCCGGAAGATCTCGTTGATCAGTTTCATTTCCTCGGCCAGATTTTTCATATTCAGTGGACGAATCGTCATCCGGTTATTTCTCCTTATGCGTCGAGCCAGCCTCTCGAGCCTTTGAGATGGTTGGTCCTGCTCTTCGAAACGAATCGCTATGAGGTCTTTCTCCTTTTTGAAGCCGTTGGCGTCGATGAGATCGATATAATAACGCGGGTTGTACGTCATCATGATGGTGGGATCTTGTTCGAATCCCTCGATTAGCATCCCGCACTCGTAGTTCATGGAGGGGTTCAAAGGTCCTCTCAGAAAGCTCATCCCCTTTTCTCGCACCCAAACCTCGACAGCCTTGAAAAGTCCCGCGGCGGACTCAGGATCTTTTTGGCACTCGAAAAATCCCCACACCCCCATTTTCTCGTTGTGGTATTGATTGTAATTGCGATCCACTATGGCCGCTATTCTGCCGACGGTCTCCGAACCTCGGCGAGCCAAGTAAAGCTCACGTTCCGAGAACTTCCAGAACGGATGTTTGGACGGATTGAGCAATCGACGCATATGCGATTTCAGAGGCGGCGCCCAAAGAGGGTAATCCTTATAAATTCGCCACGGCAACTCTATGAAATCAGTTGTATCTGATCGAGTTTTAACAGGGATTATTGTCAAGCTGGACATTCAGGCAGAATTCTCCATAACGGTTTTCTTGGTGATTGCCTGGAATCCCGGTAAAATGTAGAGGAGTTCAGGCAAGCGCCTAGATACAATAGAACGAATAAGTTTCGTCATGCAAGGGATAACCCGGCGAGGTAAATACGCCGGCCCAAAAAGGCAGGAAACCAGGGCCAGGGCTCTTGAACGTTCCTATCTTCAAGTTCCAGGACTCAACACAAACCGCCACTCCCAAGATTAGCCACAAACTATCAGCCATGAGATACTGCTTTTTCAAGGCTGCCACCTGATATCCGAACCTGGGTCACATCCAGCTTGCACAGCGCTCTTAAGAACTCTCTAATCGAGAGCAATATTTGTTGGGGATCGCTCTTCCAGAGATCCTTAAATATAATATGAAATATCTCGACCCCATTCTTCACTACGGAGTACATAACAGCAAAAATTTTGCGCCACCTTGCCGCCCAATTCTGCTGCAGTCGCGGTATATGGAAACATTCTTGATCCCTTCGAGACATTGCGTGAAAATTTAACACTTTTGCTATGCGGGTACCGTATCCCTGATACGGCAACTTCGAATAATGGGGAGGATAACATCGCGGTGAAGCTTGTTCCGAGAATGGAACCAATTTCTGAAAAAATGACCTGAGTACCAGAGTGCAAGCTACTCACTGCCGCTGCGCGTGTCAATGCTTATTGTGAAGGCATCCACCATTAAGCTATACTTGCAAGTCATTTACACTGTATTTCTTTCGACAAATGTGGTAAATTATGGATTATGATCAAACATCTACTATTCTTGTTGTTTTTGGTGGTTGGAGTCTGCTTGGCACCTTTAATTGCCTCATCCGCATGGACCCAAGGATATGATATCCGAGGAGCATGGGTGGGAAATGCGAAGGGCAAGATTTTTGGAGCGGAAGGCAGCGTCTATATCACTCGCCAGGATCGCGAGGAGTTCTACGGCATGGTGGAAGGCGGAAATTTTTTCGGGAAGGCTAAATTCAATATTTCCGGAAGAATTCAAGGTAATCACATTTTCGGGCAAAAAGACGGACACACCTTCCAGGGTTTCCTCTATCAGGATGGATCCATCAGGGGTCAGTTCAGGGCCAGTGATGGAG
>JBKQRG010000370.1:0-41168 GCA_052144015.1 Desulfomonilaceae bacterium
TAATGTGAAACTGAAAGGACTATGGCAATGTTCATACAGACTTGGCTTCTCCCCCTTGCGCTTCTGGTAGCGGCAACGGTCATCGCGTTTCCCTTGAGTCGCTACATGGCGTGGATCATGGAAGGAAAATACCGGCCACTGAGGATTTTTCAATGGATTGAGAAACGCCTGGACAGCGGCCCACAAAACTGGAAGCAATATACCGTCTCGTTGCTCCTGTTTAATGGTCTGATGTTCGTCTACGGCTACGTGGTTCTGCTGCTCCAGCCCTGGACGCCGCTGAATCCGGATGGCAAAGGGATGATATTCCCGACGACCATTTTCCAAGCCGTCACCTCGTTCATGACGAATACCGACCTCCAGCATTATTCCGGCGAGCAGGTCATGTCGAACTTTAGCCAAATATTCTTCGGCATCGCCATGCTCTTCATATCTGCTGCGGTCGGTCTTTCTGCACTGACCGCCATCATCAGAGCCCTGCGCGGAGATTCCTTGCTTGGCAACTACTTCGTGGACATGTGGCGGACGGTTGTTTACATGTTCGTCCCCATCTGCCTTGTCATAAGCCTTGTATTTATCCAGCAAGGCAGCCCGATGACCTTCCAATCCGCTCACGCCGTCTCGACTCTCGAACCCGAGGCCATGGGTACCACGGACAAGGGTGAGGTGAAGCAGCAGAACATCGTAGTGGGTCCGGTGGCGGCCTGGGAATCCATCAAAATGATCGGGACCAATGGAGGTGGATTCCACGGTATGAACGCCGCGCATCCCTTTGAGAACCCCACCGGGTTGTCGAACTTCCTGAACTGTCTGTCCATGATGATCTTCCCGTTCGCTCTGGTCCTGATGTACGGCCGGATGCTAGGGCGGTTGCGTCATGCTTTCGTTGTTTTTGCGGTCATGATGACGCTGATGATCTGCACCATTGTCTGGTCGGTTTATTTTGATACGCTGAAACCGAACCCTGGATTAACCGGTCATTCAGCTCGAGCGTTCTCAATTCCCAATACATCAGCGCCGGGTGGCAAACGGGTGGTCTCCCAGCCAGCCGTGCCGGCACTGCCTGTGGACCAGCACCTGGGCAATCTCGAGGGCAAGGAACTGCGCTTCGGGACCTCAGCCGGAGCGACGTACGCGGCTGTGACGGTGGACGTGACTTGTGGTTCCGTTAATGCGGAAGCTGACAGCCTCAATCCGATTGCCGGTTTGTCCCCAATGGTTGGTATGTGGCTGAACTGCATCTACGGCGGAAAAGGCGTCGGAATGATCAATATGTTGATATACGTGATCATCGCGATTTTCGTTGCCGGGATGATGGTAGGGCGGACCCCTGAATACTTGGGCAAGAAAATCGGTGCTCGCGAGATGAAGCTTGCGACGCTCGCTTTGCTGGTCCATCCGTTCATGATTCTCTTTCCCACCGGACTCTTCGCTGCGACGGCCTGGGGGCTCAAAGCCGCTAGCAATCCTGGTGCGCACGGTTTTTCACAAATGCTGTACAACTTCTCTTCTGCCTCCGCGAATAACGGCTCGGCCTTCGATGGATTGCAGGTTGTCTATGGTTTGGCAAACAATCCGAACCCCAATCCGGAGGCCATTCCATGGAATATCGCTGCCGGTCTCGTGATGCTCTTTAGCCGCTATCTGCCGATTATTGCGCCGATTGCCATGGCGGCATTCCTCGGGGAAAAGAGATCGAGCCCGTTTGGTCTGGGGACTCTCCGTACTGACACTGCCACCTTTGGCATACTCTTGCTCGGGACGATTCTTATTGTCGGAGCCTTGCTGTTCCTGCCGGTCGCCGTACTGGGGCCGGTCGCGGACCATTTCGGCCCCATTCCCTTCGGAGGCTGACATGAAAAGCGCTTATCCGACAATCGCTGAAGTTTGCAAGAGGAATGATCAGATGGAGAAAGTGCTCAAAGGAGTGCGACATGAATAGAGTTGCAGGTGTGAAAGAATCTTTACAAGAAACCCTTATGTCTTCGGAACAGCCTTGGCCGCAGCGTCGCATGAAAAGGAAGCCGTTGCTGGATAGGGAAACAACTACAGCGGCATTGAAGCAGGCATTTATCATGCTTCGACCGGACACCCAATGGAAGAACCCTGTGATGTTCGTGGTTGAGGTGGGGGCCTTCCTGACTCTCCTATATATCCTTGAGGTTGCATGGGGCAGGGAAGCGAGCGAGGTGCCGCTCAGCTATTTCATTTGGGTTGATGCATGGCTTTTCTTAACCGTCTTGTTCGCCAACTTTGCAACTGCCCTTGCGGAGGCTCGCGGCAAAGCCCAGGCGGAGTCGCTGAGAAAAACCCGGCGGGATACCGCGGCCCATCGTTTGAATACGATGGGAACTATTGAAGAAGTTTCCTCGACGGCCTTAAAGGTAGGCGATCGAGTTGTCGTGCAGGCGGGGCAAACAATTCCCGGCGACGGGGAAATCATCGAAGGCATCGCGTCAGTCGATGAGTCCGCAATTACCGGTGAGTCCGCTCCTGTCATTCGAGAGGCGGGCGGCGACCGATCCGGTGTAACCGGGGGCACTGTCGTGCTCTCGGATCGAATATTAGTTGAGATCACCAGCGGCGCCGGGGAATCGTTTCTCGACCGGATGATCGCTTTGGTGGAAGGGGCAATCCGTCAGCGGACTCCAAACGAGATCGCCCTAACCTTGGTGCTCTCAGCCTTCACACTGGTTTTCCTGATCGTGGTAATTCCCCTCTGGGCGATGGCGTGGAACGCGGAGCAATACATGATGAGCTACCTGGGCATCCAGGAACCTGTCAAAAGCCTCGGCACCGATGTTCCAACCCTTATCGCCCTCCTGGTGTGCCTCATTCCCACCACCATCGGCGCTTTGCTTGCGGCCATCGGAATAGCGGGAATGGACCGTGCCCTCCAGGCAAACATTATAGCCAAAAGCGGCAAATCGGTGGAGTTGGCCGGTGACGTCGACGTTGTGCTCCTGGATAAAACAGGCACGATCACCATAGGGAACCGCAATGCGACGACGTTTTTGCCGGTAGGGACGTATTCGCCTGCGGAAGTTGGGCGGCTGGCTGCTCTTGCCTCCGCTGCTGATGCGACCCCCGAGGGTAAGAGCATTGTGAAGTTGTTTGTGAAACAGACCCAAACACCGGTCAGTCTGCCGGAGGACGCGCTGTCTGTCCCATTTACCGCTCAAACACGTATGAGCGGCATCGACCTTCCCGATGGGAAACGAATACGGAAAGGAGCGCCTGACGCAGTCATCAAATTCGTCGAGGAGAACCACGGCAGCGTTCCCTCCGAACTGAAGGAATTGGTGGATGGCGTTGCATCCAAAGGCGCAACTCCCCTGGTCGTTTCTGAAGACGGCCGCATTGTGGGCGTGGTTGTTCTTGAGGACATCTTGAAACCCCACATGCATGAGCGATTCGACCGGTTGCGAAGGATGGGGCTCCGGACGGTCATGATCACCGGGGACAACCCGCTTACGGCCGCTACCATCGCCAAACAGGCTGGGGTGGATGACTTTCTCGCCGAGGCCACGCCGGAGACCAAGCTTGCTTACATCCGAAAGGAACAGGCAGGTGGAAAGCTGGTGGCCATGATGGGCGATGGCACGAACGATGCTCCGGCCTTAGCCCAAGCGGATGTAGCACTAGCCATGAACGCTGGCACGCAAGCAGCCAAAGAAGCGGCAAACATGGTTGACCTGGACAGCGACCCCACCAAGCTGATCGAAGTCGTGGAAATCGGAAAGCAGCTCTTGATCACACGAGGCTCTTTGACCACATTCTCAATTGCCAATGATGTGGCGAAATATTTCGCGATTATCCCGGCGCTCTTTGCGGGGACTTTACCGTGGCTGAAGGTAATCGACGTTATGCATCTGCATTCACCGACCTCGGCTATTCTGTCCGCGGTGATTTTCAATGCGGTCGTTATTCCGGCCCTCATCCCGGTGGCCCTGAAGGGAGTTCGATACCGGGCGCTGGGTGCTGAGGCGCTCTTGCGCAGGAATTTGCTGATCTGGGGCTTGGGTGGCGTGATTCTGCCCTTTATAGGCATCAAACTGATCGACATCGTAATTGTAAGTTTGCGTATGGTCAGCTGAGGCTTCGGTGAATCGAGGAGAAAAAGATATGTTCCGATATATTACCAAGAGTTTCTTGCTATTGTTCGTGCTGGTGTTGATTTGCTGCATCCTTTACCCGCTGATATTATGGGGGATCGGACAGGCCGTCTTCCCGTTCCAGGCCAACGGCAGCATTCTGAAAGGGCCTGACGGCAAGCCGGTGGGCTCACTACTCATTGCGCAGCCATTCACTAAAGACGAATACTTTCAACCCCGTCCTTCTGCAGCATCCTACGATGCATCTGCTTCGTCTTCGTCGAGCCTGGCATCCTCCAATTATGGGCTGCGTGACCGTGTCGCTCGGACGCTCGGCCCGATTGCGAAATACAAAAGCGGTCCCAAAGCCGGCCAGCAAGTAGCACCGGATATCGAAAGCTGGTTTCAGAAAGATCTTTACCAAGGCAAACCACACATCGTGGCGCAGTGGGCAAACCTGCACAACTCCCTTGCCCAGGCCTGGGTGACCGGGGACCCTACACACGCTTCGTACGTGGACGATTGGACGAAGGCGCATCCGGATCTGGTAGCCAAGTGGGTCAAGGACAATCCGGGCACTCCTGAGCCTAAGGCCGCGGATCTGGCAGTGCTCTTCTTTGAGAACTTCTCCAACGAAAACCCCGGCAAATTTCCGACCGGCGTGACGGAAACAGGATCGGATGGCAAGGCTCAAACCACTATAAAACCGGTGAACGAGGGGTCTGACGTTCAATCAACCTTCTGTTTGATGTGGCGAGAGGAAAATCCTGATGCCGATCTTGAGGATGTCCCCGGAGACCTGGTCATGGCTTCCGCTTCCGGGCTCGATCCTCATATCACGCTTCAAAATGCCGAGTATCAGCTTGCTAGGGTGTCCTCCAAGTGGGCAGCGAACTTGAAACGCGATCCGACTGCGGTCAAGAAAGAAGTCGAGGCGATATTGCAGCAAAACGCCTCAGCTCCATGGGGCGGTCTGGCCGGAGAGAAGTTCGTAAACGTGCTTGAAATCAATCTGGAGCTTCGCAAGCGATACGGAGCGCCATAACTATTCGTCCCAAGCGAAAGAGGCTAGCTGGTCCGTTGGTCCTTTTATCGGAGCCGCGTGTAACATGGTCTGTGGTTTCTAATATTTATAGGGGTTCTCAAAAGTAATCGCGAAAAGAAGCAGGATTTGGTGGTGACGGGCATCCTGCCCGTCATGTCTTGGTAGGATGGGCATCTTGCCCGTCCAATTTAATAGACGGGCTGGAAGCCTGTCCTACCATTCTGTATTACCCTCCGATCCTATCCGTTACGGGGGCAAAACTTTTGAGAACTGCTAAAGAACGGCTCTTTGTAAGAAGCCAACAAAGGAGCTTTCAAATGAGACGCTTCTTGATTATCTTTATTTTAGCGTTGCTAATCAATATCAATAGCTTGCCGATGATATCGGCGAGTGAAACAACGATCTCAAACAATCAACAGGCCCTTGCCGGCCAAACAATTCGGAACCGGTCGTGCTTCGCATCCGACTGTTTTTTCCCTGCAAATCTTTGGGCAGAGCGGATTTCTTCGAATGTCGGTACTCAGTATTTGTTGGCCGCGGACAACGACAACAATGAAGATACCGGAGAAGACGCTTCAAAAAAGGATTCCGGGCCTGAGCCTCCCGATCGGATAGCGAATTCTGTGTGTTACGGATAGAAGGGGTTTTAAGACTTCGTTTTTAGGAATCAATGTCGCACAATTTCTTGGGGGAGTGGTGAACTATCCGAAGTAAGGGCGCTTCATGAATCGCTCTTTCTATATGGATAGACCCGCTTAATAGCTTAGAATGTGGTTTACTTATGCAAGGAACCGGTTTTTGCGAGGCTGACAATGAATGTCCAGTTATGTCTTCTTCTCCGTATTCAAGCCTGATTTTCCTGGCTTTGCGTTAATAATTTTCTTGAATGCTTCCTCAAATCTCTCTTGAGCATCCTCAGCCATCCGCTCGGCCGTTTCTATGAACCGAGCGAACTGCTCCTTGTCATCCGCTTCCGGTCTCTTCCTGCTGCCCATTAATTCATCACCCCTGCTTGCCCATTATACGGCTTCGCTTTCAGGCAGGTAAAGAGGACGGCGTGTCCCTCCGCTCCGGACGGAGCAGCCTGACTGCGCTTCGGGACATTCCGTCCTCTGCCCTAGATTCATTTTGACCGCGCATTGGTATTAGTCGATTGATAGGTGAGCCGCCTTGCGACAACGCCTTTCAGCCCTTCACAAGGACAGTCCGGTCTTTCAGTGACACATGTTCTCCTGTCGTGGAGGCCGATTGAAAATCGCGGAGGGTGGCGATCGAAAAGTGCGGCACCGGTTCTACCTGCAAGATGCAATATCTTTCATGTTCCCTCCTTGCAAATCTCAAAGAAATTTCGTGACCCGAACTGCTCGTTTATTTTGATCCTACGAGATATCAACGAGTTGCAGCTGTGGCACAGAAAATGCTCACGATAGGTAAAGGGCGACGAACGCTCTTTGGCGAAAGCAGGAGGGCTCCTAACGAACGATTGCCCTCATTACTATTGAATTTTGTGGTCAAGGACTACGGAAGATGGCCGCTAACATTGCACCCATTTTACCCGAGCACGGGAGCGATTATGCTAAGCCCGAACACAATGCTCCAGCAGGATCACTGAACATCCTTGTTGTTGACGACGAGGCCAATATCCGCAAGGTCTTGTCGGTTAGCTTGGAAGTCGAAGGACACACGGTTACCGCAGTCGGCAATTTCCAGGATGCTGTTGCGGAAGCCGCACAACATTCTTTTGATCTGGCCTTTGTAGATCTTAGACTGGGGACTGCCGACGGGCTCGATCTGATTCCGTTGCTCCTGGCCTCGACTCCGTCGCTTAAGATTGTGGTGATAACGGCTTACGCGTCCATTGCTTCCATGGTGGAGGCCATGCGCCGCGGAGCGACGGATTATATTCCAAAGCCGTTTACCCCGGCATAGGTAAACATCGTGGTGGGCAAGATAGCGGAAGTTCGTTTTTTGGAACACAAAGTTGCTGACCTGCAGGAAGAATTGGAAAGGGCGATCCCTGGGACAGACTTCTCTAGCGCCAGCCCGGCAATGCAACGAGCGGTGAACTTGGGGCGTGAAGTTGCAGCCTCGGACGCTAATGTTCTGCTTCGTGGCGGGAACGGTACTGGTAAAAGTGCCCTGGCGCTAGCAATCCATCATTGGAGCAATCGCCTGGAGAGACTCCGTGAACCGACGCTTCGAGAGCTTGAGCCGCAGATCGACTTAAAGATGCGCGAAGGCTCGGAAGAAAATGGAAATGACGCCACTCCGGAGCCTGACCAGGTGATGGTCTGTCTGAGTTCGCGTGGGCCAAATAGTGAAATGCTCCTACGCTATGCCTCCCGCTTAGCAGGGAGACTGAATCGCAACTGGTATGCAGTCTAGGTGCAAACGCCGTCGGAACAGCCCACGATCATTGATGTATCCACTCAGCGGGTTTTGTCCGGTACTCTGACTGTCGCAAAGCAGTTGGGCGCGATGGTCTTAACGTACAAAGGAGAAGATGTTGCGGACACCATCCTCAGGTTTGCACGAGAATACCGAGTGAGTCACATAGTCATGGGTTATCCCGGCGAGATTCCATTCTCGAAGGGACTCGTGGGAAAAAAGAGCATCGTGGACCAGCTCATCAAGAAATCAAGGGGAATAACGGTAGTCCTTCCCGACAATGTTGCTGTCATCATGAACGACTGCTCTCATGACTATCGAATTTTGTGGTGACGAGACAATTGTGCAAAGGGGTCGAAATGCATGCTGAGCACCCAATAGACAATTTCATGGAGCTGGGGTGGCACATCCTGGATACCTCGAGGGATGAGGCCGCTTTTGTACAGTGGAAAACCCGAGCGCTCGAGTATCTTACGGCGCTCCTGGGACCGGACCACGTCTACTGCGTGCGCCTACGAGGCATTATCGGAGAAACCGGGACATGCGGGCTACTTGCCGGAATAGGAATTCTGGCTGCTGCTGGGCAGGAGTTGACCAAAGATGTGCCTGCCAGTCCCTGGCAACCTCGAACCAGGTCGCCGGGAGCCAGATCGGTCAATGCGCATAGGGCCAAGGTGATCTTCTGGAGTTAGCCCCCAGCCGTCGTCTTCGTTTCCAGTTGCCTCGCTTGCGGAAGCCTTTGCAACCCATTCCCGTATCGGAGGGTCATAGGGAAGTGAACTCCTGGCATGATTGAGATTTTTATATACCCAAGAAGGTCCGTTCGTATAGACTGGTATAGAAAGGCTCTTTCCGGAGCTCTAAAGATGAGGATTCTTGATGGTCGTGTGTGCCAGGGAAAAAATAGGAGATTTTCCGCTGGCTCACCACGATCAACCGTTTTCGGGTGAGTGGCAACTCTCAGGATTGGTTTTGACAATCACGTCTAGGGTGCGGCTCGCTCAGAAACAGTTGGAGAAGTCACTTCTGGAAGAGAGATGCCGGAGATTACCGTCGTCCGACCATTATAGGAGACGATTCGGTGCTCTTTAGGGACGCGAGAGGACATGGGAGCACCAGCCACAAGGGGTAATTGCCGCATGGTCCTGTCCTAAAAATGCCATCTCAGTTCAGTTGTGCAGGTTCTGGGAAAGGGGAGACCATTAACGTCACCGCCGACGGTGACCCGTTCTGAAAGGAAGATACAACCATGGCTGAAAACCCAATTGACGCGATATCGTTGTTCAAAAGTAAATTGAAAGGGGGCTTCACGGTTCCCCGGACTGGTTTCAGGCTGTCGAGTGGATTGAAATTCCTGCTGGCTGGAATAGTGCTCGTAATAATTTGCTATAACCTCTTCTTCGTTTACGTGCGGCCCGATGAGTACGGGATCAAGGTGGACCGAGTCGGCATGAACCGAGGTGTTCAAAAAGAAGTTTATCATGCGGGTCTGACTTTTGTACTACCCTTTGGGTTGCAACAAATGTTCCGGCTTCCTAAAGGTATCCAGGTGCTGGAGCTGACCAATTTTCCCGAAACCGCCGCAAGGGCGGCGAGGAAAGACCGTGCCGCACACATTCAGACATCGGACGGCTTTTTCGTGGACCTGGACGTCTCCATGATTTACCACATCAAGGACCCGTACCTGGTTTTTACCACCATTGGTCCCGGAAACCTCTTTGAAGACAACGGCATCATCCCCAAGGCCGAGCCGGCCTTGAAAGAGACCCTGGGAAAGTTGACCACCGAAGAATTTTATAACAGCCCGCTGAGGGTTGAAAAAGCGGAGGAGGCCAAGAAGAAACTCAACGACGAATTGAATTCGAAAGGAATCGAAGTAGACCAGGTTCTGGTACGCTATTTCAAATACAGCCAGGAGATCCAGAAGAACATAGAGGAGAAGAAGCTTCAGGATCAGATGGTGTTTACAAACCAGTCGGCGGCCCGGGCGGCCAAGGAAGAGGCCCAATTGAAGAAAATCATTCAAGAGGGGAAGGTCATCTCCGCCGTTGAGATTGAAAAGGGCAAAGCCTATGTCACCCGTAAGATCGCTGAGAAGGATCTTTACGTTCGTAGCAAAAAAGCGGATGCGAATCTGCTGGTGAAGCTGGCGGAAGCGGAACGAGAGCGCCTGAAAAATGAAGCCCTGAAAGGGATCGGGTCCGAGCGCATGGTGGGGCTGAAAATGGCCGACGCTTACAAGGGGATGGACGTCATCATCCTGCCCAGTGACGGCCCGGTTGGGGTCAACCCGTTAAATCTGAATAATGCTCTGCAATTATTTGACGTTCGGAAAGGAGGTGGCAAATGAAGCGTTTTTTTGTCTTGTCATTTGTAGCGGCGGTCATGCTCTCCCTGGCCGGCTGCGTTCCCCATACCACAGGGGAAACAGAGGTAGGCGTCCGAACCCGCAAACTTGCTTTGTTCGGCCAAAAGGGTGTTGAGGACAGAAGCTACGCTCCGGGTGCCACCTATTTTTTTCTGCCGTTTATCAACGACTGGAATGTCTTCGACACCAAGCTGCAGAACCTGGAGATGACTTTTTCACCATTAACGGGCGACCGAAGAACTCACGACGACCTGGTGTTCAAAACCGTTGACGGCAATGACATCAGTCTCGATGTGATCATCGCCTATCGCATCGATGCGAGTAAAGCGCCCTATATTCTCCAGTACGTGGCCCGCAGCGATGTAACCTTGCGGGACAAAGTTGTTCGAACCGTAGCCCGGAGCAAACCGAGGGACATTTTCGGCGAGCTCAAGACCGAGGCTTTTTACGTGGCAGAATCCCGAGAGATCCAGTCCAACAAGGCCAAGGAGGAGCTTCAGAAAATCCTGGGGCCTATGGGCATCGTCGTGGAAAAAGTGCTGACCAATGACTATCGTTTCAACCCCGAATATACGAAGGCCATCGAAGACAAAAAAGTGGCCGATCAGCAGGTGGAGAAAAACAAGTCTGCCCAGCACGCAGCCACGGAAGAATACAAGCGTAAACTGGAAGAAGCCCGGGGTGAAGTCAACAAAATGGTGGCCGATGCCGACGGCCAATACCTCAAGGACAAAATCGAAGCCGATGTTTACCAAGAACAGCAGCGGCTCCTGGCCGAGGCCATCAAAACCGAAGGCATTGCGGAAGGCAAGGGGATCCAGGAAATGAACAACGCCCTTGCCGGAGCGGGCGGCGAGGCGCTTGTAAAACTGAGAATCGCTGAGGCGATTCAGGGAAAGCGTATTATACTGCTTCCGGTCTCAGAGGGCGGGATGAATCTCAAGACAACGGATATCAACCGCCTGATCGAAACGTTAGGCATCAAAGCACTCTCCGGTAAGCAATGACGGCGGCGATTGTGAGGAAGCTTGAAGAGAAAAGACAAAGCGAGCCGCAGAAAAAGACGGCAGTTGAGGAAAAGGCGTACGCGACTGAAGAGCAATACATACGAGACGAGTTGAAGCCGGAATCGGGAAAGGCAGAAGTGGGTGCTGAGGACGGCTTGCCGGTGACGGAGAAACGCCATTTAAAGCGGTTTCTTGCATTCTGGGCGCTCTCCATTGCCGCATCACCCAATCGTCCCCGATTACCAACGCCTAAAATGTGCTTGACCGGAGGGCGTGCAGGAAGGTGCGCTCGGAAACACGACAAAAGAGGCAGTTTCATAACATGACGACTGGCCTGCCTCCGTCGGTCTTGTGGGGCACCATGTTGGAGCCTTTTCGGGCTCCGGGGAATCATCCCCTGCCCATCACTGGCACCAAGACCCCTGAAATGGCAGGACCGCGGCATAATTCTGACTAAAGGACCAGAGGATGTTTTCAGGAACTTTTACCGCCATAGTGACACCGTTCAAAGATGGCCGAGTGGATGAAGCGGCTTTCAAGAAACTGATCCGCTTCGGTATTGACGGAGGGGTCAACGGATTCGTTCCGTGCGGCACAACCGGAGAATCCCCTGCTCTGAGCCACAAAGAGCACAACAGAGTCATCGAACTTGCAGTAAAGGAGGTGGCGGGCTAGGTCAAAGTGATCGCAGGGACCGGCTCAAACCGCACAGGAGAGGCCATTGCCCTTACCAAACATGCCAAGACGGTGGGCGCCGACGGGGCTTTGCTGGTTTCGCCCTATTACAACAAGCCGACTCAAGAAGGGCTGTATCAACATTTCAAGGCGGTTGCCGAGGCTGTCGACATTCCCATCATTCTCTATAACATTCAAGGGCGAACCGCAGTCAATATAGAGATCCAGACCGTAGAGCGTCTTACCGGAATCCGGAACATCGTCGGCGTCAAGGAGGCATCGGGTTCGATAATGCAGATAAGCGAGGTCATTCGGGTCTGTGGGTCCGGCTTCGATGTCTTGTCGGGTGACGATCAGATGACGTTCCCTCTGATGGCGCTGGGTGGAAAGGGTGTTGTCTCGGTTGTCGCCAACATTGTCCCGGGAAAAATGGCCTCGCTGGTGAATGCTATGTTGGCAGACGAAATTGACAAGGCTCGGGCCAAGCACTTTGACCTATTCGAACTCTGTCAGGCGATGTTCCTGGAGACCAATCCGATTTCGGTCAAAGCCGCGCTTGGTCTCATGGGGAAGATTCAACCCGACTTACGCCTTCCCCTATGCCCACCGTCAGAGACTGACCTGGGAAAATTGAAAACTGTGCTGGAGAAGTACGGAATCCTTTAAAATGGTGTTAAGAATGAAAATTTGGGACACTGAGAGGTACGGAGACCCCGAATGACTGATATGTCCGAGCCCGAAGTCGGTATTTTCTTCATTGTCGGAGACGAGTTGTTTAGAAAGTCCACGCCTCTCTGCGATGCTGAGCCTTCCGGCGACGACTTCTGGATTCGTCCTGGCAACCATAGTGACTTCTGGGAAGAAATACGACGAGAAAGATCTGTTCTGTCAGGTGCTCCTTATGATTTCTATCCGAGGGGTAGGGTGTTGTTCAGCGCGAAAGATGGACGGTTCTGGGTTTACGTTGATCGACGCACCCATAAAGACCGAGGAATGATTCTGAACATATTGAGTGAGTTCCATCTCCCGCGAGACAAGACGAAGATTCGTTGCGACCCACAGTATAAGTGCCTCGTTTGTAATCCACACTACGTTCCTGACGCTATTGGCCTAGACATAGATGACTACCTGCCGTAGAGTTGTCAATGACCATCGGTATAGCCTTCTTCCTTTCCCAGACCGGAGGCCTCATCCACGTCGCGGATAGCCACATCGCCACGATTATCCGGTCGAAGGTTCCCAGCGCACGTCGAATTATTTCGAGATGCAGAATACCCGCATGACAACAAAAATAGACATATATTTATAAAAGATGTCATCCCCAGCTTAGGGGGTCTTTCTTAGAGCGAGCCCCTGAAAGGCTTGTCTTAAGCACGGATCTGGATCTTGAGGTCTCAAGCCCTCTTTCTCTGTGCGCCTCGATTGACCTACCGATTACCATTCCGAATTCCGCATCGGTCTGTCCGAGGGAAATCACCTCAGGCTTAACCAGATCGACTTTGAGCGACGTTCTGGGTTTCCGAAGAGGAAAATATGGAGGCCGTCCCTGCATAAATGAATCATGTCTACAGATTAATTATATCTACACAGCACCATAAAGGAATACCTATGCACATTTCAGGGGCAAAATGCTTATGGGTAGGCAATCCGCAATATATGGCGGTTCTCTAAAGTTCTGCTTAAATTAAATAGCAATGCTGGACTAGCTAGCAGTGGCACCCACCAGTTTTCCTTTATTTCCGTTCACGGACGGGGGTGAACCTTTAGAGAAATAAGTATATACAGTTCTGTATATATCCGTAAATAATAGCATGTTACATCAGAGGGAAAACCTCGGAAACTAATTTTGCCTGAAACGGGCATACTTTAAACCATTGCCCACTTGAGAAAGTCGCTCAGAATCGACCTGAAGGCTTCTGAGAACGAATCTCGCCGGTTTTGTAGAAGCCTAAATTTTCGGCCTGGAATATCAAACTGCAGGATTTGGGGTGGTCAATAACCGGTTGCCCGTACTCGTGCGAAAATGTCAATATTGTTGCGGGAAAGAAAGTGTTCCGCAAAGCCTGCACGGGTTTCGTAGAAGATTGACGTATGGCTTCCCGCAAAGTACGATGCGTGTGGGTTAATCGCGTCTCTTGTCTATCAGCCTCAGGCGGGGGACGAGGACTTGAGATAATCGACCGTGAGGAGTCCTATGAAAAAAGTATTTCTTATGGCCTTCTGCCTCGCTCTTGCGATTGCTCAGATCGCTTTGGGAGCCGAGATCAAAGACTCCGAATCCACTACAGACGGAGCGGACTCCTCCACTTACAAAATCGTGGGTACGTACTCTTTTCCAGGCTTCAAAGTAATCCAGTTCACCCTGCCTGTTCTTTCCATATACACCTACCTGCTGATCAGTGACGGGGACGCCCTGCTGGTGGACCCAGTGCGTGACATCTCCTTCTATCTCGAAACGGCAAAGAAGGAGTCTGCAAAGATTACGGGAGTTTATCTGACCCATTCGCACGCAGATTTTATAGCGGGCCACACGGAAGTGAAAAAAGCCCAGAACGTTCCCATCTACCAAAGTCACAAATCGGGTGCCAAGTACCCCATTGAGGCAGTGGACGAGAAGTCTTCCGTCCAAATCGGCAGCGCCACTTTGAAGTTCATGAATACACCCGGCCACACGCCTGACGGCCAATGTTGTGTCGTTTTCTCTAAAGAAGACTCGGACACTCCCAAACTTCTGTTCACTGGCGACGTGCTGTTCGTTGGTAGTGTGGGACGACCGGATCTCATGGAGGGTACTGTTTCTGGTGCTTGGCTAGCCTCAGCCATGTACGATTCCTGGACAAATAAACTTTCCAAGCTCCCTGACAGCGTCACGATTTTTCCGGCTCACGGGGCAGGCTCCCTTTGCGGTGCTCATCTCAGCGACGAACCTAAATCGACGATCGGCAAAGAAAAGTCGTCTAACTCTTACTTGAAGGCAAGGGGAAAAGGTGAGTTCGTTGCGGTTGTGCTCCAAGGACTCCCGGAGGCACCCCAATACTTTCAACATAATGCAAAGATAAACCGAGAGGGGCCACCGGCGATAGACTGGGAAGCCCCGATGCCCGAGGAGATCAAGGCTACCCACGAACTGACTAAGCCCGACAAGTACTACTTGGTGGACCTCAGGGACGCCAGGACCTATGCAGAGGGTCACATCCCCAATTCGGTCAACATTGCCACCAGGGGGAGACTCGAGAACTGGGTAGGCACGATGGTGCCTTGGGGCTCCAAGCTTGTCCTGGTCGGCGACATGGACCTCCTGAAAGAAGCTCGTCATCGACTCAGTCGAGTAGGATATAAGGGCGTCGTCATCACCTTGGAATCATGGAAAAAGGCAAAACTCCCTGTCAAAACGGCTAATCCCATTGCGCCGCGCGACTTGTACGCTCTGATGAAGAAAGGAGAGGCACCGCTCGTGGTTGATGTGCGTCAGCCCGCGGAGTGGGTGACACTACGCATCGGAACAGTCCTGAACTTGCCCTTAACTCACCTCGCAGAGTTGTCATCAAAGTTGGACCCAGAGCAGCCTGTTGTGCTCGTGTGCGATTCTGGGTATCGGTCGAGCATGGCCGCCGGAATCCTTGAACGTCGGGGTTTCCGTAGGGTAAGGAACCTGGAAGGCGGTAGTCAGGCATGGATTGAGGCAGGTTTCCCGGTGTACGAAGGCGAGAAAACCCCCGAGGCCGGGTTAGTACCCAGCAAGGCGGTACCCCAGGGATCACCGACCGATAAACTAAATAGTGCTACGAGACGACGAGCCGAAGGCGAGGAGGCTCATCAAGAGATATGAGAGACAATTATGACTTAGACAGGTAGCATTCAGCCCCGCCCAGTATAACACAGCCCTTTATGCTGATTCAGCGCCTTACATTGCAACCGCCGTGATTCAGGAGCTGAGTATATCGCTTGCAGAAATCATTTTCAGATTGCTCGAGGTTGTTCCAAAGCACAGGATACCCAAAATCAAATCGAGAACCCCGGAAAACTCAAGGATAGGATCAAAGCACTTGCAACCAGCCGATATCATTGTGTGGCGTAATCGCATTTTGCCATTGCGAACGGCTTGTTTGTGCTCGTCCGGGCGCGCAAAACTACATTTTCCCGTGTGCCGATGCGAAACGTACGTGTCGGTTATGTGGTAAGTCCAGAAGAGGTTTACTGTGTAGATTGAGCTTTCGATGGGTTCATTGCTGTCCGCACAAGGAATGTGACCGTTACCAACACCCAATACCTTATAGGAGGCGGGGTCACATTGGGACTCGTATTCTGAGTAATCGCCAGAGAGAGCTTCCTGATCGTGCAATTTTTTGTTTGACGGAGGAGGTCACATCAGCCTAAAATTAAATCGGAATTGCTTAGGACCGTAAATTTGTGATTGAGGGCGAATTGATATCAAGCCCATAAATCGGGCAGAAGACCCAGAGATTATCTGGGACGTTTGAATTAGTCCTGATTATATGCTTTTGCTTTCTTCAACAGATAGCGGCTGCAGGGGCTCATGAAAAACTCGAAAGAGGAATTGTGAACGAAGGGTCTTGCCTCGCTTGGGTCTTGTGGGAGGAGATAACGGGCCTTTTCGGGGTCCAGGGAACTATCCTTAGAAGACTCACCGGGCACAACAGCCCCGAAAGGGCAAGTGCGCCGCACAATTCTGGTTGATTACCTGAAACCCATGAGCCTGCCGGTGTGCGCTGCACACCCTTGGCACCCGGTTTCTGTTATGCTACATTTTTTCACCGAATTCATGGAGTCTGAATTCCGGATGGGGTTTGAACATGAAAACTAGCGTTTCGCTGTCCGAAGTTCATCGCAGCGTTTCAATTCCTGATGGAGCGCTCATATTGAAACGTATGTTCGCTTTTTTCGGCCCGGCGTACTTGGTAAGTGTCGGTTACATGGACCCCGGGAATTGGGCGACTGATTTGGAAGGGGGATCGAAGTTCGGTTATACGCTCATCTGGGTCCTTCTAGCATCCAACATCGCCGCGATAGTACTCCAAAGATTGGCTGCAAGGCTCGGAATTGTCACAGGCCGAGATTTGGCGCAGTCCTGCCGTGACCAATACCCCCGTTCAGTTAATTACATGCTCTGGGTGTTGGCGGAAATCGGCATAGTGGCATGCGATCTGGCGGAAGTGCTGGGGGGGGCAATCGGTATCAATCTCCTTTTCGGCATACCTCTTTTGTGGGGAGTGATTATTACAGGATTTGATGCGCTGCTCTTTCTGGCCATTCAAAGCTTCGGGATTCGGAAATTCGAGAGTTTCATTCTGTCTTTAATTATCGTGATCGGTTTGTGCTTCGTATTTGAAATTTACTGGTCAGATCCACAGTGGGGCGAGGTGGCCAAGGGTTTCGTCCCGCGTATACCGGAAGGAGCCCTTTATATTGTCGTCGGCATCATAGGAGCCACGGTGATGCCCCATAATTTGTATTTGCATTCGGCCCTGGTACAAAGTCGAGCGTACGATACGTCACCTGAGGGTAAACGACAGGCATGCCGTTTCAATCTCCTTGATTCCACAGTAGCTTTGAACGTCGCTTTTTTCGTTAATGCCGCTATCCTGGTCGTTTCTGCGGCTGCGTTCCATGGCAAGGGGACCGAGGTGACGGAACTCCAGCAGGCTCACAGCCTCCTCTCGCCCATGCTCGGGACAACTCTTGCAGGGGTCCTGTTCGCAATAGGTCTCATCTGCAGTGGTCAAGCCTCTACCATAACCGGCACTCTGGCAGGCCAGATTGTTATGGAAGGGTACCTGCATTTCAAAATCCGCCCATTCCTGCGCAGATTAGTTACGCGGCTTTTGGCAGTAGTGCCGACCATTTTTACGGTCTTGTTCATGGGTGACGAGGGAAGCTACAAATTGTTGATCTTGAGCCAGGTAATCTTGAGTTTGCAGCTCTCTTTTGCCATGATTCCACTGATCCATTTCACCAATGACAAAAGGATAATGGGGGATTTCGTCAACGGTTCCTGGGCAAAGATTCTCGCCTGGGCCGTTGTGCTCGGAATTCTGGGTTTGAACGTTAAACTCGTGACCGATCAAATAGGGGAGTGGACACAATCAAGCTCAGCGCCGGTCTGGATATGGGCCACAATTGTGCCGCCGTTATGTTTTCTCGGGCTGTTCCTCCTCTATATTTTCCTCCGGCCCTTCATTCACCTGCCTGAAAAGGAGAGGATTCCCGGATGGCGCAGGCTCAGTCATTTTATTCGGGCTGAGGAGGACCAACTGGATCTTGACGTGCAACGGTACAAACGGATCGGGGTCGCGGTCGCGCACAACGACGTAGATAAACAAGTCCTCAGCCATGCTCTCCCGATTGCACGCCAGCATGATGCCATGCTCTATTTGTTTCATGTGGTTGAAGGAGCGGCCGGTGTGGTCTTCGGGGCCGATGCCTTCGATGCTGAGACCAGACATGATGAGGAGTATCTCAGGGAACTCGCAGCGGCTCTCAACCACCGGGGAGTCGAAGTGGAGATTTTCTTGGGGTATGGACAGGTGGTCAGGGAACTGATCCGCATGGTTCAAGAACAAAACATAGATCTGTTGGTCATGGGCGGCCACGGACATAGAGGGCTCAGTGACATTCTTTTCGGAAGCACTGTCACCCCGGTCAGGCACGGGTTGGAGATCCCGGTCCTCATCGTGAGATGAGAAAGTGCCAGAGTACCAAGTCCTTCCTGCACGCTCGCCTCAAACTATATGGCCACCTCCTGGGGGTCAGCCTTTGAGTTTCAACGGCTGTCGCAGCATGTCAGACAGTCATTTGGTTTGCAAGCCCCGGATGGTTCTCGCGAACAGTCACATTCGTTCCTGATTTTGATCTCGAGCCCGCAGGTCACCCGTACATCGCGACGTCCCACATGCGGTCGATGCCAGGGACCTCTTTCTCTGGTTTTTCCTCATCCCCATCCCCCTTTTTAGCACCGGAATCATCTTTACCACCGCCATTCTCAGCGCAGAGATAGATTAGACTGGAAGGCATGAAACCAGAGTTCGCGAGGACTTCAGGTGTGATCGCTGTCCAACTTTGGACACCGCCCAGGTGGTCGGCAGTTCGCGACAGTATGTTACCAGGACCGTAGCTCATGGCAACCAAAGCAATGGCCGCAATGACGATCAGGATTCTTTTCATTTTGCAGACTCCTCAGCAAACCGGCCACACGGTCGAACCGGCTCGAATCTGCGCGACCACGTCCCGAGGCCCCGGACGTGATGCACGCTTTACGTTGCGGTAGGTGCGGGTTTGCAACTCGCTCTTACCGTCTATGTTCACAAGATAATCTTCCGCGGTTCAGTGCGGTAACTCGGGAGATCACGACACGTTCAAATCAAAAAGAGAGAGTCATCGTGACCTGTCCTGCAACAATGGAATCGATGGTCTTGTCCGGACGGGTGCCCCAGTTATTTGCCGGACCCGGCGCCGTCCTCCAAAACGGCACAGAACGATCCACGCACGCGTAGCTGAACCACTTACCCGGCTGCCAATATCCCACCAGCACACCGGTTTTAAAGCCCTCCAGAAGCGCCCAATCTAGACCGGCGTCCACTTCCCAGCCCAGAGCCGTGTCGGGAATGTTAGGCGGCGTCGCAAGGGGCAGCACATTGCCGGTATTGCCATTGAGATTGAAGTGCACATTGCCGTCGACATTGTCGGGGTTGCCAAATCCGGCAGTCGTATGAACGAGAGGGCTTAAACAGCCCCAGCCGTATCCGTGGGAGGTGCGGTCCGCATACATGAAGGACCCATACAAGTTCAAGTTCGAAGCGACCGCGTAGTCGAATCGAGCAGCAAGCACTTCCGCGTCTCTCAAATATCCATCGAGAGAAAGGTTGTATGCGTCGAACCCGGATCCGTAGTTGTACGTGAAGATGAAGCTATACGGCCGAAACACGTCGTAGTTTCCCAAAAACGTGTCAAAGGTCGGATGCCAAACGAAAGCGGCCGGCTGCCTGTCGATAAGTTGACCGTTCCGCCGATCCGGCCCGGGACTCCAGGCGTAGAGAAAACTGAGTCTGGACGGACCACAGAAAATCCCGGCCTCCGCCATGTATCGCCATTGCTCGGTGTATCGCGACGAGGGGGTGAAAGTTGGTGGGTAGAACAAGGGTGCCGCATAGTTAGTGGCCGTCACGAAGGCAGCGACTGCTGCGTCGTCGGGTAGAGCGAGCACGCCCGGACCTGTCACTCGGTCGTTCCAATACAACCAGGCAGCCTCTGAGTTGAAAAAGAACCTGCCGTTGTTATATTTCACGAATGCGGTGCCATGTAAGAAATTGGAATCCAAGGTCCTGTTCGGAGTCGGAAGTGGCACACCTCCGGACAACGTGCGAAGAAATCCTTCCGGTCCGATGTGATAGCTCGAGAAGGCCCCTAGAATTCCCACTTGCGTGGGGCCATTGTTGTAAACCGTGTACGCCAGCGTATCGTATGCTAATACTCCGCTATTGTCCCCGAAATTGAAGTACGGCTGCACTCCAAATATGACGAGGTCATAGGGGTCCAAGGTGTTGATTGGGCTGAGAAGGTTGGCAATGTTGGGCTGCGGGATCGTCGCACAACGTCTCGCAGGCCGGTGAGCATACATTCCGATGCCGATGTCAAGAGGCCCGTATGCGCTGTTCAAGATGAGAGATTCCGTGCTGAGCGCATCAGACCCATCATACTGCAAGCCTGTGCCGAACTTCCACGGTCTTTTTCCGAACCCAAAAGTCCCCCACGGTAACTGAGCCGTAGCCCACAATTGGGTGACCTGAATCTCGCCCATGGCATTCGAGGTGCCGGGGGCATCTTGTGTAAAATAGGTGGCATTCTGGGGGTCCGCCCACTGGCCCACATGCAGTTCGCTATAGAGTTTGATGGCGGGGTTGATCGTTATCACCGGATCCAAGATCACCCACAGGTATGTCCCGGCGCCGGTCTTCCCGGTAACGAGGTTCTGGGATACGAGGTAACCTCCCCACCAGAAGTTAAGATTGGAGGTTTGTCCTGCATTGTCCACATCAACGTTGTATGGGCCAAAAAAGCCCTTGTCGCCACTTTGGTTTGCGAACTGATACACCCAGTTCATGGATCCGGTCATCTTGAACTCCCACGCGTGCGCGGGAGCCATCAACATGGAAATACACGCTAGGCAAAGAAGCACCGAGATTAGCTTTTTCATCCACTCCGTTCCTCCCCATCTATCCAATTGCAACGGGATTTCCCGAAATTAACCTCAAATCGGAGCAATCAGCCCATCAGCTCCGATGCACTGTCACAGCACGATCAGGACCTAGAGACCGGAGCCCAAGTCCCGCACGAGCCACCCACCTGCAATTCCTCCCGCTAAGCATTTCAGATGTCACCTGACGGACGGGAGGCAGTTTGTGCCGACTCTTAGGGACCTCAAGTAGATTGTCGAAAGCCACTTCGCGCTTGATGTTACATTTTTGTAACAAATATTGAGACTTAGCATAACTTTACTTTTCTGTTGAGCCCTCTGTCAAGGACAAAACAAAATTTAAGAAAGCGTAATCAGCGCCTTTACTGCTGGTAAAGTGCGCTCCTACGAGGCCTCATTGCGAGCGCAACGGAACCAATGCCCGCAACGCCCAAGATTTCACATTTCTTCGTTACCGGACATGGACCGGAATTATGCCGCGGTCTTGCCAATTCCTGGGTGTTTCCCTCGGATTCCGATCTCATCAGTGCCCCTGCAACTTGCAAGGACCCGGGACGGTGTCTCAAGATGCAGGAGGGCGGCAAAACCGCCATCACGTTACTGATAAGCCTCTTTTCGTACGTTTGAGCACAACTTCCCGCGGGCTCGATGGTCAATAGGCCTCGCTGCCTAGAAAAATCTAACCAACATCAAGGAGCCTATCACTTCGCTCCGTGCTCCCTGAGCAGTTCCGCAATCTTCATGTGACCTTTCTGGGAGGCCAACTCTAATGCCGTGAAGCCCTTTTGGTTTTTAGCATTGATGTCTGCTCCCCTTCCCAAAAGCAGCCGCACCATGTCGAGTTGACCCTCATAGGAGGCCCACATCAGTGCTGTCCCACCACTGTTAGCATTGACATCATCTCCCTTTTCCAGGAGGTGTTCGAGTTGTTTGAAGTCGTGTTTCTTGGCGGCGTCTATCAGTGGAGGGACCTCATCCCCCCAGGCTAGGGAGCAGAAAACCATTACTGCGGTAAGCAGACCCCTTAGAACTCTCGTGATTTTGAGCTTATCCACTGCACACTTTCCTACTGATGATTGGCTGAGCCAGGATCGCCTCTCAAAAAGGTATTTGGACAAATTTCCTGGGCCAACCGTTTTGTCTTCTGTGCTTTTGACCAGGGCAGCCACTGCGGGAGGAATCATCCATTCCTCCTGTGAGACAACCCAAGTTCAGAAAACCCTGACCAAAGGCAGCGTCCGGTCTTTCGCATGCCTGGCTCTTTCTGTTAAAGCGGATTATTTCCGTTTTTCCAACACATGTGTAAGGCTGGATAAGTTCGCCCCTTCCTGTTAGCGACAGACACCGTCCAAGAGACCAAATTTAACAGATGCGACGAGGGCTATCAGTTTGGTCAGCAAAACGGTGGCCTCCTCGAATTCTTCGCTCATGACAATCTCCTTTCCCTCGTACGCGAGCCAGTTTGCCGCGGATCCACCAGTTACTCATTTCAGCACCATGAGAGACAACGGGAAAAGGATGGCGCCTCCGCATAGCGTGCGTCTTTTTGGAGAGGTAGGCATCAGTGCCGACTCGCCTTTCTTTTTTTCCGTGGAGGCCCAAAGGTCTTCCTTATGACGGATTGAAGGATCTCTTCCATCACGCATGATAGACCGTGCTTATCATCGACCAGATCGTTCAGAACCGTTAGCCTGAACTGCTCGACCAGTACCCGGTTGGGAACTTCGGCTGTTTTGACCGGATCAAATTTATCCTGAGCAGTGTAGTACGCCGCTCTCACGATGATTTCTCCTGCAGTGCTGCCAATCTTCTCAAATTGATAATAGCCTTTGTCATCGTAAATTTTCAGTGGCTCATCTTTATCAATTTCCATCGTTCCGCCTCTTCTTTCAAGCCCACGCTCAAGTCTCCGGGATCAGCAAGCTGCCCCCCAGAAGACACAGCAATATGTATGCCACATGCAGTGCCTCTTCATCTCTCAGCATGAACGGCATGACAGATCTATCTTAACCGAACCCTTTCACGAACCTCACCACGATTAGCGCCAAGAGCGTTAACAGGTAGATGCGCAAAAAGAAAAGCGCCCATCGGGTCATTCTAGTCATCTGCACACGAGCCATGACTGCCTCCTTATTCTTTCACACGAATCTCGACACCTTTCATGATGTCGTTGTAGCGAATGGTACCCAGGAGGTGATCCTGGCTGTCCACCACGGGAATCATTCGATAATGGTATTTGGCGAACATCTGGGCCAGATCCGTGCGCACGTCATCGTCCTCGGCGGCGACCGCGGGCGAGTTCATAATGTCGCCCAGCGTCACATCATCCGCAGCAAGAACCAGTTCACGCAGATCAACCACACCCAAAAGAATATTGTCCGTGTCTGTCACATAGATATACGAGATGCTCCCAGGCTCACGTCCCGAAAGCCTTATATCTTCCAAAACACCGCCAACGGTGGCATTTGGTGGTACTGCCATGAAATCCGCGGACAAGATACTTCCAGCGGTGGTCTCGTCTTTTGCAAGGATGGCTCTTACCCGTGTCGCTTGATCTTCGGGAAGCAACTCCATTAGCCCCGTTACCTCATCATGGGGAATCACGGTGAAGAGGTCCGCCAACTGAGCGATGGTCAGTTCGGAGAAAACACTGCGAGCTCTTTCTTTCCGAAGGCTCGCAATAATCTGACGTTGCGCTCTGGGCTCTGTTTCCATCAGTGTTTCGGCTGCTTTTTCAGAGTCCAGGGACGTAAATAACGCCTGCTGCTCTTGGCCGGAGAGCTCTTCAAGGACATCAGCCAAATCTTCACTAGGCAAGTCCAAAATTCTTTTGCGAGTGAGAGACAGAGAAAGCTGGTCTGTGACTACCGCATCTTCCACGGACAGGGGCTGAACGTATTTCCATGAAATGAGTTGATCCTTGATCCATCGGACCTTACCTAATCCTATCCTCCGAAGGAAGCCGTTGAACGAGATGTCCACATCGACTAAAAGAAGTTTTCCGCCGGACTCAACGAGGCAAACATCGTTCACCACTTCCACCTTGCGCCCGTCTATGTCCAAAATCGTTCGCCCCATGAGGTGAGTATCGAGGAGAATCCAGCCCGGCTGATCCACGAAGGGTGGATATTGGCCGGAGCCGTCCGGAGGCTCTACAAAAATAGCGTCTTCCTCAATTCTTAGAACCTTGTCCCAAGGTACGAATTCAGTGGGCTTGCCCCACCCGTGTTCGATGTAGATCCCCACGGACTGTGGGTATGGGTCCGACAACGTGAACACAAGATCGGTGAGTTTTCCAATTCGATCCTTGATTTTCCCGGCGCAAACCCGACGCTTTAGTAGTTCGGAGAAATACACGACATGATGGCTGCCGTTGGCGGTTAATGGCATCCTCGTCTGCACTGTATGATTATTTAGCCTGATCATTGTCTAACCTCCGCTATTGTCCGAATAGGCTTGGGAACAGGGTTTGCACGCCCAAGGTCGTTGACATGACGACGACCAGAATCACTATTGCCCAATTGGTAATGTTTTGCCGCGGTGTGTTTACGAATTCTCCCATGATGGACCGGTCGTTGAGAAGCAGAATCAGAAATACCAACGCCGCGGGCAGCAGGGTGACGGCAACAACCTGGACGAACATCGTGATTACGATCAACGGCGCTCCGGGAATCATAACCACCGCACCTGATGTAAGCAGCATGATCAAATACACTCCGTAAAACCACGGGGCATCTTTCACATTGTAGTTTAATGAGTGTGACCATCCAAAGATCTCGCCGACAGCCCACGAGGTAGACAAAGAGATGCACAATGCCCCGAGAAAGCCTGCATCAAAGAGACCGATGGCAAAGAGCCTTTTTGCCCATTCTCCCTGTCCCGCAGGCAAGAGCGGAGCCAGAGCTTCAGCGCATTGTTTGACGTCTTCAATAATGATCTGTGGGTGATGATAATAAAGCACGGCCCCCGTAGCGATTATAATGAAGATGGCTACGACGCACGTTGAAAACGAGCCGATCCAGGTATCTATTTTCCCGGACTTGATGTCATGAACATCCATGCCTTTGTCCACCACGGCGCTCTGCTGGAAAAAGATCTGCCACGGAGTAATCGTAGTGCCGATGTTGGCCAGAAGTATGAAGAGGAGGTCCCCGGTGAGTCCTCCCGGCAGGTTCGGATTGTAGAATCCGTGAAACACCTCACTCCATGCGGGAGACGTAGGAAGATTCATGCCCCATAGAGCGGCAGGTATATAGACGAGGTTAAAGACGCAAAAGAAGAGGGTCAGCTTCTCGAAAGTCCAGTACTTCCCGGTCATCACGACCATGAACAGGATCACGGTCACTCCGAAATACGTCACGAAAGGGGGAATGCCAAAGAGTTCCATAGCCGCAGTCATCCCGATGTACTCGGTGACCAGCGTTAACCAGTTGATGATCGCGAGGTCTACCACCGAAAACCAACCCCAGAACGGTCCGAATCCATCGAAAATGGCCTCTGCATGACCTCGCTTCGTGACCGCGCCCAGGCGAACCGTCATCTCCTGAATATAGTAGGCCATCGGGAGAAGAATGATAAACATCCATAGAAGAGAGAAGCCGTACTTGGACCCGGTAACCGCATACGTGGCAATGCCTCCTGCGTCATTGTCCGCGACCATAACAATGATACCCGGCCCCAGCACGGCGAGAAAAATCACGAATCGTTTCCAGGCACGATTCAAAAGATGAATGCTCTTGCTGACGAAATACATGGGCAACCTCTGTCTCTTTCAACTCTCTTTCAGAGAACGATGTTCGGCGCTTTCAGCTCCATCCAAGCTCCTAGAATACTGTTGAATTGTTTGGATTAAGTTAAACTTCCTTCCGATGTGATAACTCCCAAGTAATCTACTAACTCTGGCGAATAGCGTCTGTGGAATTCTTGTGCTCTTGCGAGCGAAAAGCCGGACATACCTTCCCCGCACCTTTCGTTTATTAGTCTATGGGTTGGAGGATGTGGTTCCAACTCGCAGCGCTTACTGCCGGTTCCAGGCTCAGTCATATAGGTGACCTCCGTCTTCCTTGACACGGTAAATGCCTCTTCGCTATTCAGTGCAGGTAAAGGCTTATGTTCGAGAGCGTGAGAGGGAACACGGCGGATCTATTGCCGCCGGTTCCCCGCAGGTCCGGACGCCTGCTCGCCGCGTTTACCCATACGGAACAGCGAAGAGCGGTAGTACAGCGTTTGCCAGCTGCTTCAAGCCTTCTGGCCCCATTTGCACAAGAGGTTCAGGCTCTGGAGAACCAGAACTGCCACCCGTGCACTAGGAAAAAGAAAGGCTGCCACGACCGCTGCTGTTTCTAGCAGCAGCTGGGATGATTCGACGTCATAGGTTGGTTTCTTCAGGATCATAGCTCACCTCCCTGGAGGGACCGCGGCGACCGCGGCTGGAGGCGAACTAAACATATCAGGCTAGGGGACTGTTCTCCTCGGACACCGCTGGGTATCGCGCGTGCGGTCTTCCATTTTAGATGGGGGGTTTAATACCCCCGCTCGTTTTATTCCGCAGCGACTAGGGCCGTCAGAATCGTCCATTTTCTCCTTCTCTCCGGGTATCCTTTTACATAGAGTTTCAAAACTCCATCAGTTTACCCCTAGTTTGAGTCATGTCAACCAAAAATTCGTTCCGAAAAAAATCCCATGTGAAAGGCCCGGTCCATTTATTGTTGACTACAGTCCTGATATTTCACATAGAGACGGGTGTACCATCCGAACACAGGCACGATCTTTTTTCATTCTCATGGAGCAAGGTCAGTCAGCGCCTGTCGGCTCGTGCTTCCTTTTCGAAGGTGGCACGGGTCGTGATTGCATCCAGGGCATTCTTCGATACCGATTGCATGCTATAAGACAACTTACTGGTTTGTCATTTCTTTTTTGATTCGTTCGCCCTCCCAAAGTCTGATGAGTGGTCCACCATGAGAGACTTCGAACAAAGTTTCGAGCCTAAACTCAGCAAATTTCTCGCTTGAGTCAGACAAGGCCCCTCGCAAACTGCCGCCTACGTTCATGTCGGAGTCGCCGTCTGCCGGCCTTCGCTCTAGACTAGTTCGTCCTGTTTCCAGACTCTGCGAAGCTCATCATTTGCGCTCTATTGCTTACCCAAACATACAAGGCACCAGGTGGCTCTGGTTTTACAACGGCAATTGATGAATTTAGAGAGGGAACAGAAAACGTCTAGGAGTTTTTCGGGGAAGGTCCCGATCCCGGGCAGAACGGGGGATTGCAATGCACTCTATTCATGGTTCGCATTCCTCATGGTCAGCGGCTTGCTCTTGCTCTGTTAGACTCAATAGTTCTGACATGAACTGACAGGTGCGAACCGGTTCGTCATTTTCGAGCACCTTGAAAAGCGCCTGGGCAACCGGGTTATCTTCCAGAGTCTTTGCCTCCAAGTTATTCTGTTTGCTCAAGCGGCCTTCTTTAGCGTCGTCCATACTTCATCCCTCCCGAATAGACTATGGTTGCACTTCCTGTAGCCGTGCGCTTCCAAGAATCACAATGTTAATTACAATTAGTCGGACAAAGTGTGCGATGGTCTACATGTAATCCTCTTTTTTTATTCCCAAGTTTTGAATGTAACGGTACAGAGTGTCTCTGGATATGCCCAGCCTAAGAGCGGCGGATCTCCTATTGCCTCCTGTGCTCCTAAGTGCATCGACACACATCGTTCTTGTGAGACTGTTTATGGACTCCTGAAGCGTGCCGCTCAAAGAGCCCGGCTCCGAAGGAAACGCCGGTGATTGTTTTTTGTAGGCTTCTAATCCAAGATGCGCAGGATCTATTACTTTCCCGCCGCTAAGTATTACTGCCCGTTCCAATAGGTTGCGAAGCTCTCGTACATTGCCCGGCCAATCGTACCTTCTTAGCGCACTAACCACCGCGGGATCCACGAGCGGAATCTTATGCAGCTGCATATCATCGGCTATCTTGGCTAATATCTCGTGCACCAGTATGGGAAGGTCGTCCTTCCGCTCTCGCAATGGAGGTACGTGTATGGAGAGGACATTGATCCGATAAAATAGGTCCTTTCTGAATGCCCCCTCTTCAACTGCTTTTTCAAGATCTGTATTGGTCGCGGCTATGAGGCGAGCACTGACGGAGATTATTTTTTCTCCGCCTACACGGGTAAATTTTTTGGTATCCAAAAAAGTCAGTAGCTTTGCCTGTAAGGGAAGAGACAACTCGCCGATTTCATTCAACAGAAGGGTTCCACCTTCGGCAAGCTCCAGCATCCCTCGTTTCTTGGCTATTGCTCCGGTAAAAGACCCTTTCTCATGACCGAAGAGTTCCGATTCGGCAAGCTCCGACGCTATTGCAGCGCAATTGATGGAAAAATAAGGACCGTTCGCTCGATCCGAATGTTCGTGGATGTATTTGGCGAGATGGTCTTTTCCGCTGCCGCTCTCGCCGGTCAAAATAATCGTGGACCCTCTTTTTGCCGCTATTCTTGCATTACCCAGCGTTAGCCGCATAGCGGCCGAAGGATAGTCTTCCGCCGCAGCCACGGGGGGATTTTCAAATTTCTTCCGATCCGTGATGTCATGCAATATTGTGAGGATACCGATAATTTGACCTGAATGGTCCCTGAGTGGAGTCCTTGTGGCAAGAAGTATCATCGGTACTCCTCGAATTGTATTCCGGTGTTCGTCCTCTATTGTCTCTCCTTCTAAGACTCGGAGTTCCATGCTTTTAATGTAATCTGCTGTCTCTGCTCCGAATAAATCTTTATACTTTTTTCCGATTATTTCAGAAGCAGGAACGCCGGCGAGCCTCTCGAAGGCCAGGTTCACTTGTATGTATCTTCGGGAGCGGTCTTTCAGAAAAATAGGGTCTTCAACCCCTTCAAAAATTGCCCTAAATCGCTCTTCACTCTGTATTAAAGCCTGTTCCGCCATTTTCCGGTCGGTAGTATCCAAAAAGGTGCCTGCCATTCGCAGTGGATTTCCTGATGAATCACGTTCGACAACCCGCCCGCGTGCCAAAATCCATTTCCATTCTCCGGCTTTCGTCCTGAGCCTGTGTTCCGTCTCGAACATCTGAGTGCGTCCTTGCAGATGTTCCTGCAACATCTGCAAGTTCAAGGCTGCGTCGTCGGGATACATCAAGTTTTTCCATAATGGCAGATTTGGCTCCAGCTCGGTAACTGTGTACCCGAGTATGGCAGCACCCCGCTCATTCACGAAAGCTTCATCAGTTTGGATGTTCCAGTCCCACCATCCCAGATCCGCTCCCGTCAGTGCCAGTTCGAACCGCTGTTGTGTTTCTCTGAGTGCCTTTTCTACCCGCTTACGTGCAATGGCAAGACTAATGGAACGCGCCAGAACAGAGCCATCCCATTTTCCTTTGAGCAGGTAGTCCTGCGCCCCTTTTTGCACTGCTTCGATCGCCAGGGCTTCATCGTCCAGACCGGAGAGAATCATGACGGGAACATCCGAAATCAAATTCTTTACTGCCAGTAAAGTCTCTATGCCTCTGCTGTCCGGCAACGCCAGATCCAGTACTACGATATTAAATTCTTCTTTTTGCAAACGGTCTGTGGCTTCAGCCAATGTTTCCACATGAGAAATAGTGAAATTTGTTTGGTTTGCTTTCGCCAGATCCTTTTTGAGGCGAAGAGCGTCCACAGCATTATCTTCTACAAGCAGAATCCTAATTTTCTTCATCTCCATTTCTAGAGCTTCAGGCGCATAGGAAATTTGATAAGCGCACGATACGGATAGTATTGTTTCTTACAATTTATAATTTGACAGGACAAATGTCCAACGATCGAGAGCAGGACAAGGACAAAGCTAATCTCCGCAAATGAGCGGCTCATTTGCGAATGGTGCCGGTAAAACAATGATTCCGGTGAGCGGGAATTGATTCCGAGCTCAAAATAGAAAGTAGCCGGCGCTATTTTTCACATCCCAAGCAGATTCTCTTGCGAGCGTGTCACTGCCGATTCCGGTTGCTTCAGAGGCAGCCATACGGTAAATGTCGTTCCGCCCGCATCCGAACGAACCGATATCGATCCATTGTGGGCCTCAACAATCTTCTTGGAAACCGTCAGACCTATTCCAGTGCCGTATTTCTTGGTAGTAAAAAAGGGGCTGAAGATTCTTTGGAGGTCTTCTTTTTTGATCACGGGACCATGACTGCGAACCTTCATCTCAAAGTACCTTTCCGATTCCAGTGCAGCGGTCTCAAGAGTCTTACTGCTCGGGATCGAGATTCCCGTTTGTACATATATGATCTGTCCAAGCGGTGACGCGTCAATCGCATTGGACACGAGATTGCGTACTAGGTGCTCGAAACGTTCCGGGTCGACGGGAATCTCTCCAATCCCCTGAAGGCTAATATCCAGTTTAATGTTCTTTTCTACAAGGATCTCCTGATATAGGTTGAGGACCTTTTCGATGATGCGATCAGGATTTGCCATTTGTTGGCTCACACTTTCTCGCCGAGTAAAATCCAGCAGAGTGTTGAGTATGCTTTCGAGTCTTTGGATTTCCGAGCCAATGATTCGTACGGATTCCGCTTGGCCAGACCGGGTGCTGATGTCGCAAGAATCGAGCTCCCTCCCGATTCGTCGCGCAAAGCCTCCGATGATCGTCAGCGGCTGCCTTAATTCGTGGGCCACTTCCGCGGTATACTCCGCGATGGCTTTGGCTTTGCCGGATTCAACAATGTGGGCGTAAAGCTCATCGATGATCCGGATCTTTTCCAACAATTCTTCCTCTGATTGTTTGATTTGTTCTTCTAATCTTTTCCTTAGGGTAATATCTCGCATAACCCCTTCATAATGCATTCCATCCTTTTCGTCGGTACCGAGCGCCTTGCAGCGAATCCGGGCAAACTTGATTTCCCCATTAGCCTTCAGCAGCCTTACTTCTTCATCCCAGACCGCATCAGGACTTAATCTGAAGATAGACTCTATTTTTTCTCTTTCCGCAGGAATTACGCAACCGCTGAGCGGGGTTTCGAGGATTTCCCGGAGAGGACGCCCCAAGAGATCTTCCGCTTGGGCGTTGAGATAAATAAATCTGCCCTCATCATTGAGAATAAAAATCCCATCTGGAACGCCTTCAAGTAGCGCATAGTACAATTGTTCCGAAGTTCGGAGCATTTCTTCAATCCGCTTCCGCTCTTCAATTTCCTGTTTCAGGTTTTCATTGAGCTGCACAAGCTCAGCCGTCCGTTCCGCCACGCGTGATTCCAATTCCTGATAAGACTTTCTTAATTCCTCCTCCTTTTCCATTCGTTCCGTAATGTCTCGGATAATGGCTGTAAATAAAACTTCCTGATGTGGCTTACTTGCCGATATAGAAATTTCCACAGGGAATTCCGAACCGTCCTTCCGACGGCCAAACACCTCACGCACTCGCTTGGCGTGATACAGTTGTCCTACAGAAACCGCCCTTTCCAGCGCGATTTCATGTAAAGCGGCAAATCGTGGAGGCATGAGAAGAGTTATAGGTTGATTCATAATTTCTTCAGCCGTATAGCCGAAGGTACGAGTGGCTGCTGAATTCCACATGATGATTTTTCCCAATTTATCAGCGCCGATGATCGGATCATTTGCCGTCTCTATAATCGCGGAGAGAAGTCGCTCCTTATTTTCCAACAAATCCGTTTCGGCTTTTCTTTCGCGGGCAGGTCCTTCATGAAGCTCAGAATTCTTGAGCGTTTGACCTGGTTCATGAGAATGCGTGCATTCGATGTCGCTTTGAAGATGCATATGAAGACTTTCTGTTCACAGATCTCGGTTTGAGCAAATCAACCCAATCCTTATTAAGAATAAGTCAGCCGACTATATCAGTCAAAAATCGACGCTGGGGCCGGGTGTTGGTCAATGCGCGGAAATCGGGCCGGCCTGGGCCTTGTGTCCGAATTTCAAGCACGGCGATTGTTTCTAACATTCCGATAACACAAGTAATACAGTCTTATGATGGATTATCGCTCAATTCTGCTACATCCCGAATCATTTTCGCGGCCGGCATGCGCTTGACCAAGTACTTGTATTCACGTCGAAGTTTTAAAGACGACCGGTTTGGTACGGAAAATGCTGTGTACTGAAGGGCGATACACTGGGGAACTAAAACAGAGATCTCAGAGCCCCACATTCTTTGTCGAGGGGATGGTCTGCGAAGTGTTGAGAGGGTCAGGCGGGAGCAGAGGGGTTCTGCCGATTACTCACGAGGGGGTTGCTATGCAGATTGAACGCCAATTCGACGAGCTGATCAAGGCTGGTTGGGGGGTAATCGATTCCGATTTCGACCCGGTTGCATTTCAGCACTGGAGGCTGAAAGCCTACGAATGTCTCAGCGCCATGATGGGTCCGGATCATGTCTATACCAAGTACTTTGAGCAATTCGTTCAACAGGGGGAAAGGAGGAATGTTCTTGCTGCAGGTGGCTTGCTTGTTGCCGCCAAGGAACAGATAAAATCCCGTGTACATAACGCCATCCAAGCCGCTTGACCACCTCAGGTCGGTTTCTCGGCTCACCAAGTAAGCGGGATGCTGATGTACCGAAAGGGTTTTCCCCTGATGGTCCACTTTCTCAAAATCGTTTCTCATCCTATCGCACGGAGCTAATGCAACAATCCGCTCAAAGAAAGTTCAAGAGAATCGGATACAAGTGATTTTTGCTTAGGAGCTAACATTTAACCCGGATGCCTGTTCGGAATAATTCTTTCGAGAAAATGTTCCCCTCCTCCAATATGGATTAGTCGTCCACCTTTCCTCGTTCAAGATGCTCTGAAAACGAATAAGGTATCTTTTCAGGCGTATCACCAGCGTGTTGGTCTTTATTCCGGTTTTTCGAGCAATTTCCTGAAAAGGAACCTCAGCAAAATATCGCTGCATAATAAGGTCCTTACAATCTTCATCCATACGCAGGAGCGTTCTCATTATACGGTGTAGCATCTCCTTTTCCAGCAGCAGTTCCTCCTGATTCTTAGACATATCTACACACAGATGTCCGCAATGTTCGCCTCTTCCTGATTCAATAGTGTCGATATGTGCCACTACGGATTGATTGATGCGCTTCAGGGTCAATTTCTTTTTCAGACGACCGATGCAGGTATGCACCGCTATTCTATATATGAATGTGCGCGGATCGCTCTTGAATTTAAAGTTCTTCAAAGAAGTTACGATCTCCAGCATGATGTCCTGGGTCACGTCTTCCAGCTCGTGCGGGTCGAATCTCCATTTCTCCCAGGAGGCTACATTGGCTACCGTGTCATGATAAGATCGGCAAATCTCTTCCCACGCCTTTTGTTCGCCGGCCAAACATCTTCCCACCAAGACCTTTTCAGCATCTTTCAAGCTTGTGCTAGTTGGTTGAATCTTCTCTGGGTCAAATCCTAAAGTCTTTCGCTGACCCTCGACCTTTTTTCTGTCGAAGGTCCGAAACTTTAGATGGTTCATTCTAATTCTACATTTCGATATGAGTGATAGGCGTGATAGCCGATAATAAGACAAGAATTTATGGATTGTATCCCGGGTTGGTCCGGCTCTTAAGAGATGTTCCGGGAACCCGATTTCGTGTAATGAACTATTGAAAGGCCCCGCAGGTAGTGCGTGGGCTCAAAAGAATATGATCCATTCGACAACTGTCATTCAAATTTCTCATTGCAGTAGTGATAGGGTGCCCGTGGCCTCCGGGAGCTTGCCGGCCATTGGCTGAGGTCAGGAAATCATGTCGGGCATGGCCCGACATGGTCCATTTCCTAATAGCCGTGGCTTACAAGTCGTATGTATTGAAAATTCATGAACATAACTGTTGTGATGATCACAAGGATGAAGCAAAACAGTCCTTGCATAAGCCGTCGGGATAACATGCTCAATCTCTCCTCTATTCAGCATTTCTCATATCCAGCCTAGTTACCGGCATACGAATATTCGTTCTAGCATTCCCCGTGCCATTACAGTGGATAAATGGAAAGTCATTAAATTATAAGAAGTTGGAAGGTTGTGGATCAGGGATGTGAGTGCGAGCGGGTCAAAAGGACTCGTAACCCGTGCGCCTGATAGGCTCATTGATTTCGAGGGACATAGTATTGTTTTTCACAGTTCCCGGCAATTTCATGAATTGCCCTTCTATGGATTCCTGGAGTCTTATATGATAAATTATTAAAATTATGACAGTCTAATTATATAAGTGGCTGGCTACAGAAGCTTTAATTTTCAAAAAGTTTTTCTGAATTCGCTCTAACGACCAGGATTCAGACTCATCTTCCGATTTGAAGTAATACGAACATAGCAGGACTGTAGCGGTGATATTGTCGGTCTTGACCTGCATTACTGGAGATGAAGAAATTGGATCGATAAGTCTCCAGCCGGGTTAGCATGGCCAGTAGTGTACAGGTTGCCAAGAGTTTTGTCCGATTCGAGCTAGCATTATATCGTCATTCCGGCGGAAGCCGGAATCCAGGAAAGATTGGTTCCAGGCTTTACTCAGGACAATCCCGCGTCCCGCGGGACTGTACCTCGGCTTTCGCCGTGGTGACGAGTGGCAACACGCCATTACTTTTGGCAAACACTATAGTCGGTGAAGATTGTTTCGAAGGTGAGATTTATCAAGAAGGTACATATGGAAAATGCCAGGATACTGATCGTCGAAGACAATCCTGCGGACGCTCTTTGTCTCAAAAAAGATCTTGAGAAATCAAACGGCTGGAATTTCGTGACTTTGCACGTAGAAACGTTAGCAGAAGCCAAGGAAATTCTTAAGGATAGTTATTTTCATGCAGTGGTGCTGGATCTCGGGTTGCCCGACAGCCAGGGACTGGAGACGTATTTTCAGATCCAGAAATCTGCCCCGAGTACTTCCATCGTGGTACTCTCCGGTCTGGACGATGAGACTCTGGCACATGAAGCGGTACGAAAAGGGGCGCAGGATTACCTGCTCAAGGATAAATACGACGGACATTTTCTATCACGTTCCATCATCTATGCCATCGAGCGAAAACAGCCCGAGGAGGAAATTCGCAGGCTGAATGAAGATCTCGAGAAGCGGATCTACGAACGTACCGCCGAATTGTCGATGGCAAATGAAATTCTCTTTGTGGAGATTGCCGACCGAAAGAATGCGCAGGCAGCACTGCTGGAGAGCGAGAGAAAGTACAGGGAACTGATCCAAAATGCCAACAGCGCTATCATCCGGTGGAAGCGCGACGGGACCCTCACGTTTTTCAACGAACAAGCCCAGGTGATTTTTGGATACAGACCTGATGAAGTGCTCGGTCAAAAAATGAGCGTGCTCCTGCCGGCAAAGGATTCCGCCGGACTTGACCTGAGCACGTTAATCCAGGACGTAGTCAAACACCCCCAGAATTACGAAAACTACGTCAATGAAAACCTCTGCAAGGATGGTCGCCGAGTCTGGATGGTATGGACCAACAAAGCGATCCTCGATGAAGACGGAAACGTCTCTGAGATACTCGCCGTAGGATCGGACATCACGGCTTTGAAGCGATACCAGGAAGCGCTGCGTGAGAGTGAAGAACAGTACAGGGCTGTTTTTGATAACGCAGCTATCGGAATCGACTTGCTGAACCGAGACGGCAGAATTGTGAAGGTGAATAGGGCACTACTGGACATACTCGGTTACACTGAGGAGGAAATCAGCCGGCTAACCTTCCTGGACATAACCCATCCTGACGATAGAAAAATTTCCAAGCGCAAACTGGAATCCCTCTTAACAGGAGAGGTCGATTCGTACAGACTTGAAAAACGCTATATCAAAAAAGACGGTAGTACTGTCTGGGTCAGCCTTTGGTCGTGTTCGATCCAAGACGAAAAGGGAGAGCACGCGGGGACGGTTGCTGTTATCGAGGACATTACCGAACGCAAACGGGCTGAGGAGGCGCTAAGGCGGAGTGAAGGCAAGTACCGTTTTCTTGCCGAGCACGTGAGCGATCTCCTCTGGACCGCGGACCTGAACATGCGTACTACGTACGTAAGTCCGTCGGTCGAGACTGTGCTGGGATATTCTGTTGAGGAGCGGCTGCAACAAGAAGTGAAAGATCAGCTCACCCCTGAGTCCCTCGCTATAGTTCAAGACAAACTGGTCAAGAAATTACGGAGAGCCGGCGAGCAAGGGATTGTTCCGGAAGAAGCAGTTGCTCTCACCCTGGATTTCTTGCACAAGAACGGTTCTGTCGTGTCTATGGAATCCGTGATGAGCTTCATACAGGATGAGACAGGCTCTCTCATCGGAATCCACGGGCTATCTCGAGACGTCACCGAGAGAAAGAAAGCTGAACAGGCGCTCCGGGAGAGTGAAGAATTCAATCGTAGGTTGGTAGAGAATGCCCCATTCGGGATAGTCTATTTGGAAGGAGACGGAACTGTTGAATATGTGAATCCCGCTGCCAAGAGGATAGCAGGAATTCCCGAAGGTCGGGAACCAGTCTTGCTGGGACGGAATATTCTTGAAGTGCAGGGCCTTCAAGACCCGCAGCGATTTCAAAAGGGTCTGCATCGGCTTTTCCAAGGTGAATCTCTCTCGGATTTTGAAGTGTCATATGTGTCCTCGATAGGGGTGGACACCGTGTTATTTGGCGCTGGTACCCCCAGATTTTCTGCAGATGGAGCAGTATCAGGTGCGATACTCATGTTTGCGGACATGTCCGAGATCAAAAAAGCTGAAGAACTTCAAGGTGAAGCAGAACGCTATAAGGCTGTTGCCGACTTGGCAGGCGGCGTGGCCCATAATTTTAATAACCTACTCCAGATCATCATCGGGGGCCTGGAGCTGGCTCTCATGGACCTGAAAATGGGTAAGCACCATAAACTTGAAAATGCACTGAAAAAGGTTCTGGAGGGTTCCAGGTTCGGCGTTGAAACGGTTCGCCGACTTCAGAGTTTTGCCGGGATTCGCGATCGAAGCCAACTCACGGAAAAAGGAGTGTTCGACCTCTCGGGTATTATCAACCAAGCTCTGGAAATGAGCAAGACATGGTGGAAAACGATTCCCGACAAACTGGGCATCACGATCTCGCTGAATACGAAACTGCAAGAGGGATGTTTTGTCCGAGGGGAAAAAAATGAGTTGTTCGAGGTTATGCTCAATCTGATAAAAAACGCTACGGAGGCTTTACCTCAGGGCGGAACCATAAATGTAAATACCTATATCGAAGAAGAGCAGGTTGTATTCACAATTGAAGACACAGGCATCGGCATAAATCAAGAGAATCTCAGCAGGGTTTTCAACCCCTTCTTCACGACAAAAGCCCGTACCGGTTCAGGTCTGGGATTGGCCTCCAGCCGCAAGATAATTGTCGACTGCGGAGGAAAAATCCGGGTCAAAAGTGCAGAAGGCAAAGGAACGACTTTTGAGATCCGCCTGCCTCTCGCGGAACAATCATCCGATGAAACAAAGCCTCCGGTTCAAGACGTCACCAGTCAAGCAAAGACGATTCTCGTGATTGATGATATGGAAGCCGTCCTGGACGTTCTGAATGCAGGACTGACACGTTCCGGTCATCTGGTCGTCACGGCATCTTCGGGTCAACAGGGTTTGGATATTTTTGGCGAAACCTCGATTGATCTTGTCATCTGCGACTTAGGCATGCCGGGAATAAACGGTTGGGAGGTGGGCAAGAGAATCAAATCAGTATGTGACCGGCGGAACATCTCCAAGACTCCGTTCGTGCTCCTCACTGGTTGGGGCGGTCAGAATACCGAAGCTGAAAGGATTGCCGAAAGCGGCGTTGATGCGGTTATTGAGAAGCCGGTCAATATAGATCAGATACTGGAAATTATCCGACAGCTCATTGAGAAACGGCAGCCCATTTCCCCCGGATGTTAATGAAAACGGCAGGCGTGCAGGGCTTATCAACAAAGATTCCATTTGAGACACACAACAATCCAACGATTTTACTCGGCCACATGTTCCAGTCGTGTGCGCACAGAACTATTTTGAATAACAAGCCATTCAGCCTCGGTTGGGTCTGCATCAGCAAGAACCGGAGATTTACATGAAAGCTCAACACGCTCTCAAGATTAGAAAACAATCATTGCCTGTTATCTTATTTATTGTGGTGCTCTCATTCCTTGGAATTGGATGGCTAGGCGTCACTCTTGCTCAGGAGGACACGAGTTTAGTAGGAACTACCTGGGAAGAAACCAGGGATATCCGTTGGACTATTACGTTTGAGGAGACAGGAAACTGCCGCATTCAAACTCCCCGTGGCACCTTGTTTGGGCGATGGGATAAAACTGGAAATGTGGTGGAGTTTCATGCCCTTACTCCTGAGGGACGCGGGAATTATCGTTGCACGATTAATGGAGACGTCTGCAACGGCACTGCCACCGGTCAGGAATTTAGAGGCATTCTCAGCCTCCGCAGAAAGAAATGACTTTCAGAATGCGGAGGACCACTGGGAGAGTTTTCTAATGACGCATGACTCGTTCTAACACTTCCAGATGGATAGATAACTTTTTCTTGATGTACACTCCTTTAGACTTGTATTAGCTCCAGAGTGCTGAACGGTCTCCACGATTTCATCCAAGTCAGCGAAGTCTTCTACATCACCTTATGATTTTTTTAAGATGAGCACGTGTCTAAGCTGGAAAATCACTTATGTTCGAGACCTGTATGCGGAGCCGAGCATTAAGGTAGGCCCATAATCAGTTTCGACATGTTCAGCCATGTGGGAACGATCTCACCACTCTTCCGGCCTGAAAGATACTCGTCCTCAGTTTCATAGTACAGCGACTCGATGTCCAAATGCTCTCGCCAGTCCCATGACGGTTCATCGCCTTGAACATCGTTCGTTCTTAACCAATGGATCTTATCACCAGCGTCCTGGCCAGGCTCGAACGAAAGTACGAATGACATGGATTTTTCACCCCATTCCAGTGAGTATCGGAACTTGGGTGTGTTATTATTTACTTTTTCGCTTCCGCCTGGGCACCACGCTGGTTCGGTCCATTCCTCGAACCCGACAAACTCCCATTGTATGGTCAGATCGCAAAAGAATTCGCTGATTAAGTCCCGCTCCTCGGCTTCTCGGCGTTGCTCGTCTCGACGTCTGGCCTCCCTCGCAGCGTGTGCTGCCCTGTTTGCCGCTTTTCTCCTTTTTTGAAATTCCCTGCATTGTTCCAGGGTAGATGGCAGTCCAAGCCGTAAATAATCTTCGATGTTAACTTGCACGTGCAAGTCACGAATTGCAAAGAGGGTCCGCTGTAATTCGTGCGCCAATCCAGGAGGGATATATACAGTAGTGTCTTTATAAGAGATCTGCACAAAATGGCCACGGTCACGCACGATTTTGATCGTGGCTCCTTGCAACAATCTCCTGAGCATTTCCATTGCTTCTTGTCGTGCGCTCATCTTAACCTCGATAGCAGGACTACACGGCCCGCCGCGATTTTCATAGCATAACGCACTGGATGGAATTTTAACTCACATTACTCGTGAATTCGGGGCGCATAATACCGGCTTTTTCGGAAGGTGTTTCTGGAATTGGCTTCCACCCGCATCATCCCCACAGGATGAACTTTCATCCCCGGAACCATCATGTCTGAATCCCTTTGTCTTGTATCGAGAAATAAAAAGTCGTCCCCTCGCCTGGTTCGGACTGCACCCAGACCCGCCCATGATGCCGTTCGACGACCTTCTTGACTATCGCGAGCCCTACACCCGTACCGTCATATTGAGTCCGCTTGTGCAGCCGCTGGAAGATCAAGAAGATTCGCTCCAAATGCTGGGATTCAATCCCTATGCCATTGTCCTTGACTGAAAAGATCCATTCATCATTATTCTTGACGGCTGATACATGCACCTGTGGCGGATCATCTTTACGAAATTTGATCGCATTCTGGATCAGATTTTGAAAAACCTGCAGCAGTTGCATACCATCGGCAAAAATGGTTGGGAGCGGATCGTGGGTGATTATGGCTCTCGTGTCAGCAATGCTGGATCTCAGATTATTCATGCTCTCATCTAGTATCTGCTCACAATCTATCCGTTCTGAGGGTGTTCCCCTGGTTCCGACGCGGGAATACGCCAATAGGTCTTGAATGAGGGCTTTCATCCGAACCGTCGACTCAACGGCATACTTTATGTACTGATGGGCGTCGCCACCAAGCCTGTCCTTATGTTTTTCCTCCAGAAGGTGGATACAACTGTCCACATTGCGTAAGGGCTCCTGTAAATCGTGGGACACTATATAAGCGAACTGTTCCAGGTCGGCATTAGAACGCTCCAGTTCCTTGGCCTGGTTTTTCAAGGCTTCTTCGGCATTTCTCTTTTCAGTTATATCCCGGACAATTCCTTGGTACCCTATCAAGGCCCCGCCATCGTCCATACGAACATTGGCACTGAAGACGATATTTATCGGCTTGCCGTCTTTCTTGCGTCCGGCCACCTGGTAATCCCTTACAGACCCCGTGCGTTCTATCACCTCTTTGAATCTGGCTCTATCTTCAGGATCTCTGTACAGCTGCCGCACATCGAGCGCTGCTACGTCTTCCGACGTATATCCGAACATATCCAACAGGGCCTGGTTTGCCTCTACCAATGAGCCATCCCGTGACGTAATAAAGACGCCATCCATGGATTCATCGAATAGCATGCGATATTTTCTTTCACTCGCCTGCAATTCCTGCTGAGCCTGGTCACGATCCCTTTCGTGCCTCTCCAATCTCCTTGCACCCAGAATGATTCCAAACAGCCCTATGATAAATATCGAGCCATGAGACACGATCTGAGTTTGTATCTCGGTTCGCGTGGCCTCCATAAAGTTTTCCAAGGGCAACGCGATCCCTATGCCACCCCGAATATCCCCCTCTTTGTAGCCGGAATGACACTTCAAACAGTCTTTCGCAGCAACTAAAGGCCCGATCAACCTTAAACACGGCTTTCCGTCCACTTCGGCATACTCCGCCACCTCTCCCTTGCCGTGTTCGAACGCTTCCAGCGCATTCTTCTCCCAATCATCAGCACGGTTTTCCGGGCGCAAAGGCTTGAGGCTGGTAAGGTGACCTTTGACTCCATACAGTTCCGCGAAGTCATCATGAAGCTGGCGGAGCATGTAGGCAGGATTCAGCAGGGTAAGTTTCTTACCGGAGGGTGTCTGTAAATCTCGGTCGGCGACATGCCTCAGATAGGGATTAGGAGGGGTCCTGTCGTCTGCAGGCACGTAAACGCCGCCGTGAGAAGCTGCCCAAAACCGGAACGCCTGATCCTTGTTGAAATGCGCCTTGGCTACCTGATGGGCTAGCCCAACTTCCGCACTTTTGGGGGTCGCGTCCTGTAAATTCAAGGCGTTACGAGTTTTTTAGGCACTACACGTTGTCATTATCTTCGACCCACATTTTTTTTGCAGGTACGATTTCCTCGGGCAC
>JBKQRG010000371.1:0-19766 GCA_052144015.1 Desulfomonilaceae bacterium
ATATATGCCACTATAAAATGACTGTCAACTATATTATACATAATTACATGCCGACAAAGTCTACTTACGCATGCCGCTTTCCCCAATCTTCGCCAAAGCTTAACCCCTCCCGCCTCTCAAAGATCCGACCGAAGCAGTAGTCACGTCCCTCTTAGAACAGTTACCCGCCGTGTGGTAGGACACATATGTGGCGATGACCCCACGACGCACCGACATTTGCTCTTTTTGGCGTGGATCTTTTCAGTTCATTTTTGATGATTACGAGACTCTTGAAAAGCAAGGAAAAGTTCCTGTTAATTTAGAATTTGAGGCTAGGCTCGTAGCCGTCGTTGGTCGTTCAGTTCCACAGAAGTATTCCCGCGATGATTATAGACTTAAAGGCTGGGTGGGACCAACCGAGACACGTTTCGGAAAAGATTGGGACAAAGGTCACTTCATTGCGCATTCAATCGGCGGCGCTGTAGACAGGTGTGAGGTGAATATATTTTTGCAACGCCGTGACCTGAATCGAGGGTGGTCAGCGGCTGGCAAACGGTTTCGATCTATGGAAAAGCACTGCCGGGTAAATCCGGGTACTTTTTGTTTTAATCGGCCCCTGTATGCTGATGGGTCTGCGAAACCCTCTATGCTTGAATTCGGGATCCTTACAACCGAAAATGAGATTTGGATAGAGTTGTTCGATAATGGGTAGCTACTCTACGTTTTGCAGCAGCTATGCTCACCACGGATGGTATAATATCCCGCAGAGTGTGGGACCTGTAAAATCTTATGTCTTTTTCTTATATGATTCTATGATTAGCAATGAACGGATGGACGAGGGGGAAGGCCACTCATCGCTTTTGGAGGCAATAAAATGAACATGTCGTACACCGCCCCGGAGAGGGACGAAACACCTTTCCATTGTCCCCACTGTAATGTGATGGCGCAGCAGAAGTGGCAGCGTCTTTTATGGGAAGACCTGATTCGTTATGCACGATCCCAACACTATGAGGTGGAGGAACATAGTCCGATGCCACCTGCCAAGCTAGAAATCCCACCGATGAGTCTCGATCCTGACAATTCTGATATGCTTGCGATATGTGAGTGTCAGAATTGTAAGGGGATCTCCATCTGGCTGTACGATCAAATGCTCTACCCTGACGGGTATGCCCCGCCCCCAAATTCGGATCTGAACGATGAGATCAAGAGGGATTACTTGGAAGCCGGGTCCATAGTGAATAAGTCTCCCAGAGGAGCCGCTGCACTACTTCGTCTTTGCATAGAAAAACTCTGTGATCAACTAGGAGCCAAAGGGAAAGGTATCAACGAACAGATCGGCTATTTGGTCCGGGAAAAGAACCTGGATCCAAGAATCCAGCAGTCTCTTGACGTCGTTCGTGTTATCGGGAATGAATCCGTTCATCCGGGCATAATGGACCTACGCGATGACAAAGAAACAGCGATGAGTCTTTTCAGATTGATAAATGTCATTGCCGACATGATGGTTACCCAGCCCAAGCATATTCAGGAAATGTACGACAAGTTGCCTGATGGAAAGAAAAAAGGAATACACGATAGGGACAAGAGAAAGTAAAAAAATGGTCTGCTAAATGTGAATGTCAATCAAGAATCAGATTGCGAGGCAAACAGCGTCTGTGTTTTTGGAATCTAAGACACCACCACCCTAAAATCCTTGATCCGGTTGGACGGAACGATCCGGTGTCCTTATAAAGCCGTGAGATCATCAAAAGGAAGGGGGAATATATGGAGTCCCAAAATCGCCCTCCCTTGGATAAAAAGAAGGCCGAGAACATGGCAACGTGGTTGGCAGTTTTGACAACAGCAATCGTTGTCATCTCTGTTGCCGTAAGTCGCTCTAAGCAAAATATCTGGTCATCATCTTCCCGTGGAGGCTGGGCCATTTCAAGCACGCGACGAATGTAGTCCGCATCGCATTTTGACCGGTCTGGTCGCTAGAAAAAGGGCTGGCTGAAGTTCGTCACGTATCATGCTCAGGGCTTCGCCTTCCTTTCCGGGAATCCGAGCTTTCTGATCACAAACAACAAGGCAGCGCTCAGCTATCCGCGGATTCTTTTCCACGAGAGCCACAAGGTCTTTGAAGTGGGGCGCGTTTTTGGTCTTCAGGATCGTAACAGCCTTCTGGTAGAAATCATTCACTTCTTCCCTTTCGCTGGCACACGCCGGAGCAACAAACGAACAAACCACCCCTATCAGAATAAGCATGACAATCCATTTGGCTCTCATTGAATAACCCCCTCTTTTTCAGGAACGCGGATTATGGACGGAAGGGTGTTAAGTTTACCCCCAGTCACTCGTTCTTGCCACTGAAAATTCGTCAATGGCCCCTGCGAATCTTTTACGATTTCGTCGGCCCATGTCTCGAAAAAAACCATATCCATGCCGGATACTCGGTTCGGAATATTTTCCGGACGGTATGCTACGCCAAACGGAGCAACACCCCATTGATAAAAGAATGTATTTCCCGAACGGTCCTTGAACCGGAATACATCAACGGTAACGGCTGGAACACGCGATAGTTCAGTAACAAACTTGGAACAAGCCTTCCATTCCAGACTCCCGGTCACCAAAGGTTTACCCAGCTTTGAGAGAGCAGCACAGGTCCTGAATGCCGGGGCAGGATTCGCGAATGTCGGGTTTTCAACTTTTAATCCGGTGGCTTTTTGTCGCAGTTCACTGCAGTGCTTAACCATGACATTCGAGGATCTCGCTAGAGCGATCAGGTACTTTTCCGAATCGGGCTCGAAGTAGAGGTTGATCCCATTCTTGATTCTTCTTGGACCTTCCACTGATTTAGCAACCACGGTCGAGGTCTTCGTCATGAGAGCTGTCTGCTCTGCGAGGCCCGTAAGTGAAGTAGCAAAGAAGTTCAACCTGAATGGATTCTTGGGCCAGCCTTTTCCTCCGAGAGAGATGGCTCGGAGAGTTGTGGCGCCATAAGACTGCCCTTTTTCATTTCGTACTCTTTCAGAAAGCCCTTCTATCTTTTCTCCAATAGCAGTCGTGCCGTTCATAAGATTACGGAATCGGAGAATCTTTGCCATTTCGTCTCTGGGTGTATCCTCTTTAATGAGCTTACGCTTAATATTGTCAATCACTGCCTGATGAAGGCTGAACCGTTCACCCAGCGGCTGGATACCAAGACCCATTTCAGGATTGATTTTGGGCATTCGATTCTGTTGTATCCGCTGTTCCACAAATTCTTTGGTCAGTTCGGTGTCTTTGAACTGATCGCAGATGTCCAAGAATGTGGGGAGGTCCGAAGGGCCGTTAATAGAATCGTAGAAGGAATGAATTGTCCGCCAGTATGCAAGTAATCTGGCGTTATCCGGCTTGGTTAGTAATTCACGAACCTTTGTTGAAGTTTCAAAGGGGTAGAGCATTTCTTGGGGAAACGGAAAGGCGTCCGGCTTGACGGACACATCCACAGTCGCTTTGGACAAGTACTGCATAGCCTGGAAATACCGCTGCATCTCTTCCGAGTCGGTATAATGTCCCCTCGGCGTAAAGAGTGGATTATTCTTGATGGCCTGGGCTTCTTTTTTAATCTGCTCGGGAAATTCGATCTCGGATTTGTCTACCAGCAGAAGTAAAGCCACACCGAAGAGCCGGCTAGTATTCTCATCAGATGAAGCTTCTATTAGACCTGTCAGTGTCTGCTGCAAAAGAGGAATGAGAATGGCCTCTTCCGCGAGCTTTTGGTTTTCCTGGGAGATACCTTTCATGACCTGAAATAGATAAGAATTGGTGAGGACGACGGATTTGCCATCTACGAGTTTCTTCTCCACCCAATCTTTAGATGTGGGCGATATTGCCCCGATGGGGGTAAGGGGGCCGGGCTTAGCTGCCTTGGCTGCGGACGCGCAATAACCATCTGCGCATGCAACAACCATGAGGAACAAACATAAGCAAAGGGTCGAAAAGTGTTTCATATCTACCTCTGCTGACTTTTCTGGTCAGGAGCGCCAAGGCTGATAATTTCAATCCGCCGGTTTGCCCTTCGTCCCACGGATGTGTCATTGGTAGTCCATGATCTGGATGATCCTACTCCCGACGTGGTAAGAAGATCCGGATTAACCTTGGATACGTCGACAAGGTAACTTTTCACTGCTTCCGCTCTTAAGCCGGATAGTGTCTTGTTATACTCCGCGGCTCCTGTTGGATCAGCGTATCCCTCAATCAGATAGCGACCACCCTTTAGAGCCTCTGTATTTAATGCCTGGGCAAGCTCGGAAAGCTGTTCTCGGGCCAAACGGTTAAGCTTCACACTTCCAGTATTGAACGTAATCGACTTAAACCGAACCCGAGCAACCAGCTTTGCGTGGGAAGGGCACATGCACATGAGGTTGCCTTCCAAGGGAGACCAGAGGCGATCCGCTATTTCGGTAGCAGGGATGATTCCGCCGCTGTCCAGCGCAATCTGTTTGGTACAGGATTCAAAAAGCTTTTTCGCCTTCTTATTCTCGGGATCGATCTTGAGAGCTCCTTCGAGATATGGAACACCACGTTCGTAAAGCCCGGCAGAATAGAGGACCTCGCCCATGCCAATAAGCGCATCCGAGTTATTCGGATCCAGAGCGATTACCTTTTCATATGCGGCAGTCGCTTCTTCGAAATTACCCTGCCTCTGGTTCAGTTCAGCCAAGCCCAATATGGCGTCCAGATTTTCAGGGCAAAGCTTAACGGCCCTTCGGAAAATCTCCAGACCATCTTCGGGCAAGGCGGTTTGCTTCCCGCGAGAAACGATCCGGGAGGCAAGAGCACAATCTTTACAAGCTTTAGTGACAGCGATTAGCTCTTCCAACTCATTGGAAATCATCGTTAATGCATCTTTCCTCTGCAAATCGTTTTCATTCCGAATTTTCCCTCGGATGATCCCCAATGATTTCTCAGCTTCTACTCGGTTTTCTCTCACCAGTTGTTCAAGTTCGGCGTACCGGGAGGCTTTAAGGTTTTCTACGAATCGCTGATAGAATTGGTTGAGATCCATGCTCCACGCCAGATACGGCATGATAAGACATGAGAATAAAACCAAAATTAAGAATGACCTTGTACAGCATCGCATTAGATTTTCCCCTGAGACAAAGTCGTCTCAAAAATGTTGGTAGGATCACCTGGACAAAATGTGACAAGAAATTTTAGGACGGGTATAAGGGATTATAAAGGAAGACAGATTAACATGCCAGGGCTTTGAAAGAAAAAGATTTTTTGGAGAGAGGAGCGCTTGAATTGTTGAAGAATCGATCATAGCCAATTCCTCAATCTCGATATACCCTGCCATCGTCTGGATCGATTCATAAACCAGTTTCGTTCCGGCCTCAGATTTCCCTCGGCCTGTAGCTCAGAGAAAATTTAGGGCCGTCTTCGCTATCCCGCAGTGCTTCCCACTTCAATAGATTGATATTACTGTGGTTTGGGGTGTCGCCTGTAGGCCGAACCCTCTCTTTCACTCCTGACGTCGTAGAACCGCAATTGACGGGTTTTAATATCTTTCCGGGGCGGGGGCCGGAAAAGCTAAAATGAAGGCGTCTAAGGCTTTCTACAGGTTCACTTGGGAGGAATCTGCCCAAAAACAGCCTAATTGATAGGATTTATGTCTTACGACGCTTTTGACGACCGATTGACATTTTTCGAGGCTCTACGGCTGCTAGACCGAAAAGCGAGAGACTAAATCTATCTTGTTCACAAGGTAAGGAAGAATACCGAAGTGACTATCAAAAGAAATCCTCTGGATGTAGGTGAGGATCTGATTCTCTTGGGTTCCTTCGTTATCAAATGGTAAGCTGTCATTGACATAGGCCCGATAGCTGGATTCTGCTTGCTCTTGAGCTCTTATGTCGTGCCCACACGTGAATAGGTAAGCTACCAAGGCAATTCCATGATGATCTTTCAAAAACTCATCTCCTCTGGGTACGGTTCTAATGTATTCAATCACGCCTCCAGGTCCGGCTTTTCCGCTTACAAACCTTTTATACAGATCCAGGTTCCTCGCCTTTAATACAATCAAGAAGCCGAGCAGCTGGGGAAATATAAGCTTATTCTCGGGTGTAGTACGGAGGGCTATACTGAGCTGTGAGAAGCATTGCTCCTGCTCCCGCAAGCTGGAATCAAAAACATGAAACAATTCAGTGAACATGCGGAGGAAGAGTTCTTTGTCTTGCCAGTTTTCTGGCTCTTGACGCTTCGCAAAGTATTGGTCAAGCGAGAATCTACCGAACAGAGCCTTGCAGAACGATTCCTTTTCAGGTCGAGGTAGTATGTATTCCAGATCAATGAATCTCTTGAGGTAACCGTCGACGTCCATTCCCGTGCCATATACCGACTTAATAGAATGACATATTTGTCCCTTGTCGACGGCTAATACAAACACTAAGCCTTGCACGTTGAAAAAATGTTTTGCCCTTTCCAAAACCTCAATCGCATAGGTGGGGCGACACCTATCAAGTTCATCTATAATTAGCACTAAAGGTTTTGTCTCACATTCATCGCTTCCACTTGCGATCTTCTCCACAAAAGTACGAAGCTGTTCCCTAAAGGCTGCTATAGAACTCTTCGATTTTTCGTACTTCTCAATTTGCTCACGTGCGATGCTCTCCGTTAAAGCGGCGACCGCCTGCTTTGAGAAATTATCCAAGTCAAGGGCACCGGCGGTAGCAATTTTGACTGCCACAGGAATGGAGACTTTGACGAGGTTGGCTCCTATCTTGCTGACCTTCTTGAAGACCTTACCAGCAGATGATCGGGACTTCTTGTCGCGAATCAATTCCTCTAGTCCCAACCCTAATTCCCCTATCAGTGACACCAACGCATCATTTGTGAAGTCATTTTCCCATGCGTTGAAGTACAAGGTGGCGAAACTATTATTCTTCAGATGTTGCTGCCACATTCTTAAGAAAGTTGTCTTGCCCGCTCCCCAAGGTGCGTCAATGCTTAAAACCAAGGGCTCCCTGACCGAGGCTAATAGGCCGGTGAGCATTTCGGCACTCGGCAATCTACTCAGCAGATCGTTCTTGAAAGGCTGCTCTGGATCGACGTCGATAGAGGTCGGCTTGAGTTGCATGACTGCTCTCCAATAATTGCTTCCCGGCTAAGCGTAAAGGCTGTGTCTATCACAAATGCCCTGACATTTCAATATCCTCCGAGATTTTGTTCGGACTCTCCCCCCCCGGTCACTCCTAAATTGCAATGAATTCTCAGTGCAATCGCGTTTTAATAGCGACAAACAACGCGTCGCGGCGCTATTAACGCGTCGAATATACATCAATTTCGGTCTAAACTAGCTTACTTCAACAAAATAGACAAAATAACCGCGCTTTTTTGCAAAAAAGTTTCCGAAAGTTAGCGAAACTTTGCGCGTTTTGCGCGAAAATAAGGGTGTGGGGAAAATCAAATTAAAAAGGGCAATTAAGCAACAACCATAAAGTTGTGTGCCACCTGAGCAACTCTGTGAAGCTGAAGCTGCGAGAGAGCACCGGCGACCCGAAAGGCCAGCGAGGAGTTAGCAATCCCACGACCTGGTGAGCTGAATGGCGAGCAGAAGGGACACAGACAGGGGAGAACGGAACCTTGTCGGATGTTTGTTCGATGTGTAGTGAACTCACAATTGAGGCGCAATTGTGCACAATGAGGACTTTTCACTAACAAGACCGGGAGCCTTCGGGCTCCCTTATCATCTTAAAAGGAGAACTTATGGACGCTGTGGCTGTAGGCCAGCTCTACGATCCGGAAGTCATTTCGTGGCCTGAGGGCTGCCTCTATAATTATGACATCAGCGGTCATTGGCTGCATTATCTCTACCGCAATCCGACCGTCGCAGAAATCGCCAGCATTATGACAGGACCGGCCCAGTTTGCTCTCTTCATCCAGTATCCGGTCATATTTCTGCTCCATCAGTTCGGTCAGATGCCGTGGAATGATGCTCCTTATTCCTGGGGATTAGTCCCTGAAGAATCAAGGCGCCTTCCTGAACTTGATCCGAGTCTACACGCATTGCTGAAGATTATTATGGTCAATTCGGAAACGGGGATTGTCGTTGCTTTACGAGCACTGACGTTTTCAGGGGAGTTCACGTACCAGCTACACAGGGCTATCAAAGCCCAGGCCAGTCTGCACTGGGACTCAGAGCTTCATTACAAGACCATAAAGTCTGTTTACCAGACGCTGACACCAGAGGAAATGGTCCAACGCGCTGGAACTACCTGCAAAGGAGGGGATTAAATGAGGAAAGCAGTCGGATATGTACGAGTATCAACAACGGAGCAGGCGGTAGAAGGGATTTCCATCGACATGCAGCGAGCAAAAATCCGAGCCTATGCAGCTCTAGAGGATTTTGATCTGATCGAAATCGTTGGAGACGAGGGTATTTCGGGATGCACCATTAAGGGACGTCCAGGGATTCAGAAAATCATTGAAATGGTGGAGAAGCGACGAGTGGAAGCGGTTGTCGTTTTCAAATTGGATAGGCTCGCACGGAACACTATTGAGGCATTAGAGCTTTCCCAGCTCATGCATCGAAAGGGGGTCGCGCTACATTCGATCACCGAAAAGCTGGACACTAGATCAGCGATCGGAAAATTCTTTTTCACACTAATGGCTTCTCTTGCCGAGATGGAGCGGGGTCTCATCAGTGAAAGAATCAAGGCGGCCCTGGCCCACAAAAGGCAGAAGAACCAACCGTTGAGCAATAATCCACCCTACGGAACCAGGGTTGTCAACAATCTTCTGGTACCGGACCCCGAAGAGTGGGCTGTCATCAGAAGGATTCTTAAGCTTCACAGCAATGGTTTCACCGCTTACCGAATCACAAGGATGCTCACAGATGCGGGGATATTGAATCGTCGAGGGAAGGCTTTCGACAAGAGTCAAATCCGAAACATCATCTTTCGGGAGGCGGCATGAAAGATTCAAATGAAGACTTAGAAGGCTCGATAGATGAAAGGATACGGAACGATCCAAAATTCCAAGACCTCCTGGATCGCTTGCGTAAGCAGTCACCAGAGCAGCTGCAGAGACTCCAAAAGTTCTTAGATAATTTGCCGGGTCTCCCTCCATATCCTCCGAAGAAGGGGCACAAGTTTGTCGCCGACAGAGATAGGGTCTCGGTCACCATTGACTGTAATCTCCTGAAGCTGTTGGAAGACAAACGGAAAACGCTCGGCCTTTCCATGTCCCGCATGGTCGAAACCGCCGTCTGGAAGTATTTCGATCAGCCGCCTCTATCCTTCGAATAGGGGAGATCACAAAACATTCTGCCCAACTAACCTTTTCAATAAATAAGAGGAGGACCAGCCATGGCTACAAACAAGGCTAGGAAAAGGACAAGTGCGGCCAGGCCGCAAAATGGAACCCACAGTGAGGGACCTCAGGTCACAAAGGAAACGTCGGGCCTTGCTATGGAAGAACCTACTACCGCGGGGGACGATGGCAATCAGCTTCGCACTGGTGACGAAAACAAGAAGACCTTAGTGGACATGCAGACTGAACTGCCACCCGTCGTCCCACAACAAGACCAAAACTCTGGCTCGGCTCCGGCTCCTGCAATGAGTCTCTCACAAAAGTATACCCTTTTGTCAATCCAGACATTTGCGGACTGTGCCGTTCAAAAAAGTCCTGACGAGATTTTTGACGTCCTCGCCCGGAACTTTGCCGATAACGGTGCCTTGTCTTTCTGGCTCCACAAAGTGGGGCACGGGCATCTCACCACCTATGCCAAGGGACACGATATTGTGGATTATATCCGCAAGACCTCTCACGAGCTCTTCAAGGCCATGAAATACGTGGGCAAGCCGATTGCCCGGTGGTGAGACGTCCCGCCGACACCTCACCTCTGCTTCTGTTGATGGAAGGGGAATAGATGGGGCCTCATGGAGGCTGGAAATCAAGTGATCCTCGGAGTTGGAGCTCTATTTCGCCCTTCAGAACCTTTTCCGGGTTTTTGGGAGGTTCTTGACCCTCAAAAACGTTCTCTTCCCAAAACCGGGAGGGAACCAACCATGGAACTTCTAACTCCTCAGCAAGTGGCCGACATCCTTGGCATCTCTGACAGAACCATCCACAAGCTCTGTCGAGAGGGCAAACTCGGGTACTCTCAGGTAGATGCCAAGCATCGTCGGTTCACCCAAGAACATGTCGAAGCGTACATCCGGTCAGTTTCCGTTCAAGTAAAATCGAGTCATAAGGCCAGTCCTTTGGTCTCTCAGCCTCTGAAGACTTCTCACCAATCTCCTAAACCTGTTGATCGAAAGTCTCTTCGCCGGGAGATGGATAAATGGTGAAGAGACGAGGTGACAAATGGTACATCGAGTTCAGATTCAACGGCAAGTTTATAACCTCGGTCACTGAGGGAAATAAACGTGATGCGGAGAAGATTGAACACGCGCTCAAATCTGCCCTCCGGTCCGGTGATTATCTCTATCTAGATCCTGAATCTAGACGGATATGTGTTCAGGTGTTCAGGAAACGAGGATGGGAGATGCCGGCCTCTCTGATTGCTCCAGAGGGACAACATGTCATACAACCTGAAATTCACGACGAACTGACCTTGTGGAAGGCTATGGAACTATGCATGAAATACCCGGAGATCAAGAATAGTCCCAATCGTTCGCGTATGAAGGAGTGTTTCGCCAACCTAGCGGAAAAGCTCGGAAGGCACACTCCTCTCAAAGAGATCCGCATACCTCAAATAAAGCAGTATCGGATCGACCGACTGAACGAAGGTGCGGCTCCTGCGACAGTGAATAAGGAAAAGTCGTTTCTGTCCAAGATGTTCCAGGTTCTCATAGAAATGGAACTCGTCGACAACAACCCTGCCCGTATGGTCCGCAACCTCTCCGAAAAATCTGGAGAGAGGCAGGTGTACGTAAGCTTCAAGGATTTCAATACAATAACGAGCAAGCTACCGGAACCTCATCGCTCTATCGCGACGGTAGCCTATTACACTGGTATGAGAAGAGGAGAAATAACAGGATTGACTCGAAAGCAGGTGAGTCTGACAAAGAGGCTTATCTACTTGGGCACTCAAGATACTAAAGAGGGACGCAGGAAACGAATTCCGTTACACAAAGACTTGGTTCCCGTTCTCCAGAACGTGATGAAAGTCCAGGCCATAGGGAATGATCTGATTTTCTTGATCGATGGCGAGCCTCTCAGTCACGGAGCCGGCAGACGATTCTGGGAAGCCGCTGTAGCTGAACTCAACCTTGAGGTCACTCCTCGTTTCCATGACCTCCGGCATACCTGGAAAACCAATGCTCGCAGGTCAGGCATGGACTCGGAGATCAGAGAAAGGATAATGGGTCACGTAACGAAAACCTTGTCGGTTTCTGAGAGGTACGGTAGCATAAGTGACCAAGAGCTGATCAGAGCTATAGACTTGTTGACCTTTGATCACGGAGACACGGAAATATGGGTTGCGGGTCGAAAATGATTCCTTAATCATGATTTAGTGTGTCCGGCACAATCCGATCAAAAGTGCATCGCACAACTTGTGTCGCTGATCCTTTCAAGATGGACCAGAGATTGGCCTTGACGGGAAAGAAACAGCGTGGGCATAATAAATTAAGAAGAGAATACGTAATGCGTCTCCGCGGGATGGCAGTTGGACGCCACGGGGCTCCGTTTCTTGCGATTCACTCGATTACGCCATGGCGGGGGGTGACGATAAGATCTGTTATTCGGTCGGACTCGACCGGGTGCCTGCTAGTAGGGTGGCAGAGCGCTGAGACCAATCACGCAGTGCAGGAACGTGACAGTATGGATAATGGCCTAAGGCCAGCATCGCAGGCCATCCAAATCGTGTGGGTAAAGTGGATCGTTCGGGAGATGTTGGCAAGAGTGGTTTGCCTTTCCTAGCCTTCATTCATCAAAAGATAGAGGGGGAGAATTGCGATGGAACACAAGGAATCACAACCAGAGAAACTGAGGCTCAGAGAGCAGAAACAACCCTACGAGGCCCCCAAAGCGACCCCGATCCCAGTCAAACCCGAAGAGCGGGTGATGCAATGTAATTTTAGTACTTACAGGAGCTGTGGGCCGAACGGCTGAGCCACGGCCATTACTCGGCTTCATGGCAAACTGAGGGATGGCCTGCGGTAAGCGGTTATGGGCTTCGTCCGCCTGGCGGACGGGGGAGTACTTGCTGATTTCCATTGGTTTCAGGCTGCGAGAGAAGTCAGGTGATCAAGACCGATTGATGTTGACACATTGACATGGATTGGGCAGCTCGATCGAAAGCCAAGGATCGACTGAGGCCTGATCCGCTCAGTGAACATGAAACGGAAGAACGACTTCTTGTTGAAGAACGTTGCAGGACAAGACTTTCTCGTTCCGCTCGGCGCGAAGGTCATGGAGATGAACTGCCTCATCGCTCTTAATCCAACAGGACGTCGTGTCTGGGAGCTTCTCGCAGAAGATCGCTCCTTGGAAGACTTGGCAGCCGAGATTGCAGAGCGGTTCGAGGTCGATCACGAGAATGCCCTGGCAGATGTTCGCGCCTTCCTGGACGACATTCGACGGTTGGGGTTGCTGGAAACGTGACCGAGGCAATGGCTCAGTACGGTTCATTCGTGAGGGAGATGCTCAGGCGCGCGGCTATAGATCGCCAGCCTGCCTACGGGGCCTTCGAGCTGACCGGTCGTTGCAACTTGTCGTGTCGCATGTGCTACATCCGACACTCCGCCGGAGACAAAGCGAATATGGCAAATGAGCTGCCAGCCTCATCATGGTTGGAACTCGCACGCCAAGCGGTGGATAACGGCATGGCCTTCCTGCTGCTCACGGGGGGCGAAGTATTTCTGCGCCGCGACTTCTTTGAGATTTACGAGCCCCTTACGCGTATAGGCCTGGTCCTCGCTCTCTTCACCAACGGCACTCTCATCACGAGAGACACCGCACGACGTTTGGCCCATGCGCCACCGAGCTGCACCGAGATTACCCTCTATGGAGCAACCGCTGCCACCTACGAGGCGGTTACCGGAGTCGCAGGCAGTTTCGCCTCTTGCCTATCTGGGATAGAAGCCCTTGTGTCTCAACGCGTGCCCCTTGGACTCAAGACTACCATCACCCGTCACAATGTTCATGAATTGGAAGCCATGAGATCAATGGCCCACAATTGGGGTGTGCCGTTTTCAGGTGGCTGGCTGCTCTCCAGAAGGCCTGACGGGACCCTTTCCGATGTGGAAAACTGCCGCCTCTCAGCGGCAGACTGCGTTGCTCTCGAAGCGACAGACCGTGCTTCCGCCCATGAATGGACTGAGGTAGCGCTCAGAGAATCTGCCACGAGCAGTCACGACAATTTCCATTGCCAGGCTGGCAGGGCCGCATTTGTCATCAATCCGGCTGGAGAGATGAACGTATGTCTGGTTCTCCCAGGACCGGGCGCGCGGCCCCTCGAGACGGGCTTTGACGAAGCGTGGAAACGGGTGCAGCAATTCGTTGATTGTGCACCACCGGCCGGAGCCGAGTGTCGTGCCTGTGAAGCGCTCGAGTACTGTGCGCGATGTCCTGCCTGGTCAATGACGGAAACCGGTACATTGACCGAACCGGTACCGTATCTGTGCGATATCGCTCGCGCGAGAAAGGAGCGTTATGGGAACTCCGAGTGACGCTCCCGCTAAAACTCGTTCTGTGCCTTCAGTCCTCGCTGCTCTGCCTTTCACTACGGATGCTCCGAAAACCTCAGGCGGAGTCTGATGACAGGTGACCCGCTTCAGAAGGAGAAAGTAACGAGTGTCGGCATGCAACCGTTAGTGTTCTCGACAACAAGGTCTTTTGTCACATCATTCCTCGAGTATGCCGGTATGAGGGCTTGGATATCCCTCGTCATGATGGTCCTCCGCGGGTTGACGGAAGGCGTCGGGCTGATCATGTTGATTCCTTTATTGCAGCTTATCGGTTTTGACGGGCCGGAAAAAGCCGACAGGATTTCCTCTCTTGCGCGATGGCTTTTCGGGATGACCGGCCTGCCTCTCACCCTAGAGACAATCCTTTGCGCCTACGTAGCCGTACTGAGCGTAAATGCAATTGCCGGCCGTTACCTCGAAGTGCTGAACGCCCGAATTTCTCTGGGATATACCCAATTCATGCAAGACCGTCTATATGAGGCCTTTGCCCGCGTCCAATTGCAATGCTTCTCACGGATGAGCGGGGCGGATGTTATGCGCGTGGTGACAGGTGACCTAATCCGGGCAGGCTTCTCCACCCGGCGACTCCTTGAGCTCATTGCTACGGTCGTTCTCACTGCGATCTATATCGGTGTGGCCATGTCCGTATCGTGGATTCTCACTTTCTTCGCAGTGATATGCGCGGCAGTAATCTTCCTGATTCTGCAACCTCAGAACAAGCGCGCCTACAGTCTTGGTGAAGCATTTCAGAAGACATTCGCGACTATGTATGTAGTGGCCAGTGAACACCTTGGCGGCATGAAGATTGCCAAGAGCTATAATCTTGGATATGAGCACGCCAAGAGCTTCTCTTCCATCACGAACCGATTTACGGAAGAGGCCGTCCGGTTCATTGAGGTGGACGCCTCCACACAAATGTACCACCAGATAGGGACTGTCGTTGCAATGAGCGGTTTTCTCTATATAGCCTCGAGTCTCGTACCGATTCCTTCGAGTAGCCTCCTCCTCGTGGTGTTCGTGTTTGCACGTCTCTCACCAAAGGTATCTGGAATACAACACTATGTGCAGCATATCGCGAACTCTCTTCCGGCCTACAGTGAGGCAACGATGATGCTGAGCCGTTTTGAGGCGGCGGCGGAAGCGCCTTGTCCCTCGGTTGTCAGACCTGTTCGGCTCAAAGAAGCCATCCGCTTCAGTCAAGTGTCTTACGCGTATAACAGCAGCCGGGAAAACTGGGCTCTACATAAGATCGATCTTGCGATCCCGGCACAAAAGACTGTTGCCATCGTCGGTCCTTCGGGCAGCGGGAAGACAACGCTCGCGGATCTGCTCATGGGGCTTCTCACGCCGACCGAAGGCACAATCTCCATAGACGGAAGGCCGCTCACGGGGGAATGGGTGCATAACTGGAGGGGCTCCATTGGATACGTTCCCCAGGAAACGTTTCTGTTTCATGACACGATTCGCGGCAATCTCTTGTGGGCCGGCCCGGATGCGACAGAGGAAGAGCTTCGGCACGCGATTCGAATCGCAGCAGCGGAAGCCTTTGTGTCCTCTCTTCCCAACGGACTGGACACCGTGGTGGGAGATCGTGGAATGCTCCTTTCCGGCGGTGAGCGTCAGCGGATCGCTCTGGCCCGGGCGCTTCTGCGCAATCCGACCCTGCTCCTCCTCGATGAGGCGACGAGCTCTCTGGATACGGAAAATGAGCGGCGCATTCAGGATGCCATCGAGGGACTCCACGGACAACTGACCATGGTGGTTATTGCACACCGCCTTTCCACCATCCGAATGGCGGACACCATAGTGGTCCTGGAGGAGGGTCAGGTGGCGGAAGCGGGCGCGTGGGAACAGCTCTCGCACCAAGACGAAGGTCAATTCCGAGAGCTGTTGCGGCAGCAGAGGGTCTAGCAATCAAACAGGCAACAGGTCGCGCTGAGTTGCATCAGAACTCACGTGTCAACGGCTCAAGCAATCTCATGCACCGGCGATTTAGACAACGGTCCGGCGCTCTACCCCACTTACGGGCAGTCAAATGTTGCCCTTGGTCGTAATTCCACTAGGAAAGGTTTTCTTGCACATGCCTTCCAGGAGCGTTCGAACGTGGGGCCGCTGTATGAGCAGGCGTTCAAACCAATCGTCCTGGCTTATCTCCTTCCAGTCGAATTCCCCGTTCAGATTCAGGAAATCCTTGAGGTCATTTTTGGCCTCCCCATCTTTTTTTTCAGACAGATTAAACAAGAAAGAATAATAATAGTAAGTCTTCATATCCTTGTCGGCCTCAGTTTGGAATGGGTTAATTTCTGCTTTTTCCTTAGCATCCTTTAGGCTTTTCCTGGCCTTTTTCACCAATGCGAGGGCCTCTTCATTTGTCCAGTTTGCATGATCGTAGAACGATTGAACCCACATCACAAATGCTGCAGCGCTAAAAGTCTTGGAAAAATTATAGGAGTCAGGGAATATCTTCTTTGCTTCTACTGTCTGCAGAAACTCAAACGCTTCTTTGTATCGTTCCCCGAGGATCAGCAAATCTATGTAGCGCCTAAAAATATATTCTCTCCTAGACTGGTCCTTGGCAACCGATCTCAAACGATTAAGAGGGTCTCTGAGCGTTTCCTTATTTTTTTTGTCGACACCACGCATCATTTGTTCAATGTCTGCACTTAGAAAGAGCGATTGATCCAGGTCAGAACGTAGTTCATTATCCAGCTTCTGCTTTGCCTCCTTCGAGATGTCACCTGCAACACTTTTCTTCCACTCCGAAAGACTCCACATGCCCAATATTGTGAGGACTATTAACGCGGCAACATAGACGACGGGGCCTATTTTTTTGACGAGTTTAACATCGGACTCCAAAGCGGCCACACTTTGGCTAATTTGAAGTAGGTCATTCTTGATTTGAAGTAAGTCACTCTCGCGAAGGCTGAGGAGGCTCTTGCGAAGTTCTTCCTGTCCCTTGTCAATCTCGTCTACCTTGTCCGAGAGTTTGGCCACTTTAGGTTCCATCTTCTCCTCCCTGCCGGCTGGCGATTTGTTACGGCGTGAAACGCTGACGCCATGGTTTCTGTTTACGAACCTAGGCAGTCCCACTTTGCAATAAGAGAAAGCTGACCGCCCCCTTTCAGCCGAAAAGCCTTGAACGCCCGATAGCAAGTCTGGACAACCACGAATCCGTTCCAGTTCATTTCACATGGTCTGTCAGCGAATCGTTTGCGACCCCTCAAGTCAGCAGCAATCTGGGCGGCTGAACCGGTTGGTTGCCTGCACGTATTAGGGAACATTGTTACCCAGATAGTGCATCACCATCTAGGCACTGGCCGCCCAGCACCATATTCCAGTCTCCTGAGGGTGCAATACCACCCCCGAGACTCCCGAAGGCCCCGATGAACTACTCCAGCATTTGCCGTGAACTCCGCAACGGCTAAGAGCACCACAAGAATAGTGAAGCGCTTCCTCATTCTACCCCCTCTAGAGTTGCTTCAGTAGAATGTCAGCCGGAATTATGCGGCGGTCGTGCCATTTTAAGTCTCTTGGCACCGTCGAAGGGGCGAAGGATGGCTCCGCTCACCCCGAAAGAGTCGCCGTATGGTGTCTCGCGCGACCTGATGTAGGCAAAACAGTTGTCACGTTGATGAAAAAGCCCCTTTTCCTAGTTTCTAAGCGTACCTCACCGTACACGCCTCCGTCAACCGAAAATTTGTTGGCCGTCACCCGAGAACGGTGCTGTAATGCTGAGCCAAAGGAAACGCCGACGCGAGATGAACATACCACCTCCGCCCCTGATACGGGACTTTCACTCAACCTTGATCAGGCCCTTGATCAGCCATTCCGTTGACCGTTTGTCCTCTTCGCCCACGAGGTAGAATTGCTTGAGCATGTGCAGGAGCTTGTGGGCCAAGACTCCCTTGATCAGTCGAAACGATCCGGATTTTGCAGCTTCAATTTGACCGCGATTTGACCGCGCATTTCAATTTAATAGGGTTTGTAAAAGTCGGAAACGGTCCCATAGAGCTTGACATTACAGGCTAATTTGGCTAACCAACCGTTATTACATTGTGCCAAAAAGCCCTCTCACGGCGGAGACAGGGGTTCGAAACCCCTTGGGACTGCCAGTTATATTAGGCGGTTATTGTAAACCCCCATTTTACTGACAGCCTTTTTGCTAACGTGTTGCCAACATTTTTTCCCGGTCGAGGTGGGCGCCTCCTCCGGGATTTTGTTTTTTCGCTGCACTGACCAAGATTTCCGTTTCCCCGTGATCGAAGGTCATGAGATCTATCGCCTGGATAAGCTCGGCGTCGCTTATACGGCCGTAGCGTTCACTTACCGACTTTTCTCGGAACCAATGCCCGAGAATACTCTCGCGGATTTCCGGGTCCATTCCAGACCGACGCGCATTGGTCTTCCAGGTATGCCGAAGGTCGTGGAATCTCGGAAGAGGATCAAAACCGAGTTCCTCTCCTGCTTCTTTCCAAGGCCGCTGTAGGGCAAATCTGGAAATCGGCTCGTTCTTGAATGGAAAGACCAAGTCGCTACCAATGGCTCGCACTTTCAGAGCATCCTCTAGAATGGGCACGAGCTCACGATGGATGGGAATCCTTTTCCAATCGGCTTCCTTCACGTCCTCCGGAGCGAGTAACATCATGTGATTACCAAGGTTCAGCTGAGCCCTACGTAGCCCCAGAACTTCTCCCTGACGCATTCCCGTGTAATACGCGGTCTGGGCGATCGGTACCAGCCATCTTGGGAGGCCTCTCATGATTCCTTCAAAGTCCCGGCAGCTCAGATAAACCTGTCGTTCACCACTCTTCTCAGAGAGATTCTTCACTAATCGAGCAGGGTTCACATCCATGTACCGCAGCTCCACCAGCACCTGAAGCATCTTGGACAGGGTCGATTTCTCCCGATTAACCGTTCCCGGAGCAGCACCATCATTGAGTCGGTCAATCTGATACCGCTTGATGTCCGGAATCCAGATACGTTTGATGGCGTAGTCCTTGCCGAGCTTCTCAACCACGTGCGCCAAGCATTGCTGGTACCTTTCTCTCTTCGCACTGTTTAGCACCTCGGGATAGGTCAGGAAGATCTTTGCCGCTTTCCATGCCGTCAGTTCTTCCTTAGTCTCCATATCGCCTGCCAAAGACAGGGGAATCTCCCAGCCCTGGTTCCTGAACATCCGAAGACACACCTCCCTGGTTGTGGGGTCCAAAGCAGTGTAGTCTCCGGATCGGCAGGCACTCATAAGCATCAACTCCATCTGCCTCGCTTCGGTTTTAGACCTCGCTAGTGTTTTCACGGTGATCTGTTTCTCAAGAAACGGTCTGATATAAAGGTGAAAGACCTTTCCCCGCTTCACTATTGCCATTGACTCATCTCCTCTAGGAGACTTGTCCTGGAAACCCCTAACGATTTCTCACCCCCTTTCGGCGGTGGCAATCTTAAAGGCTTGACACTATTCTTGTCAATTCGAACGTCGACGCTCTGAGAATCAATGTACGCCTGCACCTGTTCACGCGTAAAACGACGATCCTTCTCTGTGATCTGCACGCATCCAAGTTTTCCTCTTCTCACCAATTTATGAACGGTCTTGGGAGCAATTTTCAGTATCAGTGCAACATCTTTAGCATCCATAAGCTGAGGCATTGGTACCTCAGGTTGTGGGTCGGTATTGACCGACCGGTTTTCTAACATTTCCTTTTCCTCCAACTTGTCTTTTTCCTCGCCGGGTCATGCCCAGTTTGGGTGCCGGAGTACACCGGCCTTGTGCCCCGTTCCGCCGCGGAGGTGACGGCGGTGGGGCGATATCATTTCAAAAGAGCCTTACAATTTCTACAGCCTTCTCTTGCCGGTTGAGGCGAGAATCTGTCTCAGAAAAAATTGACATACTCAAGCACACCGGGGGAGAGCAATCGACAATTGAGAGACTTCAATATCTTAATTTTTCCGAGAGTCACCGGCCACACTTGCCCCCTCGATGCAAGGCATTTCGATAGAGATTCAGCCCGGAGTTTTCCCTTGGGTCTCTTTCATCAGGGTTAAGCGCGTGATTTCGCGACGAATTTCGTTCTAGTTTGTGTATTAACATAATGAAGCGACATATATTGCATGAAAAGAGTTGACATTGAGTGT